>CAZUUK010000023.1:11584-46947 GCA_964622675.1 uncultured Planctomycetota bacterium | reverse complement strand
CCGAGACCTCAAAGCCCACGCCCACTCTCTTAACCGACGCAACCTTCACCTTGCGGACTCTTTCAACAGGGAACGGAAACTTCAGATGAGGGCCCGGCAGCAACCCGGTCCGCACCACTCTTCCGAAGCGTTGCACGATCGCCTGCTGCTGCGGCCTGACGGTGTATATGCTCGTCCCCAGCAACCCTCCCGCCGCTGCCAGAATGACTATGCCCGTTGCTATGCGTCGTATTCGCGCGGCCTTCATACCTAATCCACTTCCTCCACGTGAACGTTACCCGCCGGATCAGATTCCGAAGGAGCTCTAGTTCCTCCCCCCGGCTCGCCGACACTGACGGAGACGTCGCTGCCGGATATCCCGGGCTCAACCAGCAGACTCAGCAGGTCCGAATCGCCCGACAGCACCAACGTCGTCTTGTCGTCCAGAAATCTTCTGTAAGCGTCCAGCGTCCGGATGAAACGATAGAACTCCGGAGCGTGCGAGTACGCATCCCCGTATATTTTAGTAGCCGTTGCATCCGCCTCGCCTTTGATCATCTCCGCCTTCTTCCGCGCCTCCGCCAGGAGTTCCTGCACCTCCTTGTCCGCCTCAGCCTTGATCGCCGTCGCCTGTCCCTCTCCCTCAGCACGGTACCTGGCGGCCTCGCGTTCGCGCTCCGCTCGCATCCTCTCGAATACGCTGGGCCGGTTTTGCGCCGGGAAATTCAGACGCTTCACCCGCGCGTCCACAATTTCGATACCGTAGCGGTCCCACGCTATATCCCTGCAGCGCGCAGTTACCTCCCTCCCTATCTCGGGTATCCTCGAAGGTTCATCCGTTCTGAGCAACTCCGACAGCCGAGACTTCGCCACTATCGCCGACAGCTCCGACCTGACCAAGTCGTACAGGTAAAACTCCGGATCCCCGAAAGCCACAACCCGCTGCAGAAACTTCAAAGGCTCTCCTATCCGCCAGCACACATAGACGTCAACGTCAACGTTCTCCCCGACGCTTGGGCTCTCTCCTTCCGAAGCATCCTCGCCGCTGAGCGTATAGAGCTCAAACGGCTTGGGGTCGTAAACTTGCAGCCGGTTGTCGAATACAAGCCTGCTCTGGTACGGAAGCTTCCCGTAAAGCCCGGCTTGCGTTATCGTGCGTATTGGCTTGCCGAATTGCGTCACGATCACGTACTGCGTCGGCGAAACGACGAACACGCTTCTGAGCACCAAAATGACGGCCACTACCGCCACAGCAGCGGCTATAATTTTATTCCTCATTTAAATGTTCCTCCTCCAGCATCAATGCGGGAAGTCTCGGCTCTGTAAGCGTTGGCATTATCGGAACCAGGGATTCGAGCCCCGGGAGGAAAATCACATCCGCGGAGCGCTGAACCGGAGCGTACAGCACATATTTCTCGACCCCCGCAAGCGCCGCCTCCATCGTCTCAATGAAAAGCCTCGTCCTCGTTACCGCCGACGCGCCCATATAAGCCTGCAGTTGCCTGAGAAAGCGAAAAGACTCCCCCTCTGCACCCACCACCCTCTCGGCCGCGAACCCCTCGGCCCTCAACAGCTCCCCCTTCGCCTCACCCTTCGCCACAATCACAGACCGATTGCGGTAAGCCTCAGCCAAGTCAACAAGCATATCTCTCTCTTCAGAAGCACTTGCCACGTGCCGATACGCCTCGATCACTTCCGCCGGTGGATGAAGTTCGGTCAGCCGAAACTGCTCAAGCTGCACCCCGATGTCCAACGCTCCAAACGACTCCTGCATAACAGCCGCGGCTTCCTTCTCGATCTCCGGCCGACCGAACGTCAGCGCCTCCTCGAACCTCTTCCCGGCCAAAACGCTTCGCAGGGCTGACTCGGCGGATTTCCTAACGACCTCATCGGGATCTGTTGTCCTAAAAAGGAACATTGCCGTGTCCGACACGCTGTACTGAACCGTCATCGCAATTACCACAAGGTTCTCGTCGCCTGTCGGCGCCAGCGATTCGACGTATCCTTCGCCCGCCCCATGTGGGACGTTCCACCCAACCGTCGCGCGTTCCCTCCCCGCCTGAACCGCCGTATACCCTATCTCCACCCTCCTCAGCCCTCTCAGCACAACGCGCCTCACCTCCTCGACCGGCCACGGCAAATGGTAATGAAGGCCGGGCTTAACATCAGCATTTCGCACGCTCCCAAACCGCAGCAGCACCGCGACCTCTTCCGCACGAACTGCGTAAACCCCCGAGCACAAATAGATCGTCAAGGCTCCCAAAACCACAGCCGCCCCAATCGGTTTCCTGAATCGCCTCAACGAACGCCACGCTCCGACCCATGAAAGGCCGCCCAACCTTCGCAAAATCTGCCGCGGCAGCTCCGCCAACCCCTGCACAGTCTCTACCAGACTCCTCCGTCCCAGCCTCCCACCGGAAAGCAGCCGCAGTGAATTCAGTACCACCAGCAGCGAACTCACCTGGTGCACAATCGCCGCACTGATCGGCCTCACAAAGCCCCACGAAGCGGCAAACATCGCCAGCACATTCAACCCTATGGCAAATCCGAGGATATTCTCCTTGATTACCGCCAGGCTGTTTCTCGCAACAAGGATCATTCTCGGAACCTTCGTCAGTTGGTCCCCCATCACCACAACGTCACCGGCCTCTATCGAAATATCCGCCCCTATGCCGCCCATAGCGATGCCAACGTCCGCGTGGGTAAGCGCAGGCGCATCGTTGACCCCATCCCCCACCATCGCAGTCACCGACCCGGCCGCCTTAGCCTCCGAAATCACTTTCACCTTGTCCTGGGGCAGGAGTCTCGCCGCCACCTTTCTTATACCCACCTCCCTTGCCACGGCATTAGCGGCTGCCGCCGAATCACCTGTTACCAGGCCGATCTGCTCAACACCCAGTCCTCTCAAAGCGCGCACCGCCTCCGCCGCCTCGGGCCTCGCCTCGTCACCCACCCCGATAATGCCAAGAAACTTGCTGTCCCCTCCCACAAAAACCGCCGTCATCCCCTCCCCTCCCATACGTCCCGCCTCTTCTGCAGCCCATTCAGGAATCGAAACACCACACTCCTCCATCAGAGCTTCATTGCCTACCACCACACTGCGCTCGGCCACAGCGGAAACTACCCCCTTCGAAACCAGTGAACTGAATTCCTTCGGCTCCTCAACCGCTATGCCTCTCGCTCTCGCCTCCGACACGATAACACTCGCCAGCAGGTGTTCGGACCGCAACTCTGCCCCGGCAGCCACATGCAGCAACTCATCTTCGCTTACACCCTCGATCGGAGCCAGTTTCCTGATCGCCGGCCTCCCCTGCGTCAGCGTCCCCGTCTTATCGAACATCACGCAGTTCACCTTTCCCGCCAGCTCAAGAGCCTCGCCGCTCCTTACCAGGATTCCTTCCCGCGCAAGCCTCCCCATCGCCGAAACGACAGCCGTCGGCGTGGCAAGCACAAGCGCACACGGACACGCGACTATCAAAACCGCTACCGCCCTCAGGGGGTCTCGCGTGACCAGAAATGTCGCAAGCGCCGCGACGAGAACGAATGGAACGAAGAACTTCACGTACCGATCCGCCGTTCGCTCCGTGGGAGCCTTCTTCTCCTGCGCCTCTTTCACCAGGTCAACAACTTTACCCAGAACCGACTCCCCGCCCACACTCTCCACTTCAACCTGCCCCGTCCCGGAAAGCACGAACGTCCCCGCCAGCACCCGCCCTCCCGGCACCTTATCAACGGGCATGGCCTCGCCGGTCAATGCGCTCTCATCCACGACGCATCTCCCGTCATTCACTCTCCCGTCAACGGGAATCCGCTCCCCCGGCCGGAGAATCACCGTATCCCCCGGGCGTACTCGCTCAATGGGAACCTTTTCCTCCCTCCCGTCGCGCCGCAAAAGCGCCTGCTGAGGCACGAGCTTCGCCAGCATTTCTATGGCGCGCGCCGTCCGACCCGCCGCCAACGACTCAAGCGCCCCTCCCACCAGCATGATGAATATCACCTCCGCAGCAGCTACCGCTTCACCGACGTAAAGCGCCGCCAGAGCGGCAATCGAAACGGCCAGATCAGCCGAAATCCGCCTGCGGAACAGCCCAACGAAGGCTTCGTAGAAAATCCGGCTCCCGCCAACGAGTGTGATGAAAACTGCGCTGTCTACGCCCCCGATGCTCTTTAGTACACCCACAACTCGCAGCAAAATCGCCAGCCCGACCAGGCAAATGAAAAAAATCCCAGGGGCCCTCAAGCGACGCTCGGTCATAATCGCGAAAGCTCCAACGACTTATAAGGATTCCAACAGCTCGCCTACGGCTTGTAGCTAACCCATATAGGCGACGACCAGGCCATCTCACCGTCTTCCTGCTGCACGCGAACGTAGTAGTAGCTTGTCCCCGGCTCGGCGTTCACATCCATGTACGAAAACGCCACCTCCTGCCGGCCGGGTTCGACCGCGTGGAGGAAAGTGTTATTCTTTATGACGTCCACGCGCGAAACCGGCCCCGTCCCCCGGACCTCCACCTTCAGCACCGGCTGCTCCGACGTCTCGAATTCTTCGCCCATAAGGTGCTCGCCTATCCTGTAGTCCAGCAATATGTTGTCCGTCGCGCCGTACGTATGCCGTTTTCTGATCCCCTCGATTATCCCCTCCCTCGAAAAATCTTCCGCATATACCATCGCGTAGGATATATGGGTCGAGACGTGGTCCGAGCTTGCTATCACCCCCAACCTGTATCCTTTCTCCCAGGCATTCCACACAAACCCAGCCGGCTTGTATCCGCCGGGCGACTTGCCCTCTCCTTCCGCCGCGCGAGGCGCCCCCTCGTACTCGTAAGAAATACGGCACCCCTGGAATATCTCAACCACCGGTTCCACCTCACCGCCGTAGACTGACCAGTCAGTACCCATGTTTGTCGCCGACGTATGTGAAATCGCAACGCCTCCCGTTTTCTCCAGCTCCTCGAACAGAAGTTCTGAATCGTTCTCCATGAGGGCGCCGCTACCCACCCCCGGCCTTGCCCCCTTGTAGTCCGGGTACGTAAAGAACGAGACCACCGGCACACCGCGCTGCACGTGGAAGACGTTTCGGTGACCCCACGGATACACCGCGCTTCGCTCGTATCCATAAAGCGGAACGAAGCCCCCGGAGGAGTTGAAAAGATCCGATGACTTCTGCGTCAGCCAGTACCAGTACTTGTAATCTCCCCCGGCGTTATGGTCCGTAATCGCCCCGAAATCCATCGCCGCCGCGTCCATCATGTATCGGTAGAACTCGATAATCGAGCCGTCCGTCCTCCCGCCGTTGTCCCAGGAAAACTCCGTATGCCGGTGCAGGTCGCCGCGCACGATTCTGTACTCCTCGCCGTCAACCCTTGCCCTGTAGCCCCGCACCGCAGCCACATCCCCCGGCTCGTCTATGGGGCCGGGTCGGACGTCCCGTTCTTCCACTTTGGTGTACGGCTCAAGCCTTATCTCTCCAAGCGCGCTTACCGGCTGCAGCGTCCCCGCGTAGATGTCGTCGTGTACAGGCTGGTGAAAGTTCCTCATCTGCCGGTTATCGGTCGGCCAGGCAGCCCATAGGCTCCCTTGCGGGGTGGGGGCTATGCTGCTGTAGCCGCTCAGCCTGCCGCGGCTCTCCGGAAGCGGCGCAGGCTCCGCCCAGCCATCTCCCTTGTACCACGTCACATACTCCACCCAGCAGGCCTTCTTCAGCCGCGGCTTGCCCATCCACCTGTGCCGGAAAACCATCCATACCCGACCATCTGGGGCCGCCGTCAGCACAGGCCGCTGGATCATGCTGCGCTCCTGAAGCGGGAGCGCAGCCATTACCTCTCCTACCGGCTGCATTTCCGCCCCGTTCGAAAGCACCTTCACCTTGATGTTCCTGTACCCGTAAATAAAGCTCCCTACCCTACGCGCCCGCACGGTGTATCCTTGATCTTTCGCCCAGTTCTCGTCCCCGTACTCCCATGCCAGCCATACACGGTCGTCCTTGTCGCAAGCAACGGAAGCATTAACCTGATAGTTGATCTCAGAAGTCGTCTGGACCACGTCGCTCAGCTCACCGTTGAAATAGGTTCGAAGATAGACATCGTAGTTCCCCGTTCGATAGCTGTCCCAGGCAACATAAATCCGCCCTTTGCTGTCCTCAGTCACAGACGGGAACCAGTCGTTGCCCGGATCGTCGGAGATCTGTATCTCCTCCGACCACCTGTTCGAATCAAGAATCTTCAGGAAGATATCCGACCGACCGTCCCGGAACCCCTGCCACACAACCAGGATTCGCCCTTGCCCATCCAGAAACACCGATGGGTTTATATCCGGCAACGGCGAGTCGGTCAGTCTATGGAGCTTCAACCAACTCTTCCCCTCAAGCGCCCTTGCGTATACGTCCCAGTTCCCTTTCACCTGCTGCGACCAGATAACCCACAGCCGCGCGTCGGGAGTAACCACTGCCTTTGGCATCCATACATCTCCCGAGACGCCGGGCACGCGCGTGAAAGTATTCCACCGCCCCCCCGAATACTTGCGGACTCGCAGTTCATCCTCGTCGCCCACGAAAGCAGTGTAAACGACCCAAGCCGTGCCATCTGACCCTACGGCCAGGGAAGGGAAATCATCGTAAGCGTACTCGTCTGTCAAAAGCCCGTGGCCTAGAAGCTTCACATCGCGGCCTTCAAACAGCTCCTCGAGCGGCAGGGCTGTCGCCTCCCTCGTGCTCCTGGGCCGAGGCGCTCTCTGCCTGGCCGACTCGCCCTCCTCTGCCTGTGCAAGGAGTTCACCTGATACAAGCCACACGCACATGACGACAAGACTTATCAGCCAAACTGCTTTCGAAAGACGCATCTACACCCTCCTTTTGCACTTGAGACGTTTCCTTAGACTCGCCCGCCACACCATCCCCCAGGCGGGCCGCGCCAGGCAGGTTGCTGCTGCATCATTCTACCATTCCCCTCAGCCGTTTCCAGCACAACCCTCGCGACAGGCTGGGCATTGAGCTTGTTCACACTAAGAGTGAAGAATTCTCTCGCCCCAAGCCATCCCGACTTCGACCGCTTGCCTCACCATCCCAAACCGGCTACAATCAGTTTTCTTGTCGGGATTGGGCGCACCCCCTCGTCGGAAGTTGGCTATCAGCATGGCACTTATCAGAGTAGAAAACTGCCGCCGCACGCTCGGCAACGCCGGAGAGAATCGAACTTCACTCACCACTTTCTTCCTCGAACGTTTTGAGGTCGAGCCAGACGAGGCAGTCGCCATCACGGGGCCGAGCGGCTGTGGCAAGACCACTCTGCTCAACCTCATCTCAGGTCTCCTCAAACCCGACGCCGGTGAAATCGAAGTGGCCGGTGTTCGCGTTGACACACTCCCTCACAAACAAGCCGACCGATTCCGCCGCGAGCACCTCGGCTTCATCTACCAAACATTCAACCTGCTCACCCCCTTTACTACGCTCCAGAACGTACTTATAGGCATGCGGTTTGCCAGGGCCGTCCCGCCGCGCGGGCGACGCCAGCGTGCGCGGCAGATGCTGGAGAGAGTGGGACTTTCCCACCGCCTTACCTCTCGCCCCGACCAACTCTCGGTCGGCGAGCAGCAGCGCGTCGCCATCGCCCGCGCCATTGCCAATAGCCCCAGAGTCCTCCTCGCCGACGAGCCTACCGCAAACCTCGACCCCGCATCCGCACATTCCGTAACCAAGCTGCTTCTCTCATTATGGCGTGAACTCTCCTCGACGCTCCTCATAGTCACGCACGACCCTTCCATCGCGTCTTTGCTTCCCAGATCCTTTGACTGTTCAGATCTCATAAGGCAAGAATGAACCTCTTTCATATAGCGTGGAACTACTTGTGGCGCAGGCGGCTTGCCACCTCTCTCACCGCATTCTCCGTCGCCCTGGGTGTCGCTCTCATCTCCTCGGTTATGACCCTCCGCAGAGAAGCCTACCGAACTTTCATTGAAGAAAGCCAATCCTACGACGTTGTCGCAGGCGCCAAGGGAAGTCCACTCCAGCTAACGCTCAGCACCATTTATTACCTCGACGTGCCAACAGGCAACATCCTTTATTCAGACTATGAAAAGCTCAAGAGCAACCCGCATGTGGCTGGCGCTTATCCGCTGGGTTTGGGCGACAACTACCGCGGCTTTCGCATAGTCGGAACAACCCTCGAATTCTTCCGGCAGGAGCGCGCGCAAAACAAATCAGCTAAGCGCGCGCCTCTGTTTCGTTTAGGCGAAGGGAGCCTCTTCGAAAAACACATGGAAATTGTCGCCGGCAGCTCCGTCGCGCGAAGCTGTGGACTCAAGCCCGGAGACGAGATTGTCGCAGCTCACGGAGTCGCCGCAACGCACAGAGCAGCCGAGCATCGCGCATCACCTTACACCGTCGTCGGCATACTCCAGCCCACCCACACTGCCAACGACCGCGCCCTCTTCACCTCCTTGCACTCTGTCTGGCTGATTCATGGACATGACGAGCAGCCTCACGAGGAAACGGAAGTCACCGCGGTGCTTATAAGGCTCAAGTCCGCAGCCCGGCGCTTCTCCTTCGTCGAATCCGTGAACGCGCGCTACAACGCAATGGCCGTCATCCCCGCGATGCAGATCGCAAAATTCGCCGCCCAGCTTCTCATGCCCTCCCAGAAGATCCTCCTTGCTATCGGCTATTTGGTCGTCCTCGTTGCCGCCCTCTCGATACTTGTAAGCCTCTACCTCGCCACGGCGCAGCGGAGCCGCGACCTGGCAATAATGAGGGGCCTGGGCGCATCCGCGTCGGAAGTGTTCGGTATGGTATTCCTTGAAGCTTTCACCATCTCCCTTTTGGGCGTCGCCGGCGGATTGCTGCTCGGCCACGCGGCCTCAGCAGCCCTCGGGCGGGGGCTCTACCTCAGCACCGGAATCGCGGCTAACGCCCTCAGCTTCTCCGCTTCCGAATTACTTGCCTCCGGCGTAGTGTTCGCCGCAGGACTCGCCGCTGGCGTCCTTCCCGCCTGGCAGGCCTACACGACCGAGGTCGTCCGGGGACTCTCGCCAAGATGACCGACTTCTACCCACAAGTAGTTGACTAGATCTGGGCCAAAAACACGCTCGGTAAGAGAGCCACCATGGTGAGAATCGCCCTGATCGCCATCCTCGTGGCGGCCGCTGCGGCCGGAGGATTCCTCATCCACCGCGTACTGATCTCGCACGCGGATGAGGTCCTATCACGCCCGCCGTCCGAGGCCAAAGCCCCTTCCTCCCTCGCGCTTTCGCAAACGGCCGCGCCGGCCGACGCCCCTTCGGCGACACCCCCGACGAGTCCCCCAACGCCCGCTGATCAACCTGCCCTCTCATGGGACTTCCTCCGGGACAGCGAAGGCGAATACGGCGAGGAGCGCTCGTTCCCGGAAGAGCTTACTGCCCTTGACGGCAAGGTCGTTTCGCTCGTTGGATTCATGGCTCCGCTCGACGACTACGCAGATGTTAACACCTTTATCCTCCTCCCTTTCCCCACCTGCTGCTACTATTGCGCGGCCCCCGAACCGAACGAGGTTCTTTACATCGAACTCGCGGGGGCAGCCAAGACCGACCTCGATCAGTACGACCCGGTCGAAATCAGCGGCAATCTCGCCCTCTGGCGCGAGCCTGAAGAGGAGTTCCTCTTCGGCATTCTCGACGCCACGGTGCAGAAGGCGGTGGAATGATATCTCTCGAGGCCGCCTCCCGGGCGAACGGAGCGCGGCCCCGCCAGTCGTACACAGGGCTGCCAGGAATGCCACGGGGCTTGTTTTTCGCAACGCGGTTCGTGGAAAATCTTGACACTTGACAACTACCAGTGGGCCCCGATAATTGGACGGGGAACGAATCCTTGCTTGATGGGATGGCAAATGAGCTTTTTCCGCAGGTTAAGAAAGGGTTCAGGCAGGAAAAAGCCGACTGAAAGGGTTGAGCGCCCGTCTCCGACGCCACCAATGCCGCCCACGGCCCCCGCGACCTCACCGGAATCGCTTGAGCCCGCCGTGGAAGTCCCGTACCAGTTCACCTCACAGGACAAGCTCTTCATCGGTAATGCGGAGGTCTTGCTCAGCAGCGGCAGAGTTGAATTGCCCATGCAAATGGCCTCCGCGGCGCGCGTGACTCACATACTCCAGGACCCTCAGTACACCGTGAGCCAAATCGAGAAGGCGATCAACTTCGACCAGGTCCTCGCCACGGAAGTTCTCAAGGTCGCCAACTCTGCCGCCTTCGGCGGGTGGCAAGAGATCACAAACCTGAGGCAGGCCATCGTCCGGCTCGGCTACAGAAAGATGCGCTCGCTTATGCTGTCTCTCTCCCTCCGGGCCACCCTCGTTAAGCACGGCTCACACAAAAAAACAGCTTCCCAACTCTGGCAGCACTCGTTGGGCTGTGCCGTAGTGGGCAGGGCGATCGCGCCTATCGTATCACTTCAGGACGAGGAACTCTTCGTCGGAGGTCTCCTTCACGATATCGGAAAGGTGGGACTCCTTGTCTCAATACATGACCTTACGCGGCTGATGGAAGGTTATCGTCCGCCGACGCCCGTAGTAATTGAGGTGTTAGACCGGTTTCATACCGATTTCGGAAGCCGCATCGCCGATAAGTGGGGGCTGCCCTCCTCCACCGCTGAGGTCATATCCTGGCATCACGACTTCGCTAAAAGCGAACGCTCCCCCCGACTTGTAGCCGCGGTTTCTCTTGCCAACAGCCTCTGCCACCTCCACGGCGCAGGATGCCCACCGGAAGAAATAGACATCCATTCCTTGCCTTCAACCGCTTTTCTCCAACTCGCCGAGGCACAGGTTGCCCGCGCCCTTGCGGCCGCCCCCAAAGCCCTGGCCGAACTTGAAGAAGGGTCTTTCTGAAGCCCCCCCCTTCCGGACTCATCACCCCTGCCACCCACCCCGCGACTTCCTCTTTCGTTGTCTCCTCTCCCTGCCGATATACTCTAAAGAGCGATCAGCCGAGCCCAGCGCCTGGGATGCAAGAGGGGTTGGCCCATGTGTCCGGCCGTGCCAAGCTAGCCTCTCTCTTCTCGCACGCTGCCGGTTCCTGGTCTATTGGTGGCCGAAACAATGCACGAATGATTCGAGCGTGGAAATTGCGCTCCAAAATAGCAGACGTTGCGCCGTTGACCCTCGCAGCCGCAGCGCAGCATCTTGACCTCAAACCACGCCGCCTGTAAACTGACAGCCAAAAACATGCCGAACCAAACTAGCGCCATGCGCGTCCAAACCAAGCTCTTCATCGTAGCCGCCTTCCTCTCCCTCATCCCTGCAGCAATGGGCCAGCCTTACCTAACCCCCGCCCAGTTAGCCACGCAGCTTGGCCTGAATTATTCCCTGGAATCAACTACCGGCCGCTTGGTACTCCTTCGACACGATGAACCGATGGTAGTTCTGGCACCCAGAATGAGACGCGCACTCGTCGCCAACCAGCTTCACGACCTGCCCGAACCGGGGCTGAATTCATACGGCGGCCGGGTCGGAATCCCGCCCAGCGTCGCAGAGATACTATCCCAAGCCCTTCCGAAATACCATGAACCCGAACCGGGACAATGGAAGGTGGTAATAGACCCCGGACACGGCGGCAAGGACCCCGGCGCTATAGGCTCCAGAGGCACGAAGGAGAAAGACGTAAATCTGTACATCGCCATTCGACTAAGGGACGCCCTCACCCGCAGCGGCATCGAAGCAGTCATGACCCGAGAGACTGATGTCTTCATCCCGCTTGAGGAGCGAGCCCAGATATGCAGACGCCAGTCACCCGACGCGTTCGTCTCCATTCATGCCAACGCCGCCGAATCAGTATCCGCTACAGGCATCGAGACCTTTTACATCACGCAGGAAGTTGACGACGTCGCCAGGTCGCGGACGGCATGGCTGCCGCCTGAAGGCACACAGAAGTTTCTCGGAACCCGCACCGTCTCCTCAGGCCAGACCCAGGAATTTCTGTACACCGTACTCTACGAGCAGCTTCGCCGCCAAAGCCGGCTGCTGGCACTGAATATTCAGGGCACCCTCATTGATTCATTGGTCCTCTCGCCCGACCGCGGAGTGAAAGAGGAAAACTTCCACGTCCTCCGCGGCGCAATCTGTCCTGCAGCCCTCGTCGAGACCGGATTTCTCTCCAATCCCTCAACCGAAAAACTCCTCTCAAGCCCCTATCATAGGAAAAAGGTCGCAGACGCAATTGCAGCGGGAATTGTTCGATATTTCGCCCAAAAGTAGCGGCCGCCCCCTCGGCGTCTTCGATTCCGGTCTCGGTGGCCTCACCGTAGTCAAAGCACTCCGCCACATACTCCCGCACGAGCGGATAGTATACCTAGGCGACACCGCCCGCGTCCCTTACGGAATAAAGTCACCAGCCACCGTGGCTCGATTCGCCGAGGACGACGCCCGCTTCCTCCTCGGCTTCGAACCCAAGCTCATAGTCGTCGCTTGCAATACAGCCTCGTCCCTCGCCCTTGATACCCTCAAGGCAAAACTCCCCGTTCCCGTCCTGGGGGTGGTCGAGCCGGGGGCACGGGCCGCCGTCTCCTCCCGCAAGAAGCGCATCGCCGTCATCGGTACCGAGGCCACCGTCGCCAGCAACGCATATCCGAACGCCATCCGGAAATTGGAGCCCAGCGCCGAAGTTCTGCAGAAAGCCTGCCCCCTCCTCGTCCCACTGGTCGAGGAAGGACGCAAACCCAACGACCCCATCCTCATCTCTGTACTGCGCGAATACCTGCAGCCCCTCCTCGCCGCCGAACCTGACGTTCTACTCCTCGCCTGCACCCACTATCCCCTCGTAGCAGAACCAATACGCGCCATCGCCGGCCCGACCGTCCGCGTCATTGATTCAGCCTCCCAGGCCGCATTAGCCGTCAGGGAAGTTCTTTTCCAGGCCGACTCGCTGGCAACTCGTACGTCCTCCCCCGAGCCCGCCTTTTACGTGACCGACAATCCCCAGCGCTTCCGAGACGTCGGCCAGCGCTTTCTCCAGGCGCCCATAGAAGGCGTGCGCCTGCTCGACCTCGACGTACTTCAGACTTCCACACTTTCAATTCACTCCAGTGGAGAACAGCAGGGATGAGAAAGGTACTTCTACCCGCGCTTGCCGCCGCGCTGCTCCTGAGTGCCTGTGCCGGCCGCGTCAGGATACCCCCGGCGGATGCAGCCCGCACCGACTGGGAAACAACCCTTAACGAGGGTTGCTCTGCCAGCCGCCGCCTTGCTATCCACAAACTGGCAAAGCTCGACAGGCCCTTCTCAAGAGAACTCGTCAAAACAGCCGTCTATAACGATGACCCTTTCGCCCGGCTGGCCGCCGCCGAGGTTTTGGGTCCCTGGCACGACCCGACCGAAGCCGTCCCACTCTTGAAGAAACTTCTCTCCGACGAAGCCTTCATCGTGCGCTGGCAAGCCATGTCCTCGCTTGCGCAGACCGGCTCAGCCGATGCCGCTGAGCCGCTTGCCGATGCGCTCGAAAATGACCCCGACCCAATCCTGCGTGGCCACGCGGCGCACAGCCTGGGAAGGCTCGGCAAAAGCGAATCACTACTCCCCCTCGTCGAGGCCCTCCGCGACGAGCATGCCTCCGTAGCACTCGCCGCCGCGGGCGCCCTCTCGCAGATCACCGGTGAACCCCTTATACCCGACCACCAGGCGTGGAAGGCTTATACCGCCGGGGACCCTTCGCTCCTTAACGAGGCAGCCGAGCAGCTCGCCAAAGACCGCCTCGAAAACAAGCGCTTCGTCGCCGAAAAGCGCAGGGGCCTGCTGGCTACCATCGGCATAGGCATAAAGCGCTTCTTCTCCCGCGCCGACTCGTAGGCCAGCCACAAACACATCCCCCCACACAACCGCTCGTTCTCAGTGCCCCGAGACCGTGAAAGGATTCACCACCCGCTCCGGCAGTATTCGGTACCAAGTCCCCTGCCGGAATGTCCATCGCTCCGCCACCTTAACCTCCAGTGGCTTCTCAAAGAAAGGCATTCTATAAAGCAGGTTGAGTTCCGCCTCTGCGTCTCCGCTTTCGAGCACGCTGATGCTCACGAGTTCCCAGCTCGAAAGCTCACCTGCACCCGGCGGCTTTTCTCTGGCAACGAACTCCTCGTAGCTAACACCACCCGCAGCCACGTAACCATAAGCCTTCCTGAGGTCTCCCGCAGCAAAGCTCTCCCAGTATCCTCTCACCCGCTCCTGCACACTATGGGTTCGAAGAAGCCTCCCACTCCGCCCCTCAAGACTTCTACCCGAGCACCCAGCCATCAGAAAACCCGCCCCGACCAACACGAGTAACTTACCAACGCACATCTCCACCACCCCCACGTTGCACAGCTTTTTGCGATAGCTCTCGGCGCACCAGACAAAGAAACGGGGCGAAGCGAACTCCTTCGCTTCGCCCCGCCTAACCTCCCTGATCGAACTACTAAAGGCCAAACTGTACCGCGTAGCCCGTATCACTCTTGAATATGCTCACCAACCCAGGCACCCCTCCAGGTCCTATCTCCCCTATCGTCACCTCAATTCCACCCCACGCCCCGCTCGCGTCACCTGACGGCGAAAGATCCCTTCCCACAGCGCTAGTTCCCCCCACCGTATTGATCATTTCGATCCCGCGAGACGGGATGTCCAGATCGTACGTGATGGTCCCTGTGTTCGTAACAAGCGCCACCTGCCCGGTAACGTCGCAATCGTCGGAGTTGAACAGCACTATGTACGACCTAAGGCTGCCGCGGTTGTCGAAAAGCGGACCAAGCCGCGTATCAGCATTCGGTTCCGACAGCGGCACAAGCCAGTACGACCCGTTCGAGTGGACAATATACGCGCCCACTGCTACCTCATCCTCAAGCTCGCCGTCCGGCTGCTGCAACCCGCCTCCGGCCTTAGTAGGCACGTCGCTCACCAAATCAAGGATGATCCCACCAACTTTCCACTCTGCGCTGCCTATAGTCAATGTCGGGTCCAGCCCCGCCTCGCTCGACATCGTCCTGGTGTTAACCAGCTCCGTCTGACCCGCCGGGATCGTAACCCGGTACACTATCTCATCCCTCACCTGGCCGCTCTCGCGGTTCGTCGGGAACAGCCACATGTAAACGTCCAGATCCCACGAATCGTTGTTGAATATCGAAACGTACGTCGTCCACTTACCCTCGTTGTTGAAGAAGGGCACCACGACCCTCGCCTGAGGTTCCGGGGTCGGCGGAATGTCATCATCGACGATCGTGTACGTGTGCTGTTGAATCGTCCCCAGTGTCGCGCCGACAGGATTGCTCAGCCCTATTACGATCGTCTCGCTCGGCTCGACATCGCTGTCATCCACGATCGCGATAGATATCTCCTCCGACGTATCTCCCGGGCTGAACGTCAGCGTCCCGCTGGCCAGCGTGTAGTCCGTGCCTCCCCCGGTCGCCGTCCCGCCCGTTACGGCATAGTCCACCTCCACAGTCCCTTCCGCCGACTCCGACAGCACTACCCCCACCGCCGCGGGCGTAGTAGCCTCCGAGCCGCTCGAGCCGCTTGACGCAAACTCGACTTCCGGTAGCGGAGTCGGTGTAGGACTTGGCGTCGGGGACGGTGTAGGACTTGGTGTCGGTGAGGGTGTAGGACTTGGCGTCGGGGACGGTGTAGGACTTGGTGTCGGTGAGGGCGTAGGACTCGGCGTCGGTGAGGGTGTAGGACTCGGTGTCGGTGAGGGCGTAGGACTTGGTGTCGGTGAAGGCGTAGGACTCGGCGTCGGTGAGGGCGTAGGACTCGGGGAGGGAGTCCCACCCAACACGGTAAACGTCCCGTCCGGCCCCCCCTCTGAAGGGATGGGGTCGCCGGCGCCGTCTGTGAACCCCACCTCTGACATAACTAGGCTGCTCGATCCAGACAGGGGAGACGCCTTCACAGTGAACGTGATGCTTACGACAACAGCGCCTTCATTCAAGTCGACTGTCGGTAGAGGAGGAAAAAGCCCAGATAACCAGATGATGGTAACTTTACCTGACTGCGAAGCATCTGGTATCACCCCGATAAAGCCTGGACCACCCGCAACATCAGTCCCCAAGGGCTGCTCGAGGACATCTGGGTCGAACTCAATGGTCAGAAGGAAGGCTGTTATTCCGACCGTGCCCCCGGGCACATTCCCCGCAACTATATCAACCACGTCACTGTCACCAGGCGCAGCCGCCGCGTTGGTAGCGGTGGCCGTGATCTGCGCCTGCGCCGCCGGAACGCCCAAAAACGCCAGCATCCCCGCGCACGCCACCGCCAGAATCAGACGCTTACTCATCTCCTTCTCCTTTCACCGACTCCGTTCACAGTTAATTTGCACGATTTACCCCACATGGAAAGTCTAGCTCCGCCCCACACCCCTGTCAAGAAAAAATTCCCCCCTTACTTCCTGGACTATTTTAAACATTCTGAACGGCTATAGCACACGCTGGCCAAAACAGCCCCAGGGCTCCCCGCCCACCTCGGCTGATCCACTCACTTCGTCAGCTCAAGCTGGTCCACAAACACCTCTTCCTTCAGCGCCGATATAACCTCCTTCGCTCTCGCCGATGCCGCATCACCCTGTTCCAGGCTCTCGATTATCCTCGGCGTAATCACCACTACTATCTCGGTGTTCACGTCCTGAGGCCGCGACTTGTACTGGAAGAATATCGGGCCCACAAGCGGGATCTTCCCAAGGATGGGCACCGATTGCCGCACCGTTTCCTTAGTCCTCTGGATCAGCCCGCCTATCACCAGCGTTTGACCGTCGGCTATCGTCACCTCGGTCTCCACGCGCCGCTCGTTGAACCCGGGGTCACCTCCAGCCTCCGGCACCTCAACCGTCGTGACGACCTGCACTATATCCAGGGTGACGGAATCCTCCCATATCGCCAAAGGGGTAACCGTCAGTTTTATTGGCGCATCCTTGTACTCCACCCTCTCCGAGATCACTCCCTCTTCGCTTATGCTGGTCCGTATGGGAACTTGAGTAAGCACATCAATTACTGCCTGCTTCCCCGTCGCCTGCCCCTCCTTCGTCTTCTCTATACCCATCGAAGCCAGAACCGTCGGGCTTGCAAGCACGTGGAGCCTGTTCTCCGTCTCGAGCGCTCGAAGCAGCGTCAGAAACTTATTCGTTTGAGTTATAAGGTAGTTGAGGCCCCCGCCCAGTGGCCCTGCAGGAGGAAAGCTTCCCGGGCTCGGCCAATCGGCACCTGAGCTTCCGAACGTCATGATCGTCTGATACTGATCTTCGTCCCCACCCACCGCCTTGACCGCCCACTCCAGGCCCAGCTCGTACGTCCCCTTTAGCGAAACCTCCGCTATCGTCGCCTCGATGAGAACCTGCCTCGGCGGCTGGTCTATCTGCGCGATCAGTTCCTTAACCTGCTTGTATATGTCCGGTGTCGTATAAACGATGAGGAGATTCCTCGTCGCATCCACCGTTATGTAAAGCTCTTCCTCCAACGGCGCGGAGGTAGAACTCGGCCTGGGAGCAACGGGCGAAGACGGCGTCCTGGGGGCGGCGGACGTAGCCTTCGCCGCTGCCTTCTCCTCCGTCTCCGTCACCCCCTTGAAGAATTCCTCGAGGATTTCCTTGATCACGTTCGCCGGGCGCGCCTTCACCGTGTAGTAGTAGACCTGATAGCCCTTCTCAGCCGCCTCCGCGTCCAGCAGCTTAACCCAGTCGAGCACTTCAGGCAGCAGCGCCTCGCTGCTGTTCTTCACCAGAATCCCGCCCAGGCTTTCCAGCGGCACAAACTGCAGCATCGCGCCTCCCTTTTGGCTCGCACTGATCCAGTAGGAAAATATCTGCTCCAGATCCGACACTATACGCTCCAGCTCAGCGTTCTCGATCACAATGAAGCTCTTCTCCGTCGGCGGAACGTCCAACAGCCTCACTATCTCCAGCAACCGCTCCACCGTCTGTGGGTAGTCTACAAGCAAAAGGTTATTCCCCAGCCCGTCCGTCAGCGCAGCCCCCGATTTCGACAGAAATGTCGGAAGAATCTGAACCATGTCCACCGGTGAGACATACTTCATAGGAACTATCTGAAGGATCATCCCCTCCACCGCACCCATAGCCACTTTCTCTCCCACGACAGCCGGAATCGTTCCCGGTTTTGCAGGCTGCAGCGTCTCTATCTGGTAATAGTTGTCCTCCACCTTCGTCAGAGAGAATCCCTTCATCCTGAGCAGAGCTTCCAGCAGAGGAAACAGATCGCTCTTGCGGACCTTGCCCGTCGTCCTCACAGTAACCTCCATCCCGGCGGCATCCATCCTTGGGTCCGCGATGTAGTTAACTCCCAGGGCCTCCAGAATCTCTTTCGCTATCGTACCCACCGGCATCCGCTCGAAGTTCATCGAGTAGAATTCCTCCCCCGCAGCCAACTCTTTCTGCAGCACCGCCTCCGCGCTGGGAACCGGAGTCGCCGACACGGCCCCCTCCTCCCCCGGTGAAGGACTCGGCGTAACCTCCTCTTCCCCTTCGCGCGGAGGTCTCGTCGGCCTTTCCCCCTCCGGCTCTCCGAACGGACTCACCACCCGCCTGCCCTCCGCTCCCCGCCCCTCCTGCGAATGTCCCGAGTCCGCCCAGAACATGATTGCGGTCAACCAGAAAACGGCCAGAATCCATTTCACAGACGATGAACGAACAAGTTGAGAAATCAACATAGCACCCTCACCTTCAAGTCTATCCTTGTCGAAATGTCGCAAGTAAACTCCTGCTCGCCGAAACGCCCTATCGCTCACCTGCGCTGTCGTCCAGTCCCTTCCTCCTCCTGACGCTTTTTCACGTATTCGCGCAGCTTCTTCAATTTCTCCAGCGCCTCCTGCTTCTCCGCGGCCGACTGTGCCGCGCTTCCCTGCAGCTTCACCGCGACCTGCTCCGCCTTCACCGGCCTGCCCGCTTTCGCCGCGACGGGGTGCGTCTCGCCCGACGTCACCACGATCGGCCCTTGTTTTTGCTTCGCTTGAGGGCCGGCTTGCTGCGGCGAAGGCGCTCGCGCCGACGGACGTCCTGGCCCTTGGGGCGGCCGAGGAGCCTGCCTTATCGGCGAGGCGGGCGGCCTCGGCAATTGCGGCATCGCAATCCTGTCGAATTCACTCGGCTTCCCAAGCGCAACAACCTTCATCTCACCCTCTTTCTCCAGCTCCACCTCCGTCCTACTCACCCTCACAAGCGTCCATCCGGAAGCAACTTTATCCCCTTCCGAAAACGTCTTCATCTCCCTCGATTTCGTCTGCACCTTCTTCCTCCCGCCGATTTCCCTCTCCACCATTTCCTCCACCTCGAAGTAGACCTTGGCTTCGCCTGCTGGGTGCCCCATTACGATCCCGCCCAGCCGCATGTTCGGCAGCATGTCTTCCAGAGGGGACTGCGGAAGCTGCTGGGCTGCACTTTCAGGCGCTATGTACCGCCGGTCTTTCTTGAAAAGCGTCTTCTCGTAAACGATCTCGTACTCCTCCTCCGGCCTGTCGATCTCCTGCGGCATCTCTGGCAGCTCCACCCCTCCAAGCTCACCTCTTCCCTCGACCGCGGGCGCCCCTTCCTCCTCCGTTACCTGATTTCCCCACGACGCATACAGCCAGTACACCCCCGCCGCAGCAGCTACCAGCAGCAACACGTTCAGAAACAAAAGCCATCTTCTCATTCTCATCTCCCCCTTATGCTTGACTTACCTGTCGGGGTCGTTTCCGCCGTACTCGGACGGTAATATCCGCCAATTGTAATGTCCGCCGAAACGTCTCTCACTTTGGGGTTACGCCATTGGCTGGTTATCCGCAGATTGCTTACGGGGATCAGCTTTTCGTGATTTGCCAGCCCCCGCAGGATGTGGGCCAGCTGCTTCTCGTCACACTGCAATCGCCCAGTGTACTTCACGAATCGGAAGGCAAGCTCCTTGTCGGGTTTCTTCGCCGAAGGGTATTGGCTTCTTGTAACCTTCGTGCCCGCCTGCTCAACAAGCCCACTGAAAATCTCACTCAGTTTTGACTGCGCCAGCGTGTCCTGCGCCTCCGGAGAGACCGCGGCATCAGCCTGCACGTCCAGCAGCCTTCGTTCTTCCTTCCTCAGAAGTGCCGTCAACTGTCTCTCGTAGCCTCGCAGTTGCTCGAGCCTGCCGGCACTGTCTGCCATCTCGACAAACTCCGCCTCCCTCCTGGCGATCTCCCCTTCCAGTCCCAAAGCCCTACCGTGAAGCACAAACCATATACCCACCGCCACCAGCACCGCCAGCACAGCAACAGCCAGTCCCCACGGCAGCTTTAATCTATTCATCGTCAACGCTCCAAACGCATCTGAATATTGTCGAACCGCCTCTCATTCGCCGTCTCCTTAAGCGACCCCACCGGCGTCACGTTCCGAAAAAGTTCCGACCTCTCAAGCTCAGGTATTATGTCCATGTCCAACGGCTCGTAGCCGCTAATCGTTACCTGGTCATCCACCAGGTTAAAAACGTCAAGCCTGACACCGTACGGGAAAAGGCTCGTAAGTTCGTACAGCATATCAATTGCGCTAACGGTATGCTCCGACCTCACCTCTCGGAAGCTTTCCAGACTCTCGAGTACCGCGTCAACGCTCGCCTTCAGTCCGTTCGCCTCCTCATATTTTGGCTCCAGCTTGCTAATCCTTTGGTCCAGATCCCCCAGCCGCACAGCCTTACCATGCACCCTCCCTGCGTACCCACCCAGAAACAATCCCAGCGTAAGAACCAGCAGCGCCACCGCCACCGGAACCCCCAGCTCCAACCTTTTGCTTCGCATCTCTGCCGGCAGCAGATTTCGCTCCGTCACCGGCTCCGCCGGCATATCTCTCATCGAGGCCCCGTACGCCACGCCTTTGCCCTCACCCGCAACAACGAAATTCTCGCAATCGAACCTTTCCTTCTCCTCCTCCGAGACCTCCGCCCCGCCGAACATCACTATCGCATCGGGCCTACCCTCGAGCCAGCTTCCTCCCACGCGCCCCCTCGTCTCTTCAACCAGTCCCCTGATAACCTGCCCACCTCCCCCACCATCAGATGCACGCGAATAGATCAGCTCTCCTCCTTCAAACGCGTCCACCTCTACCACCCGATCACGCACATCAACCACAACCACCCTACCCCCCCTATCAACCTCCCCCGAAGCCACCCGCCAGAGCGAAAGAGGCGAAAGTTCCACCACGTCAATCCCTACCCTTGCCGACCGAAGGCCTGCCAGCACCCTCTCCAACCCATTCTTTTTTACGCTCACAAGCCATAGCCGCACCTTCCCTTCCTCTGGCTTGCCTATCACCCAGTGTGCCCGCAGAGTTTGTGACGCCGGCAGCGGAATGTGCTTCTCCGCCTCATAGGAGACCGCCTCCTCCAGATTGCTCATAACTGCTTCCGGCAGCTCAACCAACCGCATCACCGCCATCTCTCTCGGTATCGAAACCACAACCCTATCCGGCTTAACCCCTTCAGCCGCGAGAAAATCCTGCACCTCAAGCTCAACAAACTCCTCAATCCGATCCTCTTCCTGCGGTAATTCCGCTTCCCTCAATCCCCCTGGTCGCATCGAAAAGACCCCCCGTCCCGTCCACGCAAGGATCAATCTGTTCCCCTCAACTGTTACCCCCAGGCAGCAACTCGTCATCATATTGATTCACCTTCCTCGTACTCGGGCAGCTTGCTCGTCGAGTTTTCGTCCCAGAACACCACCTCCCAACTCTTCTGGCCGGGCCTTACCCGAACGACCGCCTCTACCGTCCTCACAATTCGCCCTTCGTTCACGCTTCCTCGTGCGACAATTCTGATAAGCGTCGGATTCGCCGTCGCCCGGATCTCCGGCCGCAGCCCCATAATCTCCCGAAGCTCAGGCCGCGCGGTCGCAACATGAAATTCATACTCTCCCCCGCCCCGCCTCGAACTGAACGTGGTTACGAAATCCTTTATCCCCGGACTAGTATCGCCCTCGATCTCCTCCATCGCCGGCCTCCCCCCGTAGAATATCTCCCTCGTCATCCCCTTCACGTAAAGCACCTCCTCCGGCACGTAAAGATCCCCGTTCTTGCAGTGGTACGGCATCGGCAGGCTCTGATAGTAGTCCTCCTCCGCCCCATTGAGCATCATCAGCGAGTTCCGATCCTTCCAGTCCAGTGCCGAATCGATTATCGTGTCCCTCTCGCTGCCCACCTCCACTCCGCCGCCCACGCCCAGCAGCCTCGAGAGTATCCACACCTTCGTATCCCTCAGGGAGTTTATGTTGTAGCGTCCCTCCTCATCGTAAAGCGCGTATGAGACCTCACCACCGGCGAATTCCACAGCGCGCCTGTGCCAAAACGCCTCGCTTACCCCAACCTCCTCTTCACCTTCCTCCGCCAAACCCCTCGTATACACAATCTCTCCGCTGTCTCCCGCGTACGCCGGGCCGTAGTCGTTCATCGCCTCCGCAATCCCCATCTCCACCCCTGCCCTCGCCAGATAGTATGCCTTCAACTCCTCCTTGAAGTTTCCCGTCCCCTCGGCCTCCACCCTCATAGCCAAATCAAACTCCACCACCAACGCCGAAAGCAACGCCAGCACCCACACCACCACTATCAACACAACACCTCTTCTGCCCCAATTCCTTCGCAGCGGATGCTCGACGCGCGCACTCATTACTATAAGACCTCCTCCGCCTCGCGGCAGTGTGCCCCTGTCTGAACCGAAACGCGAAGCTCCGCTGCGCCGTAGTCAAGCGTCACATTGATAACTTCCGGAACTTCAGCCACCCAAACCCCGCCTTCCGAAAGCTCTCGCGTCTCCACACTCTCCTGCTCCTCCTCCCCCTCCCGCTCCCGTTCCAGCAACTCCTCCTCTCTCCGGGGATTCAGATACTCGATGCTCAGCCCGACTACAGTCGGATCCAGCGCGAATTCCACCTTTCCCGGTGGCTCTTCCTCATTCTCCTCATCTATTTGTTGAGCCTCCCACCCAAAATAGGGAACGACCTCCTTATAAAGCCCCAGCGGCTCCCCTCCATCGTCGGTCTTCACGAAGTATCGAACGCGATGCACACCCGGGCTTTTCGTACCCGCAGAAAGCACGCGCGACGTTACGAACACCAGTTCGCCCTCCCCGCCGAAAAACGGGCGGGCGCGGGCTTCCTCAGTCGTGAGCACTTCGTCCCACACCGCAGGTTCCGTCCGGGTTCTTAACGACACTTGTTCCAGCCGCGGAAAGATCGACGCAAGCTCCACCCTCATCGCATAGGTTATAGCCCGCGCCCGATCCAGCCTGTCGGCTTCCAACGTCCCTCGCTGCCACGCCCCTATGCTCGCCCGTAGACCCGCAGCCGCCGTCACCACAACCATCCCCGCTATGGTCGTCGCCACGACCACCTCCAAAAGCGTAAACCCCGTTTTTCGTCTTCCTGATACCACTCGGATCTCCTCTACTCCCTCGGCGGTCTGATGTCCCTCCGGGGCCGCTCAGGCCCGAAAGGCGTCTCCTCCTCTCCTTCCCTCCTACCTCCCCTTACCCTCGTCGTCGGAGTCGTTCGAGTCGTCCTTCCTGTCCTTGTGAGAGTTCCCTCCTCAGTCGCCGCCGAGGGCTCCGTCCCACCCGAACTTCGCAAACTCACCAGCTCGTACGTCTTCATCCCCATCCGCCCCGGCCACGAGACCCTCGCCGAAACCTCGTAAAGCCTAATAGGCGGCTCAGCCTCCAGAGCTTCCCCCTCGTCCCTGTAGTACCGTTCAACACTCACCGACCATTTATACTGCCCCTCTTCCCCCTCCTCCTCACCCTCCGCCAGCGTAAGCGTGGCAAAGCGCTCAACCATAACCTGCTGCGCCAGCAGCGTCGCCTTCACGTATTCACCGGAGGCCGAAGCCAGGTTCAGCCCCCCGGCAAACAGTCCCAGCGTAAGCGCTATTCCTGCGCCCAGAATACTCACCGCCACAACCACCTCGACAAGCGTGAACGCCCTACGCCTCCTCATCCTCTTCTCCTTCAAGGACCGAAACGATCCCCGCACCCGGCTCCGCCTTCACCGTGAAAGCGCGACCTCTCATGTCCACAATGACGATCCTCACCCCGCTCGAAACACCCTGCGGCAGAAACTCCAACTCCACCTCTTCTGTCATCTCTTCCTCGTATTCACTTCCCTCCCCCGGTTCCTGCTCAGTAAGGTCGGGAACGTCCAGCACCTC
Organism: uncultured Planctomycetota bacterium; assembly: GCA_964622675.1. Taxonomy (GTDB): domain Bacteria; phylum Planctomycetota; class DG-23; order CAZBND01; family CAZBND01; genus CAZUUK01. The sequence goes on along the minus strand of CAZUUK010000023.1, from coordinate 22,854 downwards.
CACTGACTTGAAATGCACCCCCCGCGGCAGCCTGAAGAACTCCCCTCCTTCTTCGACCTCTTCTTCCTCTGAGCCCCGCGCGAAAAGCCTCCACTCCCCCCGTTCCACGTCAAAGCTCATCACCTGCCGTTCGGATCTGACTGCCGCGCGGCTCCGCGCCAGCCGCAACTGAGCACCCAGCCCTCTCGCCGCTCCCCTCAGCTCAGCCTTCCCCAGCGTCTTCCACATCACCGGCATCGTCACCGCCGTGGCCAGCGCTATCAGCGTAAGCACGGCCACGATCTCGATCAGCGTGAATGCACCCCGATTCCCCAAAACCCGCTCGCGCAGAACGCGCACCATCTTCAATCTTCCTTCGCTACCCAGCTCTTTATGTCCGCATCGTAACCTTCGCCGCCTGGCTGCCTATCAGCCCCGAACGAGACTATCTCGAAATCCCTCCCCCCTTCGCCCGGCATGGTGTACTCAAATTCCTTGTTCCAGCCGTCTTTCGGCAACACCTCCGTATCCTGCAGGTAGGGCCCGTCCCACGTGTCGGCTATCTCGGTCGAAGGCTGCGTTATCAGGTCCTGCAGCGACTCGGGAAAAGTACCTGTGTCCAGGTGATAGTTGTAGATCGCGCTCTTCAACTGGGCTATCTGGGCCTGCGTAGTCGTTGCCCTTGCTTTCGTTATGCGCTTGGGAATCGCAACGGTCATTATGCCCACGAGCAATCCGATGATCGTCACAACCACCAGGAGCTCCACCAGCGTGAAGCCCTTTCGTCTCCTTCGCCTCCTCACCTTCGTTCCTCCTCGCTATCAGAACTCTATATCGTTAACCGAAAACACCGCCAGCAGCATCGTCACAACGATAGTCCCTACCACCAGCCCCATAAATAGAACTATCATAGGCTCAAGGAATGCCAGGGAGCGATCTATCGATCGCCGCGTCTCCTTCTCGTACTGCTCCGCCACCTGCTGCATCATGTCCTCCAACCTTCCCGTCTCCTCACCCAGCGCGATCATTCGGACCGCCAGCGGCGGAAAACAGTCCGTCGCAGCCAAAGGAACCGCCAGCCCCCCGCCCTCCCTCACACTGTCGTGCACCTGAACCAGAGAGTCCCCGACCACCCTGTTCGTCAGCGTCTGCTGCGAGATCGTTATCGCGTCCAGAATCTGCACGCCGCTCCTCAAAAGCGTTGACATAACCCCCGCGAACCTCGCAATCTCCACCTTCCTCAGCAGCTCCCCCACGTATCTCACATCCAGCTTAAACCTGTCCCACCTCACCCGGCCCTTCTCCGACCTTACGTACGACCTGAAGCCAAGATAAGCGCAAACCGGCACGCCCAGTACCGCCCACCAGTACCCGCGCACAATGTCACCCACCGTAACCAACACCTGCGCCGAAACCGGCATCCCCTGCTCCAGGTCCGCAAACACCGACGCTATGCGCGGCACCACCACCGTGACAAGAATAATCACCGAAGCACCCGTCACCACCGTCAGTATCGCCGGGTAGATAAGCGCCGACTTTATGTGGTCCCGAAGATCTTCCGAACGCTCCAGGTACTCCGCAAGCTGCCCCATAACCGCGCCCACCGCCCCGCTCGCCTCCCCTGCCCTCACCATATTCACGTGCAGCTTCGTAAAGAGCTTCGGGTGCCGCGAAAGCGCGTCCGCAAGCGAGCTTCCTCCCTCCACATCCTCGAGCACGTTCCTCAGCACCGACTTGAAGTGCGGGTTCTCCGACAGCTCCAGCAGAATCGAAAGGCTGCGGTCCAGCGGAAGCGACGCCTGCAGCAAAATCGCCAACTCCCGAATAAAATTCAGCACGTACCCCCGCGCCGTCAGCCTCCACAGGATCCCCCCGAGGGGGATCCTCCCGGCTTCTAGAGGCTTTCTCTCCGCCGGCGCTTCCACGCGGATCGGCACGTATCCCATAGAGTGCAGCTTCCCTACAGCCGCCTCGTGGTCCTTCGCCTCCATTATCCCCTGGACGACCTCACCCTCCGTGCCGGCCGCCGCGTACTTGAATACCGCCAACGCTTCACTCCTCTTGCTGCGTCAGTCTTCTCACTTCCTCGATGCTCGTCAAGCCCGCCAGCACCTTGTCCCAGGCGTCCCGCTTTAGGGTCTTCATCCCATTCTCTATCGCCTTCCGCTTGATCGCCATTGTATCCGCATTTGCAAGCGTCAGCCCCCTTACGTCGTCATCCATCAGAAGAAGCTCGAAAATCCCCGTCCGCCCCATGTAGCCCGTATGCGCGCACTCGTCGCACCCCTTCCCTCGCGACGCGGTAATTTCACCCGAAAGGCCGGGCGCTATGTCGGCGACCTCCTCCGCCCTGACCTTGTAGCCCTCCTTGCAGTGCCTGCAGTTCACTCTCACCAGTCTCTGCGCCAGTATCCCCGTCAGCGCCGAAGCCACAAGGTAATTAGGCATCCCCATCTCCGTCAGCCGGGCGATCGCGCCGGCGGCGTCGTTCGTGTGAAGCGTGCTGAAGACCATGTGTCCCGTCAGCGCCGCCTGGATCGCTATCTCCGCCGACTCCGGATCGCGTATCTCCCCAACCATTATCACGTCCGGGTCCATTCGCACAATCGACCGAAGCCCGGAAGCATACGTCAGGTCTATCCGCTGGTTCACCTGGATCTGGTTCACGCCATCCAGCCGGTACTCCACGGGGTCCTCGATCGTTATTATCTTCCTCTCCTGGCTGTTCAGATAAGTAAGCGACGTATATAGCGTCGTTGATTTCCCGCTGCCCGTAGGACCCGTCACCAGAAGGACCCCGTACGGCTGAGATATCAGCCTCTGGAAGTGCCCGAGCTCCTTCGCGGGAAACCCCAGCTCCTCGAAAATGAACCTCACGCTCGCGCGGTCGAATATCCTCATCACCACGTTCTCACCGTACACCGTGGGCGTCGTCGCGATTCGGAACTCTATGTCCCTGCCCAAAACCCTCAGACCTATCCTCCCGTCCTGCGGAATTCTCCTCTCCGCTATGTTCAGTTTGGCAAGTATCTTTATCCTCGAAACGATCGCCTTTTGCAGCTTCTTCGGCGGCGATTCCACCTCCTGCAGCACACCGTCTATCCTGTACCTCACCCGCAGCCTGTCGCGGAAAGTCTCGATGTGAATGTCGCTCGCCCGCCGCTCCACCGCGCGAGTGATTACCAGGTTCACCAGCCTTATTACCGGCGCCTCGGATGCCAGATCCTTCAGGTGCGCAACGTCCTCCTCCACGTCCTCCAGATACAATGGCACCTCACCGGCGAATTCCTCGATAATTCGCTCCATAGACGAGTTCGCCATGTGTTCAAGTTGATCAAGACCCCTCGCGATGTCATCCTCCGAGCTCACGCAAAACTCCACATCCTCCCCAAACGCCATCCTCGCCGCCTCGAGCGTGTAATGATCCCCCGGGTCCGCCACCGCCACAACCAGCGGCGACCCGCTTCCTCCTTTAACCGGAAGGATCATATGCTCCTTCAGGAACTTCAGCGGAATCTCTTCCATCACCAGACTGGCAACATCGAAGTCGGAGGCGTTCAGGAAACTCAATCCCCACTTCGTCGCAAGCCTTTCAGGATATTCCGTTTCGCGCCCTTCCGACGCGCCGCTTACTTCTGCACTCACCTCTGGCTTCCTTCCTCCGACCCGTCGCCGGGCTCGACTCCAAACGGATTCAGATACTGATACTTAATTTTACCCACTTGCGCAGAGACTTCACGGCCGGTAAAAGGCTCCGGGAAGCTTTCCACCCACTCTAGCTCGCCCATATCCTCCGCAGCCAACTCCGAGACAACCGCCTCTTCACCCTTCCATACTAACTTCTTGCCGGAACTCAGCATCCATTCCTCTCGCCCACACCTGACGAGAACTTCCCCCTCAAGCACCGCCACTTCATGCACCCCAGCTTCTCCCGCCCACGCTGCCGGCAGGATCGTTACCCTAAGCTCCTCCCCCTCTTCCGCGCTGAAAACTACGAACTCCGCCGCCTCACCCTCCACAACCAGATCCTTCAACACCACGGCCACGCGCTCCCCGTGCCCCGCCTTCACCCAGACCTCACCTCGCTCGAGGCGCAGGTCAAGAAGTCTCTCCCGTCCGAACCTCACTCGCGTACTGTCTTTCAGCGCCACTCGCGTTTCCCGCGTCAGGTCGAACACTACCCTCCGCGCCGCGCCGGTCATCAAGCTATCCCCCGGCCCGAGGGCCACCCCACCCTCCACTCGCTCCCATTCAGAACCGTGAAAACGTTTCACCACCAACGCACCCTCATCGCCCCCAATCGGCCTTCGGAAGATGAGAACCCCGAGCGCCACGAGCACGGCCGCAGCAGCAGCCCAAACCAACGCACTCAACCGCAATACCCTGCGTCGCCTCTCACCCAGCCACACCCCCTCCCGCCGGACGGCGGGCATTTCCTCCACAAATTCCCCAAGCACTTCCCTTAAAACCCCGGCTTCTCTCCTCGCCAGCTCATACTCCCTCCCGCACTTCTCGCAGTCGTCCACGTGCCTCCGAAGCGACTCGGCCTCCTCTTGGGACAACTCTCCGTCCACAGCACGATAAACAGCCGACCTGGCTTCTTCGCAGCTCATCTCTCGCATTCCAGAGATCTCCTGAGCAGCCTCCGCATCTGCTCCTTGGCCCGGAAAAGCCTTGTTTCCACCGCGGCCAGCGATATTTCAAGCGCCGAAGCGATTTCTCGGTAGCTCATTTCAGCTCCGTACCTCAGATAGACAACCTGCCGATACGTTTCCGGCAGAGAGAACAGCGCCTGGCGCACCTTTCCGCGCACAACTTTTCTCTCATAAAGATCGACCGGCGTCTCTTCCAGGCTCTCAAGTCCATCCACCTCCAGGCCGACCACCTCCCGCCGTCGGCTCCTAATCCGGTCGAAACACACATTCGTGGCTATCTTGTATATCCATGGCCCAAATCTCTCACCCTCCCTGAACGAACCCCGCCACCTGAACACGCGCAGAAGCGTCTCCTGCGCCGCGTCCTCCGCGTCCTCCACCGAGCCCAGCATCGTCACTGCGTAACCACAAATCCTTTGCCAGTAACGCCTTAAGAGCTGGTTGATCGCCCCTTCCTCACCTACCCTTCCCTTCTCAATCAGCTCCTCGTCGCTCAGTCGTTCGAAATCTATCCCCATCCTAATTATATACGCCTATCCAAGGCTGAATCTTTCAATCTTTTCATTTCCAAGTCCCGCCACCCGCTCCGGCGTCGTCTCGGTAAGCCTACTTGCCACGTCCGCTCCGCAGAGTTCCTCAACCACTTTCCTTCCTTCCAGAAGGGCCGCGATCGACTCCGCACAGTGGCCGTCGCTTGCCAGAATATGAGCAAACCCCTCCCTGACAAGGAAAAGCGCCGCCTCTTCGACATCACTCCCGTATCGCCCCAAAAGGCTCCCCGCGTTTATCTGCAGCAACGCACCCCGCTCAACCAACCCCTTCACCATACCAGGCTCCCTCCTCACTTCCCAACACCGCTCCGGATGCGCGATCACCGGAACCAGCCCCTTCAGCTTCATGTCCAGAACCAGTGTAGAAGAAAACCGGGGCATCTGGAACATCGGAAACTCCATCAGCACGTACTTCCCAGCGCCTCCCACCGTTAGCTGGTGGTTGCGCCCGACGACCTCCACAATCCCGGGTTCCATGGCCAGCTCGCCGCCGGGAAGGATCTTCACATTCGGCTCCTGCCTCGCAGCGCTTGCACGAAGCGCCGCCACTGCCGCCTCCAACTCAGCCCCCAATCCATCCTGAAACGGATTATAAACGTGCGGCGTGGCAACAATCGCTCCAACGCCCACACTCGCCGCCGCCCTCACCATATCCAGCGCCTCTTCCATGTCCGCCGCACCGTCGTCCATCCCAGGAAGTATGTGAGCGTGTATGTCTATCACCTTGCGCCCCCGTCGCCAAGTCGCCTGCTTCCTTCATTATCCCGCAGAATACCCGTCACCGCGATGGAAAAATACCCGGCCGCTCGACTCTTCACCCCGGGCGGCGCACTCATCGCGTTGACACAGGCGGCGGGCGCGAGTAAAATTCAAGTTTGAGATAATTCCCGCAGCCTTTCCACTCTATCTCCCCCCGCCCAGGGGACGAGCGACCTCGATGGCTAATCACGCGGAACCGGCTCTCGAAAAGACGAAGGACAAGCTTCCCAGATTGCACAAGCTCGCACACGGGAAGAAAAACCTGCTCATCATCATCCAGGACAACCCGGACCCCGACGCCCTTGCGGCTGCTGCCGCGCTGCGCCTGGTCCTCCGTTCCTTTTCAGAGCTCCGCACCACGGTAGCCTACGGCGGGATGATCGCTCGTCCGGAGAATCGTACCCTCGCCGACGGTCTCGAACTTCCTCTTCACAGCTTCCGCGAAGTAGAGCTCTCATCATTCGACCTCGTCGCCCTGGTTGACACCCAACCGCAGACAGGCAACAACCCCCTCCCGCCGGACGCCCAGGCGGACATAGTCATTGACCACCATCCCTTTAACCAGGAAGCGGGCCTCGCCTCCTACTCCGACATTCGCAGCGACTACGGCGCTACCTCAACCATCCTCTACGAATACCTCCGCGAGCTTGATATCCCCCCCGACCCCTTGACCGCCGCCGCACTCGTCTACGGGATCAGGACCGATACCCAGGGTCTCACGCGAGATGCGACCCCCGCCGATGTCGCCGCCTACTCGACTCTATTCCCCGTCGCAAGCAAACGATTCCTGAGCAGAATCGAACACTCACCCGTCCCCCGCTCCTACTTCGGCCTCCTGCTCCATTCCGTCGAGAGGGCCACGATCCACGGCCCCGCCGTCCTGAGCGTGCTGGAAAGCGTTCCAGACCAGTGGATAATTCCTCACGTAGCCGAGCTGCTTCTACGCCTTGAGGGAATTGACTACGCCGTCTGCATCGGTGCCCTTCGAAACGAGATCTTTTTCTCCGTTCGCAGCCTAACCGAGGACGCAGCATCACTCGCCAAGGCCATAGCCGAGCCGGACGGCTCGGCCGGCGGACACAGCTCCATGGCTGCGGGCAAAATCTCCGCCTCTAGCTCCGCTGAGATCCCCAAGCTCCTCAAAGCCGCCGTCAGCCGCCTTCGAAAGGCCGTCGGCTGCAAATCCCGCCCGAGAAAACTCGTTACAGGAAAGGACCTGCGCGGATGAAAGTCTTGATCCACAAAGAGGATTTCGAGCGCGGCAAGCAAGGATACACGTCAATCTCCACGCAGTACGAGTTTGTCCCCGTCTCCTCCGTGGAAGAAGCGCTAAAAGCCGCGCCGGACGTCCAGGTGATCCTTGGCGGTCCCATAGACGGTGAAATACTGAAGGCCGCCGCCAATCTTCGCTGGCTCCAGGTGGGAAGCACCGGCGTTGACCCCATCTTCCGGAAGTGGCCATGGATAAGTGATAGGGACTTCATAATCACCAACGCCCGCGGCGTTCACGGCATCCCCATGGCCGAAAGCGCCTTCGCCATGATGCTCGTCTTCGTCCGTTCAGTAAAAGACGCCGTCGAACAACGCCCCAACCGCAAGGTCGTACGCAGGCCTCCTCCCGGAGAACTCGCCGGCAAGACCATCCTCATCCTCGGCATGGGAAGAGTCGGAGAGAACACCGCTAAACGCGCCAAAGCCTTCGACATGTACACCATCGGAATCCGCCGGAACCCCCACGCCCCTTGCCAATACGCCGACGAGATCTATCCCCCGGATAAGCTTCTGGAAGCAATCCCCCGCGCCGACTTCATCGTCGATACGCTTCCCCTCACCGACGACACATATCATATCGTCGGCCCGCAGGAGATCGCCGCCATGAAGCCCGCGGCTTACATCTTCAATGTCGGCCGGGGCAAGACGATCGATCAGGAAGCTCTCAAGAAAGCACTTATTGAGCGCCGCATCGCCGGCGCCGGCCTGGACGTGGTCGAGAAAGAGCCCCTCCCCCCGGAAGACGAAATGTGGGGGCTGGACAACTTCATCTATACACCTCACATCTCCGGCGTATCCCGCGACGCAAACGCCCGCCGCCACATTAGTCTCTTCACTGAAAACCTCCGAAGGTTCGCAAACGGCCAATCTCTCCTTAACGTTGTGGACAAGAAAGCTGGCTACTGAGCACCATGGATCTCAAAAATGGCTCCTGAACTGTCCCCCTTCAATCAGTTGCGCCAAAGGGCGCAGGAATCTTCCGCGCGCGTCGTACTGCCGGAGTCCGCCGACGAGCGTATCCTGAAAGCTGCCGCCATCGCTACTTCAGAGAGACTCGCCAACATCGTGCTTCTCGGCAAGCCCGAAGAGGTGGCAAAGCTCGGCGAATCCCTTGGCGTCAGCCTGAGCGGCGTCGAGATAGTTGACTACGAGACCTCTCCCAAATCCTCTACTTACGCCCAAACCCTCTTTCAGCTCCGCAAACATAAAGGCGTGACGGAGAATCGGGCCGCTGAGCTGATCCGCGACCCCGTCTACTTCGCCGCCGTCATGGTTCATCTCGGCGACGCAGACGCATACGTCGCCGGTGCCTCGTTACCCACAGCCCGCGTCCTCCGTCCCGCTCTTCAGGTAATCGGCCCCGCTCCGGGCGTTTCAGTCGTCTCGAGCTTTGTTCCCATTGACACGTCGAATCCCTCAATTGGAGATGACGGACTCCTCGTAATAGCCGACGCCGGCGTCGTCCCGGACCCCAACCCCGAGCAGCTCGCAGACATAGCCGTCTCAACCGCCTTCTCCTACCAAATCCTCTTCGGACGCCAGCCGCGCCTCGCCTTCCTCTCCTACTCCACCAAGGGAAGCGCCGCCCACCCGCTCGTAGAAAAAGTCGCAAAGGCAACCCAACTCGCCAGAGAAAAGGCTCCCCGCCTCATACTAGACGGGGAACTCCAGGCCGATTCCGCCCTGGTCCCGGAGGTCGCGGCCAGAAAATGTCCCGAGAGCCCCGTCGCCGGAAGAGCCAACATACTTATCGCGCCCGACCTCAACGTGGGTAATATATCCTATAAGCTGGTCCAGCGCCTAAGCGGCGGCCAAGCCCTCGGCCCTCTCATCCAGGGTCTCGCAAAACCAGCCAACGACCTCTCCAGAGGCAGTCAATCGGAGGAAATAGTGGACGTCATCGCGGCAACCGCAGTTCGCGCCGCCGCACAACCAGAAACATAAGGGGCATACATGGCAAATCGCGTCTTCATCGCCGGCACAGGACAGAACGAAGGAAAGACTACCGTATCCCTTGGCCTGGTGGATGCCTTCCAAAAGTCCTCTATGAACGTCGGATTCATCAAGCCGGTCGGCCAGCGCTACGTCGAATCGGGCGGATACCAGGTGGACGAAGACTCCGTCCTCATCGAATCGGCCTGCGGCCTCGACTGCCATCTAAAGGACATGAGCCCCATTGCAATAGTGCATGGCCTCACCAAGCGCTACATTGACGACGCCGATTCCTTCGACCTCGAAAACCAAATAGTCGGTTCCCTCGAAAGGGTCCAGGAAAAAACCGACATCGTCGTCATCGAAGGCACCGGCCACGCAGGCGTCGGCAGCGTCATTGATCTCTCCAACGCCAGCGTCGCCAGAATGCTCCAGGCGGCCGTTATCATCGTCACCGGCGGCGGCATCGGCAGACCCATTGACGAGGTTTCCCTCAACCGCACCTTCTTCGATGCCAACGGCGTCCCCATAATCGGCGTCATCTTAAACCGCGTCTTCCCCTCAAAGTTAGATTCCGTAGCCGGATATGTTCGCAAGGGCCTATCGCGCCAGAACCTGAAACTCCTCGGCACCATCCCTTACGAGCCCATCCTCTCGGGGCCTTCCATAGCGCAGATCCTCGAAGACACTGACTCGGAGCTCCTACACGGAGAGGAGTGCCTCGCCAACCTCGCCGAAAAAATCATCATCGGCGCTATGTCACCCCACATGGCCCTCGAGTACTTCCGCGACAATGTCCTCCTAATAACCCCCGGCGACCGGGAGGACCTCATACTCACGGCCATAGCCTCGGGCCTCCTCAGCGGCGAGCCAACCCCTCGCCTCGCCGGAATCGTCCTCACCGGCGGCATATTCCCCCACAAGAACATCATACGCATCATCCGAAGGACGCAGATCCCCGTCCTCCTAATGGAAGACGACAGCTACACCGCAGCTTCCAAGATACACGACCTCATCGTCAAAATAAGGCCCTGCGACACCAGAAAGATCGAGCTCGCCAAAACCATGGTCAGACAATACGTTGACGTTGAAGGCATTCTGAAAAGCCTCTGATCTCGTGCCGCCCCACACCTAATGAGAGGCCCGCAGCAATGGAGAAGAGCACAAATCGAATCCTCGTTATCAACGCCGGCAGTTCTTCCGTAAAGTTCTCCCTCTTCGACATGGAGACCGAGATGGCCCTCACCAAAGGCATCGTCGAGAGGATAGGTCTTGAAGCCCCCCGGCTCAAGTACTCAACTCACGCCGGAGAGGAGTCCGACAGCGAGGTCTCCGTCAAAGATCACCGCGACGCTCTCCGCGTCGTGGCGGAGCACGTGAGCCAGACTCAGTTCTCTCCGCCTGAAGGCCAAAGGATCGTAGACGCCGTCGGCCACCGCGTCGTCCACGGCGGAGAGAAGGTCTCCCAGCCGGTGCTCATTGATGATGACGTCAAGAAGACAATCCGCGACTGCTTCCCCCTTGCGCCCTTGCACAATCCGCCCAACTATCGCGGCATCGAGGCCTGCCAGGAGCTCTTCGGTGACGTCCCTCACGTAGCCGTCTTCGACACGGCATTTCACCAAACCCTCCCCCAAGAGGCCTATCTCTACGCAATCCCGCTGGAGCTCTACCGCCGCCACGGTATCCGCCGCTACGGCTTCCACGGAACTTCTCATCGCTACGTCGCACTGGAAGCCGCAAGGACCCTCGGCAAGCCGCCCGCGGCCCTCAATCTAATAACCTGCCATCTCGGAAACGGATGCAGCATCACCGCCGTAAAGGCTGGAAAGTCCGTCGAGACCAGCATGGGCTTCACACCGCTCGAGGGACTCGTCATGGGGACCCGCTCCGGTGATATAGACCCGGCCATCGTTTTCTTCCTCGCCCGCCACGAATCGGCAACCGTAGACCAGCTCGATGAGCTCCTCAACAAAAAAAGCGGGTTGCTGGCGCTCTCTGACAAAACCAACGACGTTCGCGACATACTCCAGGCAGCCTCGGCGGGCGACTCCCGCGCCCGGCTTGCCATTGACGTCTTCGTCCACCGCGTCAAAAAGTACGTCGGCGCATACGCCGCGCT
>CAZUUK010000023.1:0-11484 GCA_964622675.1 uncultured Planctomycetota bacterium | reverse complement strand
CTCGCGGTAATCGAGCAAATGCCCCCGCCGTAAATCAGCAGGAAAACACAGCATGCCCAGGGAGAACATTCTGGTCCGCGGAATAGTCCAGGGCGTCGGATTTCGCCCCCACGTCTATCACCTTGCACTGAAGTACTCCCTCAGCGGCTGGGTCCTCAATGACTCTCGCGGCGTCGAGATCGAGGTCGAAGGCCGCGCCGGAGACATCGAATCTTTCGTCGAATCGCTCGAGAACGGCGCCCCGCGGCTCGCCACCATCACCTCGCTGAAACGCAATCCGATCCCGTCACTCGGCGAGAAGGCATTCAAGATCGTCAAAAGCAGAAGCGATCACGAAAAAACCGCTCTCGTTCCGCCCGACTCCGACACCTGCGACGATTGTCTGCGCGAGCTATTCGACCCCGCCGACCGCCGTCACCGCTATCCTTTCATAAGCTGCACCAACTGCGGCCCTCGCTACACCATGATCAGCGACATACCCTACGACAGACCTTTCACCTCGATGTCCGCCTTCACAATGTGCCCGCGCTGCCAGCGCGAGTACGATGACCCGTCCGACCGCCGCTTCCACGCACAGCCAAACGCATGCTGGGAATGCGGCCCTAGCGTCGCCTTTCTGGACGCGAGCGGCAAATCTCTCGCCGCGCGCGACGAAGCCATCCGTCAGGCCGCTCAGCATCTCAAAGCCGGCAAGATAGTCGCCATAAAGGGCCTCGGCGGATTTCACCTCGCCGTTGACGCCGCCAACGAAAAAGCGGTCGCCCGGCTCCGCGAAAGGAAATACCGCGAGGCGAAGCCGCTCGCCATCATGAGCCCGTCCCTCAACGAAATTCGCACCTTCTGCCGCCTCTCGCAGGCCCACGTCCGGCTTCTGACATCCGCCCGGCGCCCGATTGTCCTTTGTCCCAAGCCCCCCCAAGGACCCATCGCAGAAAACGTCGCGCCTCGCAGCCCCTACCTCGGCGTCATGCTCCCCTACACACCCCTCCATCACCTTCTGCTGCGCGAGGGCTTCGCGGCGCTCGTGATGACCAGCGGCAATCAAACCGACGAGCCCATCGCCATTGACAACGACGAAGCCCTCCGCCGCCTCGGCACCATCGCCGACGCCTTCCTCGTCCACAACCCCCACATCCTCACCCGCGCCGACGACACCGTCGTCGCCGTTATGTCCGGAAGACCCGTAATGCTCCGGCGTTCTCGCGGATACGCGCCCGCGCCCGTGGAACTCCCCGCCCCCGCCTCTAAGCACATACTCGCCGTCGGCGCCGAGCAGAAAAACACCATCTGCTTCGTCAAGAACGACTACGCCTTTCCCGGACAGCACGTCGGCGACCTCGACAATCCGCTCGCACTCCAATTCTTCGAACACGTCGTCGCTCACCTCGGAAAGCTCCTCGACGCCGACCCCGCCATAATCGCCCACGACCTCCATCCGGCTTACATGAGCACCGCCTACGCAAGAAAGAGACGCAATCTGAAGCTGCTCGCCGTCCAGCACCACCACGCCCACATCGCAAGCTGCATGGCAGAGCACTCCCTCGATGGCCGCGCCATCGGCCTCACCTTCGACGGCACCGGCTACGGCACCGACGGCAAAACATGGGGAAGCGAGCTCCTCATCGCCAGCCTCGGCGACTGTGAGCGCCTTGGCTCCCTCGCTCCCACGCCCATGCCGGGCGGCGACAGATGCGTAGACCACCCCGACCGCATGGCCTTCTCTTTCCTTTTTTCCGCCTACGGCTCTGACGCCGCAGACCTCGACCTCAACTGCATGAAACGCATCCCCGCCCCTGACCGCAGCTCCCTCGCACAAATGCTCGAAAAGAACGTCAACTCACCGCTCTCCTCGGGCATGGGCAGACTCTTCGACGCCGTCTCCGCCCTCCTGAACATATGTCCCAGCCCGAGCTTCGACGGCCAGCCCGCCATGGAGCTGGAGTACTTCGCCGTCGCCGGGGAAAGCTCCGCATACCCCCTGGAGCTTTCCGCCGCGCCCCCTTTCACCTCCGACCCCTCCCCCCTGATCCGCGCCGTCGTCCGGGACATCCGCTCAGGCGTCCCGCGTGAGGTCATCGCAGCGCGATTCCACAACAGCATCTGCCAGCTTGGCCTCGACATGGCTCTTGCCGCCCGCCGCGTCACAGGGTTAGATAGGGTGGTCCTCTCCGGCGGCGTCTTTCAGAACACGTACCTAACGGAGAAGCTGCTCGAAGAGCTTTCGTCGCGCGATTTCCGCGTTTACATACACAAAATGGTGCCGCCCAACGACGGAGGCATCTCCCTCGGTCAGGCGGTGGTCGCATGGAAAAGGATGTCAGTATAAATGTGTCTTTCTATCCCGGCAAAAGTGATGAAAATCGAAGGCGAAAGCGGCACCGTAGAGTGCGAAGGAACCAGGGTACAGGCAAACCTCTCACTCCTTAGTGACATCTCTCCGGGCGACTATGTCCTCGTCCACGCAGGCTTCGCCATCCAGAAATACGCCCCCGCCGAGGCGCATGAGCTGCTGGATCTCTGGAGGAAGGTTCGTGAAGAGTCACCTTGAGACCTATCGAGACCCAACCCTCACCAAAGAACTCCTCCACGAAATCCGCCAGGTCGTCTCCCGCATCCCACTTGACGCCATCCGCCTCATGGAAGTCTGCGGAACGCACACCATGGCCATCGCGCGCTACGGCATCCGTTCCCTCCTTCCGGACCGCCTCCAACTCGTCTCCGGCCCCGGCTGCCCCGTCTGCGTCACGCCCGCCGGATACATTGACGCCGCCATATCCCTCGCCCACGCTCCTGATACCACCGTCGTCACATTCGGCGACATGATGCGCGTCCCGGGCTCCAATTCCTTCCTCGCCGCCGAAAAGGCTGCCGGCGCCGACATTCGCGTCGCCTATTCGCCCGCCTATGCGCTCGACATAGCGCAAACCGATCCCGCCCGCAAAGTCGTGTTCCTCGCCATCGGCTTCGAGACCACCTCTCCCTCCATCGCCTGGACGATCCTTCAAGCGCGAAGGAAAAACCTCGACAACATCTCATTCCTCCCCGCAAACAAACTGATCCCGCCCGCCCTCGAGGCCCTCGCCGCCTCGGACGACCTGAAGATACACGGCTTCATCTGCCCCGGCCATGTCAGCACCATCATCGGCAGCGTTCCGTATCAGCCCATAGCTAAGAACTACCGCATCCCCTGCGTCATAGGCGGCTTTGAGCCTATTGATGTCCTCCTTTCCGTCCTCCTCCTCTGCCGACAGATAGAGCGCGGAGAGCCTACGGTCGAGATCGAATATTCTCGAACGGTCCCCCCCGAAGGCAACCGAAAGGCCCTTGATATCCTGGACGAAGTCTTCGAGCCGGCGGACTCCCCCTGGCGGGGGCTGGGCACGATCCCCGCGAGCGGCCTGGAGATAAGAGAGCATCTTTCGTATCTCGACGCGGCCAAGGCCTTTGATCTTCACGTCTCCGCCGGCAGCGACGATCCCGCTTGCCGCTGCGGCGACGTGCTTCGCGGCTTGATACTCCCGCCGAAGTGTCCCCTCTTCCGCACCCGCTGCACCCCGGCATCACCGGTCGGCCCGTGCATGGTCTCCAGCGAAGGCGCATGCGCCGCCTTCCACAAATACAACCAATCGCTGAAAAAGGAGGTCGCGCCCCACAATGACACCTGATACAGACAGGATCCTCATCGCCCACGGCGGCGGCGGCACCGCTATGCGCGAGCTGATAGAGCAAACCTTCATCCCCAAGCTCGGCAACGCTCTCTTGGAGCCGCTCCAGGATAGCGCCCTCATAGACGACCCCCTCCCCGAGCGCCTGGCCTTCACCACCGACTCCTACGTCGTCCGGCCCCTCTTCTTCCCAGGTGGGGACATCGGCAGGCTCGCAGTCTGCGGCACCGTCAACGACCTCGCCATGGCCGGCGCCCGCCCCTTATACATCTCGCTTTCCCTCATCCTGGAAGAAGGCTTCCCGCTGGCCCAGCTCGATGCCATCGCCCAATCAATAGGCAAGGCCGCCGAAGAAGCTCGCGTCAAAGTCATAGCCGGTGACACAAAAGTCGTCGAGAAAGGGGCCGCCGACGGCCTTTTCATCACCACCTCCGGGATCGGCGCCGTCGAGCACGAACTCGAGATTTCCTCGGACCGCGCCGCCGACGGCGACGTCGTCCTCCTGAACGGCTACATTGGCGACCACGGCATCGCCGTCATGAGCAAGCGCGAGGGAATCCAGTTTCAAACCCAGGTACAAAGCGACGTCGCCCCCCTGGCCGATCTCGTGGAAACTATGCTTGGCACAGAGGTAGAGATTCACGTCCTGCGCGACCCCACGCGCGGCGGCCTCGCTTCATCCCTCAACGAAATAGCCCAGTCTTCCGATGTCGGCATCCGCCTCAACTCCAGCCGCATCCCTGTCAGGAAAGAGGTCGCCTCCGCCTGCGACCTGCTCGGCATTGACCCCCTCTACGTCGCCAACGAGGGAAAACTCATCGCCCTCTGCCCCCTCGAGCAGGCCAGAAAGCTCCTCGCCGCCATGAGACGCCACCCCTTGGGCAGCCACGCCACCATCATCGGCGAGGTGACTTCCGAATGGATCGGCCACGTCGTAATGGAGACCGAAATTGGCGGCACTCGCGTCGTCGAAATGCCCTACGGTGAGCAACTGCCCCGCATCTGCTGACCGGCTCGCGCTTCTCCTCTCCCTGTCGAACTACTTCCGCTCCGCTTCCAGCACCTCAACAAGCGCCGAAGCAATGGCTCCCTTATTCTCCTCCCACCGAACTTTATCTCCGCCGTCGTGAATTATGCACGCCCGGTGCCGATGGGCCTCGACCTTTTCCAGATCGTTGGCCACCACAACGTCACACTTTGCCTTCTTGAGAAACCTCTTGCCCAACCGCTCAAGATGCTCCTCGGTGACTGCCACCTCCAGCTTGAACCCCACGAAAACCGCCGACGGCCAGTATCGCCGCATCCGCGAAATCACCTTCGGCGTCCGTTTCAGCCGCACAACCCATTCCTCCCTCCCGGACCGCACCTTGTCGTCCACAAACGACTCCGGCGCGTAGTCCAGAACCGCCATCGCATGGATTATCACATCGAAACTCTCCTCCCGCAGCTCTTCAAGCAGCCCCGCGAGTCCACTCACTGTCTCCACAGTATGAACCTCAAGCGTGCTCAGCTTCCCCACTCCCCTCGGCGCATAGCTCCCTTCACCCCGGATGAAAGTCACCGCGCCCCCCTCACCCAGCACCGCCTCCCCAATTGCCGCTCCCAGCCTTCCCGTAGACCGGTTCGTTATGTACCGCACGCGGTCTATCAAGGCCCTCGTCGGCCCGGAAGTGATCAACACCCTCTTATTTCTCAGCTTTGCCATACAAGCTCCTCACAAACGCTCTTGGGAATTAAAGGAAGGAGAAAACGTGTCTGTACGGCAACATCACTTCTGCGGCAGGCCGCCCAGTTGTTCCACCCTTTCGCGAACGCCTCCAATCTCCCTGACCACTACACCGAAATTCTCCCCCACCTTTACCACCTCCCCGCGTCCGATTTTCTTCCCCGCGACAACTATATCGAGCGCGTCGGCACTCGCCTTGTCAAACTCTATTATACCACCCGGCCCCAGATCCAGCACAAACTCCAGATTAACTTCTTTCTCGTCAATAATAACCGACACCGGAAGCTCCAGCTTGAGGACCCGCTCAATGTTCCGGCCCTCTCCCGCGCCCTCACTCACCGTCGAATTCTCCATTGAACCTTCAGGAACCATCTTCGAAAACCCGCGCTACCACGCTCGCATTATGCCCGCCGAATCCAAAAGAATTCGAAATCGCTGCCCGAACCCTCATTTCTCTCGCTTCATTGGGCACGTAATCCAGGTCGCACTCCGGATCCGCCTCCTCATAGTTTATCGTCGGAGGTATTACCTGATACTTTAGGGCAAGCGCCATCGCTATGAACTCCACCCCCCCTGAAGCCCCTAGCATGTGGCCAAGCATAGACTTGCTGGAGCTGATCGCCAGCTTCTTCGCATGCCCCCCAAAGGCGCGCTTAAGCGATCTCGTCTCCATCGCATCGTTGAACTGCGTCGACGTCCCGTGAGCGTTCACATAGTCCACCTCTTCCGCCGCAATCCCCGCGTCCGAAAGCGCGTTCCTCATGGATGCCGACGCCCCCGCTCCCTCCGGCTCGGGAGCCGTAATATGATGGGCATCGCAGCTCATCCCGAAACCGACTAGCTCGGCGTAAATCTCCGCACCCCTCCTCCTCGCGTGCTCCAGCTCCTCAACCACAACTATGCCCGCCCCCTCGCTCAGCACGAATCCATCCCTGTTCCGCTCGAACGGCCTGGAGGCCTTCTCCGGAGCATCATTCCTTTTTGAAATCGCCTTCAGCGAGCAGAACCCCGCAAGCCCCAGCGGTGTCAACGCCGCCTCCGCGCCGCCCGTAATAACCACATCCGCCTTCCCGTCCCGCACCAACCAAAACGCATCACCCAGCGCGTGCGTCGCCGACGCACATGCGCTCGCCACCGCGTAGTTCGGACCTTTCGCCCCGAATCGGATCGCAAGCTCGCCCGGCGCCGCGTTCAGCATCAGCTTCGGCACGAGAAACGGCGAAACCCTCCCAGGACCGCGCTTCATCAGCGCCTCGTGCTGCTGCTCCATCTCCCAAAGCCCCCCAACACCGGACCCCACTATAATTCCAACTCGCTCCGGAACCTCCTTCCCCATCTCCAGACCACAATCCTCCACCGCCCTGCCCCCCGCCGCTACCGCAAACTGAGCATACCTGTCCAGCCTCCGCGCCTCCCGCCTACCCATCCACTCGCTCGGATCAAAGCCCCATACCTCCCCCCCTATCTGCACATCGTACCCACTGGCGTCGAACCACTTTATCCTCCCTACCCCTGACTCCCCCCGCACCATCCTCTCCCAGATCGCGCTAACATCGCACCCCAGGCAGCATATCGCTCCCAATCCTGTCACAACCGCCCTGCGTCCGCTCATTTCTCCTGAAGCCGTTTCTCGATGTAACCTATGGCCTCCCCGACCGTCTGAATCTTCTCCGCATCTTCGTCGGATATGTCCAGATCAAACTCGTCCTCGAACTCCATAACAAGCTCTACCGTGTCAAGCGAGTCCGCTCCCAGGTCGTTCACGAACGAAGTCTCCTTCGTGATCTGCGACCTGTCCACGTTCATCTGCTCGCTGACGATCCCGATCACCTTTTCCTCGACGGACACATCCACACCTCCTAAATCTCCTGACGAAATCTCAATCTCTCACGAAAATTCCGACACATTTGCGATTCCAACCTGCAGCGCGAATTGCCCCTACATGAGCATCCCGCCATCCACTTGAACAACCTGACCGGAAATGTATTCTGCATCATCCCCCGCCAGAAATGCAACCACACCTGCCACATCCTCTGGTCTCCCAAACCTCCCCAGTGGAATAAGCTCCTTCATTCGCTCCTTCACTTCTCCGTCCAGCTTCTCCGTCATCGCCGTCATTATATACCCCGGCGCCACGGCGTTCACCGTTATCCCCCGCCCGGCTAGCTCCTTCGCTGACGACTTAGTCAGCCCTATTATACCCGCCTTCGATGCCGCGTAGTTCGCCTGTCCCGCGTTTCCCATCAGCCCGATTATCGATGCGATGTTTATTATCCTACCCCATCTCTTCTTCATCATATATCGTGCGACCGCCTTCGTGCAGTTGAACGTTCCTTCCAGATTTACCGCTATCACCTTCCGCCACTCTTCCGTGCTCATCCGAAGGATCAAGCCGTCTGCCGTTATCCCGGCATTGTTGACCAGTATATCTATTCCCCCCATATCCGAGGCGACATCCTTCATCGCCGCCTCTACCGCCTCGTACTCCGTCACGTCGACCTCAATCGCCGTTGCCTGCGCCCCGGTTGCCCCTATATCTGCCGCGGCTTTTCTCGCCAGCTCGCCATCAATATCCGAGATTACAACCTTACCCCCTTCTCTTGCAAATCTCTCCGCTATCGCCTTGCCTATACCCCTTCCGGAACCGGTAACGAAGCTTACTCTCCCTGCCACGCTCATTCCTCTTCCCCTTCCACGACCTCTCCTAAGGCGCTCCTCGCCGACTCGTTATCGCTAACATTCACCACCTTGACCCTTCGGTCAATCCGCCGGATGAGCCCGGCGAGCACCTTTCCCGGCCCTATCTCATAAAACCTATCCACCCCGGAGTCAATCATAAAACGCACCGAAGCCTCCCAATTTACCATCCCGTCCATCTGTTCTAGAAGCGCCTGTCTTATCTCCTCCGGTTGACATACCGGCCGCGCGGTAACGTTCGCCGTCACCGGCGGGTTCGCAACCCGAATCTCCGTCCCCGCAAGTGCCTTCTCCATCTTCTCTCTAGCGCTCTTCATCAGAGGCGAGTGAAACGCTCCGCTCACCGCAAGTCTTACAACCTTCCTCGCGCCCATCTCCCTGGCCATAGATTCCGCCCGCTCCAGCGCAGCAAATTCGCCCGACACAACAACCTGCCCCGGGCAATTCAAGTTGGCAATCTTCACCACTCCCTCCGTACGAGCCCCCTCGCATATCCTCTCCACCGGTTCCCGCTGCAGCCCGATTATGGAGCTCATCCCTCCCGGGCGAGCTTCCGCCGCCTCCTCCATGTACTCGCCCCTCTTGCGCACCAGCGCCACCGCATCCTCGAACTCTATCGCGCCGGAGAAAGCAAGCGCCGTATACTCCCCCAGGCTCAGCCCCGCCGCAAAATCGCACTCAGGCAGCCCGCCGCAGGCCTCCCTCACGGCAGCCAGTGCCGCAAAGCTTGTAACGAGAATCGCCGGCTGGCTCACCGCCGTCGAAGAAAGCTCCTCCTCCGACCCCTCAAAGCAAACCCGCCCCAGGTCGAACCCCAGCGCCCGGCTTGCCGCCTCGAACCTTTGCCTCGCCCCCTCCACGTTCTCGTAGAAATCCCGTCCCATCCCAACGTATTGCGCGCCCTGCCCCGGGAATACGAAGGCCGCCCCGCCCATCAGCTTACCACCTTATCACCATAGAACCCCAGGTAAGTCCGCCGCCGAACGCCACGAGTATAACTGCATCCCCCGGCTGAATTATCCCCTCCCTCCTCGCCTCGTCAAGCGCTATAGGAATCGATGCGGCAGAAGTATTGCCGTATCTGTCTATGTTCACGTAGACCTTCTCCAGCGGAATGCTCAGCTTCTTCGTCGCCGCCTCAATTATCCGGGAGTTCACCTGGTGTGGGATAACCAGCTTCACGTCCTTCGCCTCCAGCCCGCAGTGCTCCATCGCGTCTGCCACTAACCAGCGCATCGTCTCCACCGCAAACTTGAAGACCTCCCTTCCCCGGATCGCCATGTAATGCTGCCTCGCCTCCACACTCTCGTGACTCGTCGGCCGCAGCGAGCCTCCCGCGGGGATTTGCATCATATCCGCTCCGGAACCATCCGACGCCATAAAGCTGTACAGTATCTCCGCGTCTCCGTCCCGCGCCGGCGCCAGCACCGCCGCACCTGCTCCGTCGCCGAAAAGAATGCAGCTCGCTCTGTCCTCATAATCCGTAATCCGTGAGAGCACCTCCGAGCCGACCACAGCCACCTTCTCCATCATCCCGGTCGCCACAAACTGCCACGCAACGGCCATCCCGTAAACAAATCCCGAGCAGGCCGCCCCAAGGTCGAAGCACGCCGCTCGCTTCGCACCCAGCTTCTCCTGCAGGTAGCACGCCGCTGAGGGAAGAAGCTTATCCGAAGTGATCGTGCCCACTACGATCATATCCAGCTCCTCGGCTCGCGTGCCCGCGTCCTCCAGCGCCTTTCCAACCGCCTCCGCAGCCAGATCCGAGCAAGCCATACTCTCGTCCGCTATCCGTCTCTCCTTGATCCCCGTACGAGTCGTTATCCACTCGTCGCTCGTATCCACCATCTTTTCCAGATCAAAATTCGTCAGCACGCGTTCCGGTACGAATGAGCCCGTGCCGACGACCGCGACCTTCCTTATTTCATTCATGCTCTATCGCTGCCCCAGGATGTCAGAATTAGCTCTCAGATTCCTGCTACGACTTGCTCAATGCGGGCACGATCTTGCTGTTTACATCTTCCCTTGCGACCTCCGCCGCCACCGCAATTGCATTCCTGATAGCCAACGCCTCCGACCTGCCGTGACATATTACGCAGACCCCGTTCACACCCAAAAGCGGCGCTCCACCGAACTCCGCGTACTGCGTCCGCTTCCTCAGTCTTCCCAGGAACCTCTCCATTTCCGGCGCTTGCTCCAACTGCGGCCCGACCGCCTCTTCCACCAACCTGTACAGAACTTCCGACAGCCCTTCCGTAACCTTTAGCACCATGTTGCCGACAAATCCGTCGCACACTGCCACATCGCATTCCCCCGAGAAGATATCCCGCCCCTCCACATTCCCAACAAACCTCAGGCTGCTCTCGACCAGCAGCTTGTGCGTTCGCTTCACCAGGTCGTTTCCCTTCGAGACTTCCTCGCCTATATTAAGGAGCCCCACCTCCGGGTTCTCCACCCCCACAACGGACTTCGCAAACTCCGAGGCCATCACCCCATACTGAAGCAAATGTTCCGCGCGGCACCTTATGTTCGCGCCGACGTCAATCACAGTACACGTCCGGTGATAGGTAGGAAAGGTCGCGGCTATCCCCGCCCGCTTCACCCCCGGAAGGTGTTTCATCAACAGCGTGGCCGCCGCCACGAAAGCCCCCGTATTCCCCGCACTTACAACCGCCTCCGCCCCACCCGATGCGGCCAGTTCTACGGCTTTAAAAAGGGAAGAATCAGGCTTCCTCTTTATAGCCTCGACCGGAGATTCCCCCATCTCCACCACTTCGCCGGCGTGCAGCGTCCTTACCTTATCACCTCTGTATCCTTCTCTCTCCATCCCCTCACGGATACGGCCCTCATCCCCGACCAGAATCAACTCAGCAACTTCCACCCCTTCCGCCGCAAGGACGGCCCCTTTCACCACCTCACCAGGTGCTGCGTCCCCCCCCATTGCGTCAATCGCGACGCGTACCAACTAACTCTCCTCCATCTCCAGCACCGAGCGCCCCGCATAATACCCACAATTCGGGCAAACCGTGTGTGGTGGCTTCGCCTGGCTGCACCTGGGACACGTCGCAAGGCTCTTAGCTTTCAGCGAATTGTGCGAGCGCCTCTTACGCGCCCTCGAATGCGAATGCCTCTTCTTTGGAACCGGCATCTTGTCCTGTCCCTCCCTCGTAGTCTGCCGAAGATACACGAAAAATCAAATTATATCCCAACCAACCCTCATGGTCAATCGCGCCATCACTTCGAGAGCCCCTCCGCGATGGCCTCCCTCGCCTTATCCAGCGCCCTAGCCAGCCCCTCCGCCCTCTTCCCACCTGCCTGCGCCAGATCCTTCCTACCCCCTCCACCGCCCCCTATCTCTTTGGCAGCCGCACGCACTATCCTCACCGCATCCAGACC
>CAZUUK010000022.1:0-47170 GCA_964622675.1 uncultured Planctomycetota bacterium | reverse complement strand
GCGGCCAGCGCAATTGATGCTATTCCTGCAAGGAGGGTGGCGGCGGCGGCGAGGCGGGAGAGCTTACGGATGCTGTCGCGGCGGTCCGAAAGGACGGAACGGACCCGTGAAAGAAAAGCGCTTCTGGAGAGGGCGAGGCCGGCGGCGACTTCGGTCGAGAGAGCCCGACGGGGGAGGTTTTCGGCGAATCGCGTTAGCATCCTGGCGTAGGGGAGGGGTTCGGCGGTGGCGTCAAGAACCGCGTCGTCGGCGACCTGCTCGGCGAGGGAGGAGATCTGGCGCGCTGCCAGCCAGATGAGCGGGTGGAAGAAGAAGACGGCGCGCACGACGGAGACTATTCCCAGGAGCAGAGGGTCGCGTCTTCGCACGTGGGTCGTCTCGTGAAGGGCGACGGCGCGGAGTTCGTCGTCCGAAAGCCCGACGGCGATTCCCTGAGGGAGCAGAACCACCGGTCGAAACATGCCTGCGCTCAGCGGCGTGGGGACGCGGCCGCTTTCAAGAACGAGAAGATCTTCGCGGAGTTTAATGGTTTCTCTGGCGTCTTTGAACATACGAAGGACGCGCTCATCGGTGCAAGGGGTGGCTCCGGATATCCATTGGTGGATGCGAATCCGGCCAAGGGAAATCCAACCTGCGACGAGCAGGAGACCGGCGCAGTAACCGATGAATGCAAGCGCCCACGGGTAGCCCAGAGGGGAAAAGGCCCGGGGGCTTGAGTCGGCCGTGCGCGGCGGCTCACCTGCCGGCAGAGAGGGTGCGGCCCCCGCGACACCTCCGGAAGGGGCCAGGGGCTGCGTTGCGCGAATTGCCTGAGGAGCGTAGCTCGGGAGGACACGGACTGCTGCCTGAGGAGTGCCTGCGCGGGACGCAGCAAATGACAGAAGGGGGAGAATGGGGGCGAGCAGCAAAGCAGCCAGCAGAAGTGCGTGGCGCACCGACGCGCGGCGGCTGCGAAGCAGCCACATGACCAGCCCGACGGCGGCAATCAGTATGGAGGACTGCCAGAGCCCTGCCATAAGGAAACGCAGCGCAGCAAATCCGATTCGATTTACGCTTTCCCACCAATCAATTGCGTTCATCGGCTCCCCCCTTTTCATGCTCTCGAATCAGTCGCCTGATCTCGGCGAGATCTTTTTGCGAAACCATTCTGGAGTTGACGAGGGCCGTAACCAGGTTTGAGGCGGAACCGTCGAAGACCCGCTCGACGATGTCCTTGAGAAAGCTTCTCTGCGCCTGGTCAGGTTGGACTTTTGGCCGGTAGACGTGTCCGCGGCCGAAGGGCTTTCGCGTCAGGTAGCCTTTCTCTCGAAGGATGGCAAGCATGGTGCGAATACTGGGTCGGGCGAGGGGCTTGTTAGATTTCTGGAGGGCGCCGTGGATGTCTTCAACAGTGGCTTCGCCCTTTCCCCAGATGACCTGCATGATCTCCAGTTCGAGTTCGGTTAGCGTGCGTGACTTTCTGCGCGCCATATCGCCACCTCCTGTTTGGGTCCGGCGCTTCCGCGAACTAATTCGCTTCTCTTATAGCACGCCTTCCGGACTTGTCAAGGGAAAATGGCGAAAAAATTCGCTCTTTTGGCCAACCGCTGCCGGTCCTTCAGGCAGCGGACTGAGCAGAGGAGGGGACGAGGCCCGTTTGGCGGGCGCTAGCGCAGCAGATCGCCGCTCCGACAGTGCCGCCGAGCGGCTAGTAGGGCATGACGTCGTCGAGTTTGGAGATACTTACGATGCGGTCTTTTCTAACGAGGGCCCTGGTGCGGTTGGGCCTGGGGCCGTGCCGCCTCGCATCTACGATGTAAAGCTCCCTCGTTGTGGGTGTGTCCTGCGAGTCGTGAACGTCCACGTCGGCCATGTCAAGGAAATGCGCGTGGACCTTTTGGAGCTTGCCGACGAAAATGAACCTGGAATCGGTGTCCACCACGATATCGGAGCCGACGAATTCTTCGAGTTCGTGCAGATCGGAAGTCATGACTCGTGTCTCCGCTTATCCGTCAATATTAACGCGCGGTGCCGGGATGTCAACTGCCGGCTGCGGCGTGATATAATGAACGAATGAGACGGGACGTAATTAGCAGGCTGAAATCAATATTCCCCTCAGAGCGCCTTTCTACGGCTGCGGAAGACGTGGTGGGCGCCTCGTACGACGCTTCGCGGCAGGAGTTCGCCGCGGAGGCGGTGGCCTGGCCGCTTGCGACGGAAGAGGTCTCGGCGGTGATGAAGCTTGCGAGCGCGGAAGGGTTTGCGGTCTATCCGCGGGGTGCAGGCTCGGGGATGAGCGGAGGGGCGCTGCCGGTTCGCGGCGGGCTGGTGCTGGATTTTTCGAAGATGAACCGCCTGCTGGAGGTGCGCCCGGGGGACAGGATAGCCGTGTGCGAGCCGGGGATTGTGCTGGGGGATCTGGAAGCGCAGCTGAAGGAGCAGGGGCTTTTTTTCCCCCCAGACCCTGCCAGCCACGAGTTTGCGACGCTGGGCGGGGCGGTGGCTGAAAATTCCGGCGGGCTTCGGGCCGTTAAGTACGGCGTGACGCGGGATTACGTGGTGGGCCTTGAGGTCGTTCTGCCTTCGGGGGAGGTTATCCAGACGGGGAGGAAGGTGTTGAAGAGCGTGGTGGGGTACGACCTGACGCGGCTTTTTGCGGGTTCGGAAGGGACGCTGGGAATATTTACGAAGATTGCGGTGCGGCTCATGCCGCTGGCGGGAAGTGTCATAACGCTTCTGGGGTACTTCCGGGGGGAGGAAGATGCGATTAAGTGCGCGCAGGGGATCCTGGGGTCGCGGATATTGCCGCGCGCGCTGGAGTTCATGGATGGGCCAACGCTGGAGTGCGTTTCGCAATACCGCGACTTCGGGATTCCGCAGGGGGTTGGCGCGGCGCTTCTGGTGGAGCTGGACGGCGCGGGATCGGCGGGTTCGAATGAAGCGAGTAGGTGCGAGAAAATTTTTTCCGACCATGGTGCTCTTGGGCTCGACCGGGCCGAGTCGGAAGAGAAGCGCGAATAGCTCTGGACAATGAGAAAGTCCGTTTCTCCGGCGCTGTTCCACCGGGCGCCGGATAAGCTAAATGAGGATATTTGCGTGCCTGTGACGCGACTCGTGGATGCGCTGGCGGAAATCCGCGAGATCGGAGAGCGCTTCTCTGTTGACATCATAAGCTTCGGGCATGCTGGCGATGGAAACATCCACGTCAACGTGATGATTGACAAGAAGGACCCCGAGCAGGCCAGACGCGGCGAGGAGGCGGTTGGTGAGATATTCAAGACGGCGGTCAGGCTGGGTGGATCTATTTCCGGCGAGCACGGCATCGGGAACGTAAAGGCCAAGTACCTTTCGCTGGAAGTGCCGGCAGTGGAGCTGGAGCTTATGCGATCGCTGAAGCGGCTCTTCGATCCGAAAGGCATTCTCAATCCTGGGAAGATTTTCATCGAGGAATCGAATTGACGGAACTGCGTGACTGGCAAGCGGAGCTGGATAGGTGCGCGGTGTGCGGCAAGTGCCGGGCATTCTGTCCGGTTTTCGCGGAGACGCTCGACGAGACGAGAGTCGCGCGGGGGCGGATACGGCTTGCAAAGGCTTATCTTCGCGGCGATGTGGGCGCGACGCGGAAACTGGGCGACTACGTGGGAAGCTGTCTCAAGTGCATGCGCTGTCAGGCGAACTGCCCCTCAGGTGTGGACTACGCGCTGATTCTTGACATGGTTCGGGCGGAGATGGTAAGGAAGCGGCCGCTTCCGTTCTTGCTCAGGCTGGTGCTCAGGCGGCTTCTTTTCTGGCGGCGGGGTTTCAATGCGGCCATGAGGCTGGCCGGGTTTTTCTCTAAGCTGATCCCGCGACGTGGGCGGAGGCTGCGGCATCTTCCGCTTTTCCTTCTCGGCGGGAGGGGGGTGCCGCCGCTGGCGAAGGAGACGTCTCTTTCGTGGGCGGCCAGGCGCATCCCCAGGCCCGGCCGCGAGGTCGTCGCGTTCTTCACCGGATGCATGATGAATTACGCTTACCCGGAGGCTGTAAAGAGCTGTGTGGAGGTCCTGGAGAGGCTGAGGCTTCAGGTGGTAATTCCCAGGGATCAGGTCTGCTGCGGGGCGCCGGCGCTTACTGTCGGGGATCTCAAGGTAGTTAAGAAGCTTGCGCGGAGAAACAAGGAGGCGCTGCTTCGACGAAGGCCGAGCGTGATCTTGACCGGGTGCGCTTCGTGCACGAGCACGCTGAGAGTTGAATACCCGAAGCTTTTCGGTGAGGAGTTCGAGGAATTCTCATCCAGGGTTCAAAGCTTCAGCGAGTTCCTGGCGGAGCGCGGTGAGATCGAGTGGAAGCAGGGGGCAGAGAAGGTTACTTTCCACGACCCGTGCCATCTGAAATGGGTGCAGGATATATACCTGGAGCCGAGGACGCTTCTGCGGAAGGCGGCGGAGTTCGTCGAGATGGAGGATGCCGACTCCTGCTGCGGGCTCGGGGGGCTCTTCAGTCTGTTTCATCCGGATATCTCAGGAGAAATAGGGAGGAAGAAGGCGGAGGCAGTTGTGAGAAGCGGGGCGGAAATCGTTGCAACTGAATGCCCGGGATGCATGTTCCAACTGCAGGAGAGACTTTCGGCCGTGAGGGCGGATGTGGAGGTCAAGCATATCGGCGAGATCTTGCGCGAGGCTGTGGTCAAGGGGAAGCTGCGCGAGCGGATCGAGAAAGTCGGCGCATCGTAGGGGGCGACTAGGAGCAAGGAGCGTGAGCGCGCTAATCAAGGTCGGGCTGGTTTTTCTTTTTCTATTGGTGCTGCTGTGGCGGAAAGTGGGAGTAGGTAAGGCACTCATCGCGTGCGCGCTGGTGCTGGGCGTGATGTTCCGGATCGGGCCGGCTGAGTTCACAAAGGCGTTGGGCAGGGGCGTTTTCAGCCCGGAGACGCTTTTCTTTCTCTGCTTGCTTTTGGGGATCAGCCTCTTTGGCTGGCTGCTCAGGCTGGTCGGCAGCCTGGATAAGGTAGTGGGCTCGCTTGAAGGGCTTACGGGCGACTCGCGGAGCGTTGTGACGTTGATTCCGGCGTTCATTGGCTTCCTGCCGATGCCGGGTGGGGCGCTCCTTTCGGCCCACATGATGGATGAAGCCGGGAACAATATCGGGCTGAGCGGCGAGCGCAAAGCGACGGTCAACTTCTGGTTCAGGCACATTTGGGAGAGCGTCTTTCCGCTTTACCCCGGGATAGTTGTGGTTGCGTCGCTTCTGGATGTGCCGCTCGGAAAGGTGATACTGGCCAATATTCCTATCAGCCTGGCGATGATTGTTGCGGGGGTTGCGATATACTTGCCGACACTCCCGGCGGGGCGGATCGCGGACGTTGAGAAAGTGGCACCGCGGCGCGCCTTCACGGCCCTCTTCGGTGGTGTGTGGCCCGTGGTAGCTGTGATCCTGCTTACCGCCTTGGTTAGATTGACCGTAGCCAGACGTTGGGGAAGCGCGACGGAAGCGCTGGTGATGAGCGTGCTGTTCATGATCGGCGTCGTCGCGCTCATCTACCGGGTAGTTCCGGGCCGGCTGGCCGAATTCTTTCGGCAGAAGACGACGAAGGAGCTGATCTGGCTGGCCTTCGGGATAATGGTGTTTCGAAGGGTGATGGATGCGTCGGGGGCGGTCGAGACCATACCGCAGTTTCTAACGGGGAGCGGAGTTGATAGGGCTATGGTTCTTTTCTCAGTGCCGCTGGTGGTGGGCGTTCTGACGGGAAATACGGTGGCGTTCGTGGCGAGTAGTTTCCCGCTTCTCTCGGGGCTGATGATGCGCGGCGGTGAAATTGACTACCGGCTGCTTTACGTTGCGTTTGCGGGCGGCTTTGTGGGGATGCTGCTTTCGCCGGTTCATCTCTGCCTGGCTCTTACGAAGGAGTATTTCAAGGCGGGCCTGGGGAGGATTTACGCACTGATGGCTCCGGGCATAGGGTTGCTATTGGCAACCTCAGCGGCGGTCTACCTGTGGGGTAGCTGGCTGGAAAAGCTCTGACGTGGCGCGGCGTCGCGTCAGGGAGTGTATCCCACGGGCATGAGATAAATGGGAGCGAGGTTCGACGGGAGGTTTAGGGCTTTGGCTACGGCCCGGTCGTCGAACGCTCCGATAGCCACCGTTCCCAGACCCAAAGAGACGGCCTGCAGGTAGATGTTCTGGCCGACGTGGCCGACGTCAATGAATACGTAGCGGACTCCTCTTTCGCCGTAGCGCGAGGTGGTCTTTTCGAAGTCGGCGACGACCGCGATGCAAAGGGGAGCCTGGGCGATGAAGTGCTGGCCGAGTGCAGCGGATGCGAGGGATTTGCGGACGTCGGCGTCGGAAAGGCGGGCGAGGCTATTTTCTTCGGCCAGGTATTCCCAGATGCCCGGCTCCAGGCCCTCCACGGTCCCTTCCCCGACGCAGGCCAGGATAGTGAGCGGGAACCTTGCACCGGCCGACGGGACAGTGCGCTTCATTCCGCCGGCTGCGTTGGGTCCGTACGCGGCCCACAGCAACTGGGATAGCTGGGTGAGTGTAAGGTGGGCGGACTTGAAGGACCGCTTGCTTTCCCTTTCGGCGACGAGTTCTTCGAAGCTGGAATCACCTTTGCGAACGGGCTCGGGCAGCGAGACGACGTGAGAGTCCTTCATGGCTTCCCTCCTATTCCTTCAGACGCCAGGCGAGGCGACTGCAGCGACGGGCCACACGATCGTTGGATACGGCCATGGCGACGGCTTTCTTACTGCCTATCATCACCAGCAGCCTCTTGGCGCGGGTGACGGCGGTGTAGAGGAGATTTCGCTGAAGCAGGGGAAAGTGTCGCGGCAGGATAGGCACGACGACGGCCGGATATTCGCTTCCCTGCGATTTGTGAACGGATATGGCATAGGCCGTCATGAGCTCGTCAAGCTCTTCCATTGAATAGGAGATGCTGCGGTTGCCCATGCTCACGGTCACGAGGCCGTCAATGCGGTTTACGCTCTCGACGAAGCCTATGTCGCCGTTATACACCTCTTTACTGTAGTTGTTCTTCAACTGCATGACCTTATCGCCTAGACGGAACTCGCGGCTCCCCGCCTTGAGCGCGACGGCGGAGGGATTTAGGGCCCGCTGAAGCACGCGGTTAAGGTTGTCCACGCCGACGGTTCCCTTGTGCAAGGGAACGAGCACCTGAACGTCCCGGAGCGGGTGAAGCGAGAAGCGCCTGGGTATTCGCTCGCAGCAGAGCTGAAGGACAGTGGAGACGACTGCATCGGGGTCTTCTTGTTCGATGAAGTAGAAGTCACCGTCGGGATGGGTCTCGAAGAGGGGCATCTTGCCGCGGTTTATCCGGTGTGCGTTTTGGACTATGAGGCTTTCGCGAGCCTGCCTGAATAGCTCGGTGAGGCGGACCACGGGCACCTTTCCGGAAGCGATTATCTCGCTGAGAGGATTGCCGGGGCCGACGGGCGGGATCTGGTCCACGTCTCCGACGAGAACCAATCTGGCGCCGGC
The DNA here is from genome assembly GCA_964622675.1 of uncultured Planctomycetota bacterium. Taxonomy (GTDB): domain Bacteria; phylum Planctomycetota; class DG-23; order CAZBND01; family CAZBND01; genus CAZUUK01. The sequence continues at coordinate 39,712 of CAZUUK010000022.1, read as the reverse complement.
GGGGATTGCGTCAAGCAGACTGCGCATGATTAGGATGTCTATCATGGATGCTTCGTCAACGACGATGAGGTCGGCGGGGAGGGGGTTTTGAGCGTTGTGCTCGAAGAGGCTTAGGGCGGGGTTGAACCGGAGCAGCCGATGGATTGTTTTCGCGTCAGCCCCGGCGATCTGGGAGAGCGCCTTGGCGGCTCTTCCCGTAGGCGCGCAAAGAAGGAACGTTAACCCGCAGCGGCGGGCAAGAGCGAGGAGGCCGCGTATCGTCGTGGTCTTGCCCACGCCTGGCCCGCCGGTGACGACGATGCATTTTTCGGAGACCGCCAGGCGGATTGCGTTCTGTTGCTCGCCCGAGAGTTCTGCCTGTGCGAGTTTCCGTGGCTCCTGCGGCTCGGGCAGGGCGGAGGAAGGGAGCGTGGAGGGAGGGGCTTTGAGGATCGTGCGGAGCTTTCGAGCGGTTTCGACCTCGGCCTCGTAGAGGTGCGGCGCGTAGACGGGCCGGTCCGGAAAATCTTCACTTATGAGCCCGCGAGACGCGACCAGCTGATCTATTTGTTCATCCACTGCGGTAGAAGTCGTGCGGAGGAGCTTGCCGGCGCAGGTGCGCAGTTCACGCCGGGGGAGATAGACGTGGCCGTCGTCCGTCGCTTCCAGGAGTGCATGGACGACTCCTGCCTGAATGCGGAAGGGGGAGCTTGCGTCGATGCCGAGCTTTCCGGCGAGGCGGTCGGCGGTTTTAAAGCCGACGCCGGAGACGTCGGAGATCATGCGGTAAGGATTCTCTCTTATCACGGCGACCGTCGCCCCGCCATAAGCCCGGAAGACCTTTGCCGCCGTGACGGGCCCGAGCCCGTGCTCCTGGAGGAAGATGAGGGCGGCGCGTGCGCCTTTCTGACGCTCGAGCGCTTTTCTAACGTCGGAGAGCTTCTTCCGTCCTATTCCGGGGACCTCCGCCAGGCGGTCGGGGCTTTTTTCAAGGATGGTAAGCGTGTCGGTGCCGAACCTTTTGACTATTCGCTGCGCAAGCTTATCGCCGATGCCGTGTACGAAACTGGAACTCAGGTATTTCTGAATGCCGGAGACGGTCTGGGCCGGCCGAAGTTCGTATTCGGCCGCTTTGAACTGCCTGCCGTACTGCGGGTGAAGGACCCAGTCGCCTTTGCAGCTCACGGTCTCGCCGGGCTGAACGGAGGCGAAGTTGCCGACGACGACGACCTGCTGGGAGGTATCTTCAAGGGTGACGCGGAGGACGGTGTAGTCGGATTCGGCGCTCTGGTAGACGACTCTATCTACGGCCCCGCGGAGGTATGATTGGCTGGATTGAGACATAAGGGGCGCTCAGTCGGAAGGGAGATCCTCGAGACTCGCGTTGAGCTTGGAAAGCTGCGACTCCAGGTCGGCTTTTCGCTGTCTCCGGGATTGGACGATGTCGGGTGGGGCTTTCGAGAGGAAGCCGGAGCTGCCAAGCTGCTTTTCGAGGGATTGAAGCTGGTCCCGCACTTTGGCTCGCCGGTGCTCCAGCCGCTCCCGCTCCTTCTTGAAGTCTATGATTCCCTCAAGAGGGACGAAAAGATCAAGCTGGCCGATGACCTCCACGGCTGACGCTTTCGGTTTCTGCAGGCCGGTGTCCACTTCTAGCTCCTTGAGGCCGGCCATCTGGCGCAGGAGCTGCGACCGGTTTAGCACTAACTGCTTCGTCCCCGCATCTGGTGCGGCGACCAGGGCGCGAAGAGGGGCTCTGTCCGTTATGTTCATCTTGTTGCGGATGTTGCGCACGCCGCGGACTATTTCCTGTAGCAGGGCCATTTCGGAATCGATCGGCTGCGAGATGAAGGCGGCATCGGATTCGGGCCAGGGGCCGAGCATGACGCTTTCGCCCAGCTCCCCATTGGGGAGAAGCTCCCGGAGCCGCTGCCAGATCTCCTCCGTTATGTAGGGGGTGAACGGATGGAGCAGAAGGAGAATATCGGAGAGAACCCTGGCGAGGACTGAGAGGGCGAGGGTGCGGTCGGCGTCTTCTCCCGACGCTGCGACCCTGGGCTTGATCATCTCCAGATACCAGTCGCAGAACTCATGCCAGGCGAATTCGTAGATCGTGTGGGCCGCCCGGTGGAATTGATATGATTCCAGCGAGCGGGTGTAGCTTTCGATGACGGAATTGAGGCGGCTGAGGATCCAACGGTCTTCGTAGGCCAAGCTTGCTTCCGGGCTGAGTTTGAGCGAGATGCCGCTTGAAGCCTCGGCGAGGCAGGAGAGGCTGAAGCGGGATGCGTTCCAGAGCTTGTTAGCGAAGTTCCTCCCCATCTCGAATCTCTCTTCCCACAACTTGACGTCCTGTCCCTCGGATGTGAGCATCATAATCGAGTAGCGGAGGGCGTCGGTGCCGTATACGCCTATCATGTCGAGTGGGTCTATTCCGGTTCCGAGGGATTTGCTCATGCGGCGGCCGGCTTTGTCCTGCACGGTAGCGTGAATGTAGACGTCGCTGAAGGGGATATCCCCGATCATCTCTAGGCCCATCATCACCATCCTACCGACCCACAGATAGATGATGCCCCTGTCGGTAACGAGGGTAGAAGTGGGGTAGTAGTACCGAAGGTCCGGTGTGTCGTCCGGCCAGCCCAGCGTGCTGAAGGGCCAGAGCGCCGAGCTGAACCAGGTGTCGAGGACGTCTTCGTCCTGCTCGAGGTCTTCGGAGCCGCACTTCTGGCATTCTGATGGGGTATCACTTGAGGCGATGATCTCGCCGCAGCCCTGGCAGTACCAGATGGGTATTCTGTGGCCGAACCATATCTGGCGCGAGATGCACCAGTCCCGGACATTTTCGAGCCAGCTCAGGTAAACGCGTTCCCATCGTGCGGGATGGAAGCGGACGCGGCCGCCTCTGCTTGCCTCAATCGCCTTTTCCGCGAGCGGACGCGTTTTCACGAACCACTGATCGGAAAGGTAGGGCTCGATGATCGTGCCGCAGCGGTAGCACTGGCCGATGGGGAGAGTGTAGTCCTCGATCTTCTGCAGAAGGCCGGCCTCCTTGAGTTCGGCGACCACGAGTTCGCGGCACTTGAAGCGGTCCTCACCCGCGTGTTTGCCGGCGTTTTCGTTCATCGTGCCGTCCGTGTTCATGACCTGGAGGGCATCCAGGTTGTGGCGCTGGGCTATTTCGAAGTCAACGGGGTCGTGCGCCGGAGTAATCTTGAGGGCGCCGGTGCCGAATTCCTTCTCTACCGCTGGGTCTGCGATTAGGGGGATCGGGCGATTCATGATGGGAAGAATCACGTTTTCCCCGACGAGCTTCGTGTAGCGTTCGTCGTCGGGATGGACGGCTACGGCCACGTCGCCCAGCATGGTCTCCGGCCTGGTTGTGGCGACCGTTACCGCTCCGTCAGCATCTTGAAGCGGATAGCGGATGTACCACAGGTGGCCCTGATGTTCCTCGCGCTCGACCTCGTCGTCGGATAGGGCCGTCTCGCAGCGCGGGCACCAGTTGATGATGTATTTTCCTCTGTAAATGAGGCCGCGGTCGTAGAGCTTGATGAAGGCTTCCCTGACGGCGCGGGAAAGCCCCTCGTCCATGGTGAAGCGCTCTCGCTGCCAGTCGCAGGAACACCCCAGCTTCTTGAGCTGATCGATGATCGCACTTCCGTATTTGTCCTTCCAGGCCAGGACGCGCTTGACGAATTCCTCCCGGCCGAGGTCGTGGCGAGAAAGACCTTCCTTGGCAAGTTCCCGCTCGACGACGTTCTGCGTGGCGATTGCCGCATGGTCAACGCCCGGCACCCAAAGCGTGTTGTACCCCCGCATTCTATTCCATCGGATGAGGATATCTTGAATGGTGTTGTTGAGCGCCTGGCCCATGTGAAGAACCGCGGTGACGTTGGGTGGCGGTATCACAATGCAGTATGATTCGCGGCCGTCAGGGTCGGTGTGGAAGAAGCCGCTGTCGTTCCAGTACCGATACCACTTCTCCTCGACCGGTTTCGGGTCGTAGCGAGTTGGAAGTTCGGATTCGTGCTTCTTCATTTGCGCTTGCGGTCCTCCCGTTCCTTCAGCAGCTTGTACTCGATGCTGTCGAGGATGGCCTCCCAGCTTGCCTCGATTATATTCTCCGAGACGCCGACGGTTCCCCAGGTTGTCTTCGGGTCCTTGGACTGGATGATTACGCGCACCTTGGCGGCGGTGCCGGAGACGGCGTCTATCACCCGGACCTTGTAATCGACGAGGCGGACTTTCTTGAGTTCGGGGAAGAAGGGCTCGAGTGCTTTGCGGAGGGCGCTGTCGAGGGCATTGACGGGGCCGTCGCCTTCGCTGACAACGTGCTGGACCGTGTCGCCGACGCGAACCCTGAGTGTGGCTTCGTTGACGAGGCCGTCATCGTCGCCTCTCTTGTGAGTGATTACGCGGTATTCGAGCGGTTCGAAGAAGCGGCTGTAGCCGCCGAGCATTTTCCTCACGAGCAGATCGAAGGAAGCCTCAGCCGCTTCGAAGTGGTAGCCGTCGCGTTCGAGGTCCTGCACGGCGCGAAGGACCTTTCGCCTGGCGTCCTTGTCCCTGAGGAGCTTATAGCGATACGCCTTTGCCTTCAGCGCGCCGCTGCCGGCCAGCTCCGAGACCAGAAAGCGCCTGGCGTTGCCCACCAGCTCCGGCTCGACGTGCTCGTAGGAGGCGGTTCGCTTTGCGACTGCGTCAACGTGCATGCCGCCTTTGTGAGCGAAGGCGCTTTCGCCCACATATGGTTGATTGGCTTGGAGGGTGGCGTTCGAGCACTCGTACACGAAGCGGGAGAGCTCCGTGAGCTTCGGGAGGTTCCTGGCGCAGCGGCATCGGAGGCCCATCTTGAGAACGAGGTTGGGGATGACGGCGCAAAGGTCGGCATTCCCGCAGCGCTCGCCAAAGCCGTTGATGGTGCCTTGGACGTGGGTGGCGCCGGTTTCTACGGCGGCGAGGGAGTTGGCAGCCGCGAGGCCGGAGTCGTTGTGAGTGTGGATGCCGAGAGGGATCGAGAATTCCGACGCGACTTCGGCAACTGCGGCGCGGATTTCCGACGGGAGGCGGCCTCCGTTGGTGTCGCACAGACAGAGGCAGTCCGCTCTCCCTTTCGCGGCGGCTTCAAGGGTCTTCATTGCGTAAACGCGATCGGCCTTGAAGCCGTCGAAGAAGTGCTCCGCGTCGAAGTGCACTTCCAGCCCCTTTTCCTTGAGGTAGCGGACGGTCTCTTCGATCATGCGGAGGTTCTCTTGAAGTGAAGTTCTGAGCACGTAACGGACGTGGAGGTCCCAGGATTTGGCCACGATGGTGACGGCGGGAACCCCTGCCGCCAGCAAAGCGGAAAGCCCCTCGTCCTGCCGCACCGATCTGTTTTTCCTTCGCGTCATCCCGAAGGCGAGGAGCTTAGCCCGCTTGAGCTTCTGTTTCTTCAGTTCCCTGAAGAAATCCACCTCTTTCGGATTGGAAGCGGGAAATCCGGCTTCGATATAGTCTATGCCGAATTCATCGAGCTTTCTCGCGATGGCCAGTTTGTCTGCGACGGAAAAAGAGACACCTTCGGTCTGGCTTCCGTCACGAAGAGTTGTATCGAGAAGGAGGATGCGTTTTGTCATTTGCTAGCCCGCCTGTTCTTTGTTCAGTTCGAAAGCTTCGTGCACTGCATTGAGCGCCTTATCGGCGCTCCCCTCGTCAACGACGCAGGAGATCTTGATCTCGGAGGTGCTGATCATCTGGATGTTGACGTTCTCGCGGGCCAGTGCGGCGAACATTTTTTCCGCGACGCCGGCGTGGCTTCGCATTCCCACGCCGACCAGCGAAAGCTTTGCTATGTTGGAGTCGGATTCGACCGACTCGGCGCCGAGGTCATTCCTTATTTGTTCGAGTTCGTCCATGGCCTCTTTCAGGTCGGTCTTAGCGACGGTGAAGCTGAGGTCGGTCCTCCCTTCGCGGCCGATGTTCTGAACGATCATGTCTACGGTGACGTTCCGCTTCGCGACGGAGCCCAGAATTACTGCGGCCACCCCGGGGCGGTCTGGGACGCCTCGAAGGGTAAGTTTGGCCTCCCTGGTATCAACTGCGGCGCCGCGGACCAGAATATCTTCCATCTCTTCGACCTCCTCGCAGACAAGCGTTCCCGTGGAGTCGTCGAAACTCGAGCGGACACGCAACGGAACGTTGAATTTTTTAGCCAGTTCAACAGACCTCGAATGAAGCACCCCCGCGCCGAGGCTGGCCAGTTCGAGCATCTCGTCGTAGGAAATCCTTTCCAGCCAGCGGGCATTCGGAACGATCCTGGGGTCGGCGGTGAAGACTCCCTGGGTGTCGGTGTAGATTTCGCAGAGCTCGGCGTTCAGCGAGGCGGCCAGCGCTACGGCCGTGGTATCCGAAGCGCCTCTTCCCAGCGTGGTTATGTCCATGTTCTCCGTAACGCCCTGAAAGCCGGCGACGATTACGATGTTGCCCTTATCCAGTTCCGCTCGAATTCGGGTGGGGTCTACGCGCTGTATCTTCGCCTTGGTGTGATAGGCGTCGGTGACAATCCCTACCTGCCCCGCGGTGAAAGAGATAGCGGGGTAGCCGCGGGCGTGTATAGCCATTGCCATAAGAGCGATGGAGACCTGCTCTCCGGAGGCCAGCAGCATGTCGAGCTCTCTGGCGGAAGGGTCGCTATTTATCTCGTAGGCGAGCTGATAGAGTTCGTCGGTCGTGTTTCCGCGGGCCGAGACCACGGCGACGACATCGTATCCTTTCTCTTTCATGGCGATGATACGCCGCGCGGCGGCGCTGACACGCTCGGCCGTGGCGACGGAAGTTCCGCCGAATTTTTGGACAATGGTTGCCAAAGGGAACCCCTCCTGGAAGGCAGACCCCGACTGCGGCGCGGAGACACACTGCCAGATCAGTTTTTCTAGAATACCGCCTAACGGCCCCGGTGTCAACGATAATGGCGATCGGTTGAGTGGTAACACGTTACTGAGCAAAGCTCCAGCCGCTGTTGCAGTTGCGGGAAGGCTCACGGGCGAAGCGATTACGTGGAAGCCTTACGGCTCGTTCTCACGGATTGGTGCGAGGCATTCCAGGGGTCGGAGCTGGGTGCGAAGTCTGCACGGATGAACTTGTGGAGGAGGTGCGCTGGCTGCTCCCACCGGCGGATTCGATTGGCAGAGTTCATGGAAGCACGTATAATCAAAGAGTGGACGAGTTGATGAGCATTTCGTACGGCGATGAAGGAGAGTAAGGCATGGCGGCAGAGGAGAAGGACAACCTGCGCGAAGAAGTGAGGAATCACTACGCAGAGATTGCCCGAGGCGGAGGCTGCTGCCGGCGGTCCTCGTGCTGCGGAGACGGGAGCCCCTCGTCTCGCGCAGCAGCTCTGGGCTACACCAATGATGACGCGAGAAGCGCGCCTGAGGGAGCATTCATGGGGCTGGGCTGCGGGAATCCGGTGGGCGCTGCAAAGCTGCGGCCCGGCGAAGTTGTGCTCGATTTGGGGTCAGGGCCGGGGTTTGACTGCTTTCTCGCCGCTAAACAGGTCGGTCCCGAAGGAGAAGTGATTGGTGTGGACATGACGCCGGAAATGATCTCCCACGCGAGGAAGGCAGGGGCTGAGTTCAGTAACGTAGAGTTCCGGCTCGGGGAGATAGAAAATATTCCGGCGGCGGATAACTCGGTGGACGTGGTCATGTCTAACTGTGTGATCAACCTTTCCACGGAAAAGGAGCGCGTGTACCGCGGCGTATATCGGGTGCTGAAGCCGGGCGGTCGGCTAGTGGTGAGCGATGTAGTGGCGCTGCGGCCGCTGCCGGAGGAGATTCGCAGGGATGTGGCTCTGTATGCGGGTTGTGTTGCGGGTGCGGCACAGGTTGATGAGATCGCGCAGATGCTCGACAGGGCCGGATTTGAGGATGTGGAAGTAAAGCCTAACGACTGCGGGGATGGATGGAAACCTGTAGGCGGATTGGACAAGTTCGTTGCTTCTGCGATGATTCGAGCGAGGAAGCCCGACTAGCTTCCCGCCTTAAGTCCCCGCCGCTTTGCATCAAGCTGTTGAGCCGGAACGATTGATCGCATGTGCCCCTCGTGCTAGACTCCGGGTCTAACTTTGGAAGGAGGGTAGATGTCTGCTTCGAACGATCTGGGACGGGTAACTCTGAGCCCATCGGGGCCGGTTGAAGCGGGCGGTTATGGGATGTGGGAGTTCAACTACGTGGTCGGGGAGCGGGGAATCGGGCCCGGGGGATCGGTCGAGTTCGTTTTCAACAGCGCTTATCCGACGAACACGTGGAGCGTCCCGCAAATTGCAGACGGCACGGCGGATGGATTCGTTACGGCGCGAACTACGGGTGCGGCGCGGCTCACGGTGGAAGTGGTTCCGGTGCCTCCGGCGTTGAGGCGCTGCAGCCTGGCCGTTCATGTAGTGAGGGTGAACGTGGGGGAGCCGGGGCTCAAGGGGGGAGACGAGGTCGTAGTGGCCTTCGGCGATCGGGCAATGGGATCACGTGGGGCGATGGCGCAATACATGGGCAGGCGCGTGGAATTCCCGGTGTACGTTGCGACTGACGTGCACGAAAAGAAGATCCCGTCGGCATGTGACTGGTTCAAGACGCTTGCGAGGATTGCGCCGGTGCGAACGGTGGCGCACTTCCTTCCGGCGCTCGAGGTGCGGGGCGGCCAGGTGGGGAGGTTGGAGGTGGTGGGGCCGTCGGTTGTGGCGGTTGGTGAAGAATTCTCGATGACGGTCGTGGCGCTGGACAGGTTTTGGAACAAGGCGAGTCGCTTCGGGTCCGGGGTCAGGGGGCAGGTTGTGGAGGGGGATGTGGAGGGGCTTCGACAGGAATACGAGTTTTCGCCGGACGGCCGCGTGCGGGTTGGCGGGCTGCGCGCCAAGCGTCCTTGCATCTGCTACGTTGGCTTCTTCGACACCGACTCGGGGGCCTCGGGGATCAGCAACCCAATCCTCGTCGAGGAGTCGCCGCCGCAGGAGAGGCTATATTGGGGCGAGATTCACGCGCACACAGAGCTTTCGGACGGGAACGGGACGCCGGAAGAGCATTATGAGTACGCAAGGGACGTGGCGCTGTTGGACTTCGCCGCCCTCGCGGACCATATATACAGCGGTGATGCACCGGAGGCGAAGTGGGAGACCTCGAAGAAGGCGACGGATGCTTTCAACGCAGCCGGGAAATTCGTGACGCTTCAGGGATACGAAGCCTGGTTCGGACCGCCTGGCAATCGCTATGCGCATACGAACGTCTACTTCCCCGATGGCAGTGTGCCGTATCTGCCGGCGGAGAGGCCGAAGGAGGAGGTGTGGAAGGAAGTCCTGCGGTACGGCGGGATTCTGGTTCCTCATCACACGGGCTACGGCAGGCCGGGGATGCGAATGAACGACTGGGAGGCGTTCAGGTGGGAGGGGTCTCCTGTGGCGGAGATTTTTTCCGCGCACGGTAATTCGGAAGCGTTTGACGCGGAGAAGCCGCTCATTGACAAAACGCCGGGCTCCTTCGTGCAGGATGCTCTGGAAAGAGGGTTGAAGCTGGGGTTTGTCGGCGGCAGCGACTACCATCAGGCTTTTGTGGGTTCGCGGATACGGCTCGAGCAATTTCCGGCGAACCTTAACGCCAGCCACTTCCAATACCGGGCGGGATACACCGGCGTGTTCGCGCGAGAGCTGAGCAGGGATGCAGTTTATCAGGCGATTTGCAGTAGAAGCTGCTACGCGACCACAGGGGGACGGATGATCATTCTGGCCAGGATGAACGGCGAGAAGATGGGCCGAGTGGTCGCCGGGGACGACCGCCGCCTGGAGGTGTTTGCGGCGGGGGAGGGGAGTATCGAGAGGGTCGAGGTGATAAAGAACAACAAGGTGGTCTACGCGGAGGAGCCGGGTGCGCTGTGGACTAAGGTGGAGTTTCGCGACGGGCCGGGGGAGGATGAGGATTTCTACTATGTGCGGGTAAGGCAGCGCGACGGGGAGCTTGGCTGGTCGAGTCCGGTCTGGGTCAAACGCGGCTAAATCAATATAGAAAGGAGAGGCAGCGAATGCCTCGCAGGTGTTCTAAGATGCTGCTCATAGGTCTCGACGGCGTCTGCCCCGAGATGATCCTTGGGCTGGTGGAAAAGGGGAAGCTGCCGACTTTCAAGCGGCTGATGGACGGGGGGGTGTTTGCGGAGAACGCGCTTGCGCCGTTTCCGACGATAACGCCGCCGAATTGGACCAGCATCGTCACGGGTGCTTGGCCGGGCACGCACGGGATAACGGGTTTCTGGGTTCACAGGCCGGGCGAGCCGCTGGACCAGACGCACTGCGCCGTCACGGTGGAGTTCAGTAAAGCGGAGTATATCTGGGACGTGGCGGGGAGGGAGGGGTTGAAATCCATCATCATGAACTATCCGACGAGCTACGGCGCGGACCCGGCGGATTCCATCGTGATAGGGGGAGCGGGGCTTTCGATAAACGAATCGGGGATAGGCCTGGAGGAGGGCGCGTCTGAGAAGTTGATCTGCACGGTGTGCAACGAGCAGCTATTCGCCACCGATGCCTACCCGCGCGCACAGGAGGTGGGAGTCGAAGACGCGGAGGGCTGGAAGAACCTTCCGGACGATGTGGGTGATGCCTACGAGGTAGAGGTGCCTTTCTACTATCCTGACGCGCGCGTTCCTGTCTCCGAGAAGCGGACGTGGTTTCTGCTGCTTCCTGAGAAAGACGGTTCGTACGAGCGCGCGATTCTGTGCAGGGAACGCGATTACACGACCGCTGTCGCGGCGCTTGAACCGGGCAAGTGGAGCGAGAGGATCGTGGAGCGATTCTCGACGGAACGGGGGGAGGTGGAGGCGGCCTTCAAGGTGCGGCTTCTGGAGCTTTCGGATGATGGCGAGACGTTAAGGCTTTACTTCACTCCGATATGCCAGCTCAGCGGATGGGCGAATCGGCCGGAGGTGGAGAAATCGCTGCGGGACGTTTCGGGGCTGCCTATGCCGGGCTCGCGGCTTGCCTCGTATTCGCTCGGGTGGATGGATGCCTCTACCCACATGGACCTCTTCGACATGATGCACGAATGGTACGCGGAGGCGGCGCACAAACTGATGACCACGCGCGAGTGGAACATGTTTTTCATGCACGCGCACGCGCCGGACTGGCTTGCGCACAGGATCCTGCGCGAGGCGGATGAGAAGCTGAACCCGGACCCCGAAAGCCTGAAGGTCCACGCGGGAATGTTCGAGCGCTGCTTCGTGAGCATTGACAGGATGATCGGAAGGATGCTCGAGGGTGCGGGGGAAGATGCGCTGGTTGTGGTCGTTTCGGACCACGGGACGGCGCCGGGGGGAGGAGGCTTCCCGGTGCGGAAGATCCTGCAGGACGCCGGCCTTCTGGCCCTCAAGGAAGACGGGACCGTGGACTGGTCTCGGACGAAGGCCGTGCCGCAGCGGGTCTGCTACGTTTACCTGAACGTCAAGGGACGCGACCCGGAAGGCATCGTGGAGCCCGGGGAAGAGTACGAGCGGGTGCGGGACGAAGTGATAAGAGCGCTCAGGGACTACCGGGAGCCAAAGACGGGCATGAGAGCTGCAGCGCTTGCGCTCAGGAGGGAGGACGCGCGGATCCTTGGCCTCTACGGGGACATCATCGGTGATGTGGTTTATGCCGTGCGTCAGGAGTTCGGCGGAGCTCACGGCCAGAGACTTACGACCGCCAGGTACGGGAGCATGTCGCTGAGGCCGCTTTTGATCATGGCGGGGCCGTTCGTGAAGAAGGGGTTGAAGCTCAAGCGCAATTTCTGGCTGGTGGATATCGTCCCCACCGTCTGCCACATAATGGAGCTGCCGGTGCCGGAGCAGACCGAAGGGGCGCTGATCCACCAGGTGCTCGAAGACCCGGAGATGGAAAGGAAAGAGCGGCGGGCGCTCGAGCGGGAGTATGAGAAACTGCGGAAGGATTATGAGTCGGCGAGCTTCAAGGGCGGTTAGCCGCGGCTGGCTCGGGTTCGTTTCGTCTGCTTGGCGTCGTACATCTTTGTGTCCGCCGCCTTAATAAGGTCATCGCACTTTTCGTCTCGTGCCGTGGCGGTTCCGAGGCTGAGGCTCAGGAGGATCGAGCGGCCCTCCCAATTTACTTTGCGCCCGTGCGAGGCGACGCCTATCCTCCGAGCGATGTTGGCTGCGCCTTCTTCCGCGGTATGGGGAAGGAGAACGACGAATTCATCTCCGCCCCAGCGGGCCGCCACATCGGCCTTGCGGACGGTTTCCCTGAGGAGATCGGCCGTGCTCTTTAGAAGCTCGTCCCCGGCGGCGTGGCCGAAGCGGTCATTTGTCTCCTTCAGGTTATCCAGGTCTATCATCATGAGGCTGAGCGGCAGGCCGTATCGCTTGGAGCGGCTTATCTCGCGGGCAAGCACTTCGTCGAAGAAGAAGCGGTTGTAGAGGCGGGTGAGGGGGTCGGTTCTTGCCTGCTTTTCCAACTGGCGCTGCAGAATGCGCTGATTGGTGACGTCCACCCCGACGGCGACGAGCTCGGAATTCCTCCCCTGTGAGGTGTCTATCGGCTCAACGTTCCAGAGAATGACGCGCTTGTCGCCGCGGTGCGTTGTCATTTCCGTTTCGAACTGTCCGGTTTGCTGGCCGGGCAGTCTGTCGAGAAACATCTGTCGCACGGAGGCGCGATAGGCGGGCTCGGGGTAAACGAGTTCGTCCCATCCCATCTGAGAGATTTCCTGGCGGGTGTATCCGGAGGCGTCCTCGGCGGTCTTGTTGCAGATGGTGGTTTTCCCGGAAGCGTCGAAGGCGAGGATGATGGCGCCCGCCTCCTGGATGAGTCTTTCTGCAAGCTCTTTGGAGCGCCTGAATTCTTCCTCGCGCTTGATCAGCTCCTTGCGTCTCCTGCCCCGCAGGATTCCTTCCTCGACGAGTTCGCGAATCAGAGCTGCGCCAAACGGCTTGGCCAGGTAGTTGTCAGCGCCGGCTCGTATGCCGTCCACCATGCCCCTTCCCGAGTCGTAGCCGGTCATGATGATGATGGCCATTTCGGGGAACGTTTCACGTGCCCACTGGGTGAGGGTCAGGCCATCGAGCTTCGGCATATACATGTCGATGAAGGCAACGTCGGGGCGGTCCGTCAGGAGGAGCTCCCGCGCCTGGTCCCCGTCAGAGGCGACGATAACCTCGCAGAGCGGCGACAGGACGTCCATGAACATCTGCCGCACGGCGCTGTCGTCGTCAGCGACCAGGATTTTTGCAATGGGACGCCTCTTCACGATTGTCGCTTCCTCATTGAGGTGGTTTTCGACTCTATGCCGAGCTTGTCCATTCTGTACTTGAGTATGCGGCGAGTTGTGCCCAGGAGCTTGGCTGCCTTTGATTGGACCCCGTCAACTTTGTCCAGGGCCGCCCGGATGAGGCCGCTTTCAAATCCCGACACGGCTTCCTCCAGCGTGGCGTTTCCGACGAGGCTTGCGGTTGAGGGGTGCTTCTGGACCGGTTTGCTCGTTATCTCAGCGGGGAGGTGCGAAGGGAGGATCCTCGGGCTGTCGCCGTGCAGGGCAACGACGTGCTCCATGAGGTTCTTCAGCTCGCGGACGTTCCCGGGCCAGTCGTAGCTCTGGAGGATGTCGAGCACCTCCTGGGAGAGGCCGCCGACGGCAGCGTTAGTTTCCTCCTTGAATTTTTTGAAGAAGTAATCGAGAAGCAGAGGAATATCCTCGCGCCGCTCCCGCAGCGGCGGGACCTCGACGGGAACCACGTTTATCCTGTAGTAGAGATCCCCGCGGAACTTGCCTTCGTCTACCAGTTGCTTGAGGTTGCGGTTGGTGGCAGCCACTATCCTTACGTTGGTAGTGAGAGTTCTGGTGCCGCCGATCCGCATGAACTCTCCTTCCTGCAGGACGCGAAGAAGCTTTGCCTGGATGGTCGCGGCCATTTCGCTTATCTCGTCGAGGAGCAGGGTGCCGTTGTTGGCGACCTCGAAGAGGCCGGGCTTTCGTTCCGATGCGCCGGTGTAAGCGCCGCGCTCGTGGCCGAATAGCTCGCTCTCCAGGAGGCTTTCCGGGAGACTCGGGCAGTGAACGGGGATGAAGGGACCTCGGGCGCGCTTGCTTCTAAGGTGAATCGCGCGTGCTATTAACTCCTTTCCGGTTCCGCTTTCGCCCGTGATCAATATGGTGGAGTCGGTCTTGACGACGCGGTCTACCACTTCCCATACGTCGCGCATGACGCGGCTTTCGGTTACTACCGCGTCCAGGTCGAACGATCTGGAAATCTGGGAGCGAAGGTAGACCACCTCGGTTGCGAGTTCCTGGTTGCGGAGGCTGTTTTCGACCATGACGCGAAGCTCTTCGACGTCGAACGGTTTCGTCACGTAGTCGCAAGCGCCTAGCTTCATAGCCTCGATGGCCGTTCGGACGGTCTTGGTTGCCGTGAGCATTATCACCGGTAGGTTCTGGAAAGACTTCTTCGTCTGGCGAAGAAGCTCCATCCCGTCCATTCCCGGCAAGCGGATGTCGATGATAACAAGACTTGTGTCTTCGTTGCCCAGCATCTTTAGGGCGGTTTCGGCATCGTAGGCTTGAAGGATCCTGTGCTTCCCTCCAAGCATCATCTTTATTGACGCCTGGGTGCTTTCTTCGTCATCGACTACGAGGATACTCTTCATAGGTTTATCCTGCGGCAGGTAGGGTTATGTGAACGCGAGTTCCCCGGCCCTCTTCACTTTCCACAGAGATATTCCCTCTGTGATCCTCGATAATTCTCTTCGCGATGGAAAGCCCCAGCCCTATGCCGCGAATCTTCGTCGTGAAGAACGGAACGAAGACGTCCCTTAGCTGCTCTTTCACGATGCCGATGCCCGAGTCTTCGACGGTCAACCTGATGGTGGTTGCGTTATTGGAAGAAAGGGCGCTGGCGGAGATTCTTATCGAGCTGGAGTTGTTTTCCGCCACTGCATCCAGTCCGTTGTCTATTATGTAAGTCAGCGCTTCCCGTATCGCGGAGGAGTCGGCCATAACCTTCGGCAACACCGCGGGGACGTCCACGACGACTTCGGCATTGCTGAGCCGTATCTCCTCTTCCAGCTCCGACAGTGCGAGCCGCGTCACCGGCTCCAGGTCGACGGGGGTGAGGCTGAGCTCAGGCGGTTGAGCAAACCTGACCAATTGCTCGGTGATGGTGTTCAGGCGGTCCACTTCCCCGGAGACGACTTTGAAGAATTGATTGCGGAAAGCCTCTTCCCCGTAGCGCTCCGGGAGGAGCTGGGTGAAGGTCTTTATGGCGACGAGGGGGTTCTTGATCTCGTGCGCGAGGCGTGCGGAAAGGTTGCTCCAGAACCTCCGAAGTTCGGGCTCGGCGGCGACGGGTGTCGGCTCCAGTCCCTCAGAAATTGCCTCCGCGCGGGCCCCCTCGGGCAGCCGTGACTCAAGCTCGAGTGCCTTCTCGAGCGGAGGGCTGGAGGCGAAGCTCAGCCGCGTAAGCAACTCCATGTCGCCCGGCGAGTATGTACTGGAGGTAAGCTTGCTGCCCAGCGCTACGAAGCCGATAAGGCGCTTGCTCCCCAAAAGCGGCACCACAACCTTTCCTCCAAGCGCGGATGCGCTCCTTTGAACGGCGGGGGCGTCGTCGGTCGGGCCTTCGGCGGCAATCAATTCGTCGGAGAGGATGCGGCGGTGACTGGCGAGCCAGCGAACCAGCGGATCGGACCTATTGAGAGGCTGTCTTTCGATTTCCGCAGGGCATCTTTCAGCGGCCCGGCAGACGAAGTGAGAGAGGGACCGATTAAGAAGGAACACGGCGATGCTGGAAGGAGCCAGGAGTTCGCTGACCGATTCGGCGAGGGCCTCGCTCAACTCCTTGGAATTTGCACCCGCTGCTATAAGTCCCTGGAGCGATCGGAGCAGGAGCTGGGCGGTGATTGACCTGTTCTCGTCGGCGGCTTGCGGCGTCGGGAACGAACGAGCTGGCGTCACCTGGGCCGCTTTCAGCGCCAGTTCTCGCAACCTCGCCGCCTTTGCAAGGCTCCTCCGGAGATCCTCTCGGTCAAACGGCTTGCCTATTACTTCTGCGGCCCCGGCCTCGTACGCCCGGCGGGCGAAGGGCGAATTGGCCGAGGTGGCAATCACTACTGTTGGGATGGCCGGATTTATTGCCGAAAGGGCTCCTATTTCGTCGAGCCGGCTCTGTGTCTCCGGCTCCCCCTCGATCACTAGCAGGTCCGCCTGATCCCGGTAAACGAGTTCGGCGGCGTCGTTGATGCCGGCCGAGAGGCGAACCAGGTAGTCCTCGCCTAGAGCGATCTTGAGCGATTCGATGACCGCTTCCGCCCTGCAAATTATCAAAGCGCTCTTCATGGGGCTTTCTGCTCCGGCTGGCCGGATGCGAGGGGGAGGAGAACGGAAAAGGTCGTTCCCTTTCCTTCTTTGCTTTCGACCTTCACTCTGCCGTCGTGCTGACGAACGATCATCTGGCTTATGGTCAACCCCAGGCCCGAGCCGTGCGTTTTTGTTGAGAAGAACGGCTCGAAGACCTTATCGGTGTGAGTTCCGGGGATTCCGACTCCGTTATCGGATATCTCCACGAGCAGCTCGCGCGCTCCAGGCGTGTTAAGCGTCTTCACCGTCACGCGGCCGTTCTCGGGAATGGCCTGAAGGCTGTTGAGTATCAGGTTGAGAAATACTTCCTTTAGCTGCCCCGGATCGCCGAGTAGCTTCGCGCTGGAAGCGGAATAGACCGGACGGAGCCGGGCGTTCTTCTCGGCTATCTGAGGCTTGAGGAGCGCAAGCGTGTCCTCAAGGAGCCGGTTCACATCAACCACCTCAACCGAGAGCTCCGAAGGCCTGGCGAAGTTGAGCAGCCTGTCAACTATGCTGTTTATCCGGTCCACTTCGCTTAGGGCAAGGGCGCTGAACTCGTTGCGGAACTCGGGATCGTCGTACTTCTCTGGGAGGAGTTGGGCCAGGGTGCGGATTGAGACCAGGGGATTTCTGAGTTCATGCGCGATTCCGGCAGAAAGGGTCCCCAGCCACGCCAGCCGCTCCTGGTTGTGGGCCCGTCGCCTGAGTTCTTCAACGGCAGTTGCATCGTTTAGGGTGACTACCCCGCCTTGGATCTCACCCGAGCTGCTGCGGAGCATGTGTACGCTTACGGACAGGTGTCTATTCGAATTGTCCTTTTCGGGGGTCACCTGGAGGTCGCGGACGTCGCAGCGGGTTTCAAAGCACTTCGTTGCTATGTCAGCGAGGGGGGAGGGAAGAGCCGAGACGTGGCGGCCTTCCAACTGCTCCCACGACACATCGAGCACATTCTTTGCCGAGCGGTTGGCCAGCAGCAAATTGCCATGGGCGTCGGACGCAATGATTCCTATTGCGAGGCTGTCGAGTATCTTTTCGAGATGGTTCAGCCGCGGGTTGGCGAGCAGCCTGGCGCCCTCATGGGCGACCGCAGCCGGCGTCATTGCTGCAGACGCAGCGAGGAGTTCCTCCTCGGAGGCCTTCTTCTCCGATTTAAGCAGGACGACCAGTTCCAAGCCACTGCCGCTCCTTGCGCAGAAAGCCGCGGTGGAGCCCAGTGCTTTGAACTCCCGGTCCACCGCCTCCTCCTGGCCTTCAGACATGGAATCAGGCCCCGAGGCGAGACGCACCACCAGCGCACTGTCATCCTTGAGTGAAGATGGGAACTGATGTGCTTTGCCTCTGACGGCGAGCTGGTGAAGCCCCGGCGCTCTCTCGGATCGTCCATAGAGCGCGGCAGATTCGGGTGAAATCAGGACGTCCACCCTAGCCAGCACCCACTCGGCGACCTGTTCAGGTGTCCGGTTTACGCTGAGCGAGGGTGCACGGCAGCCGAGATCTTCCGAGTTCTTAGCGATGGCCCCCACAGTTCTCCGCGCCAAAGCCTGCTCCCCCTCCTTCGATGGTCGGCGGGGCAACCACCGGTGTGACAGTCCTCTTAGTCATGCAGCCAGGATGATGCGGGCCATACTGGGGCTAGCCAATCTGCGCCTTGCGGCCGTGCCCCAGGATGAGTCCCTCAGGCGGCTTCCCCCCCATGGTAGGGGCCGAATGTTGAAATCGTCGCTGGACAGAAAGCTTCGCCCCCGCCTCTGCTCACTCTCATCCGCTCTTTCACTGCCGCTCGCGACTTCTACAAAATTGTACGCCTCCGGCTGGAAATGTCAAGCGAAATTAGCTCTTTTTTGTCCCTGGGTGAGGAGCGAGAGGCGGATGTACAAGTTTGGCCGCAGCTTTGTGGGGGGGAAAACAGTTTTGTTTAACCGGGGGCTGTTTGGAAGGCAAGGGAAAAGGTCTCGGGGTTTGTGAGTGGAACGCAAGTCTTGACGAGCTAAAAGCTTGCGTAAATTGCAGGGGTCGTTTGCGTGGTGGCTGCCGGGCAGTGGCACAGGGGTTGCAGAAACACTCGTGCGTGATGAAAAGCTAAAAGAGGATACAGGTATGACGGCGCCCGGGACGGGCTGGTTAGTAAGCGATTCGACCGCTATCGCTCGCCGTGGTCGGATTAAGCGCCTAAAGCTGCCGGCCCTCCCCCGGGCGCTTCGGGGGGCAAGGCCCCAGGCGGGTGCACGTGATAGATGAACTCCGAACAGTTGCGGTAATAGATGATGACCTGGGGGCGCGTGAGTCCCTCAAGATGCTTCTCAAGGATGAATTCTCCATCCTTTCCTTCAGCTCCCCCGGCAAAGCGCTGGGCGTGCTGCTCTCAGCGCCTCGCGAAATCAGTCTCGTATTCGTGGACATAAGGATGCCTGAGTTCGACGGGCTGGAGTTTCTGTCACGCGTGAAGGCGTCGAATCCAGAGATCGAAGTTGTGATCATCACCGCCTTCCCGAGCACCGAGACTGCCGTAGCTGCGTTGAGAGCAGGGGCGATGGATTACGTGGTTAAGCCGTTCGATAGGGATGAGGTGCTGAGGATTGCGCGTCGGGCGGTGGAAAGCCGAAGTGCCTCCCTGGAGAACACGAGGGTTCTCAGGAGTCTGAAGGATGAGATGCGAAGGAATTACATCGGCACGACTGAAGCCCTGATACAGACGATAGACGCTAAAGACTCCTACACGAGAGGCCACTCCGAGCGAGTGGCTGACATGATGCTGCTTTTGAGCCGCGAGGTGGGACTGGCGGATGATCGGGCTAAGAAATACTACTTGCTGGCGCGCCTACATGACATAGGCAAGATCGGGATAAGCGAGGCTGTGCTCAGGAAGCCCAGCCCGCTCACGCCGGGGGAGTGGGCGCAGATGAAGCAGCACCCGATCATCGGTTACAACATTCTTCAACCCGTTGAATTCCTCCACGATGCGCTTGACCTCGTCCTCTATCACCACGAGAGATTCGACGGGAAAGGCTATCCGACGGGAGCTAAAGGCTCGAGGATCCCCGTGGGGGCGAGGTTAATAGCCATTGTGGACTCCGTCGATGCGATGATCTCGGAGAGGAGCTACACCCGGCGGAAGTCATTGGATGAGGCGTTGAATGAGGTCGCAGCCTTTGCGGGAACCCAGTTCGACCCGGAATTGGCTGAAATAGCGTTGCCGTTGATGGAGCGGCAACTGAGAAACAGACAGGCAAGCGCGCCGGTCAAGATGTCGGTGGCTGGATGAAACTATGACAATAGCGGACAAACAATTGCCGGGGGACTGTGCCTCTAAGAGTAGTGCGCCCGAAGATATTGGGGTAAAGGCTCCGCGCTCGCAATTTGCCCCCCAGCCGCGCCCAGTTTTTTTTCTCCGCGTGGAGAACTGGGCGCGGCCCCCTTTTAAGCAGCAACCACTCCTTCTCTCCCGCTCTCTCTCCGCTCCTCCAGACGTTCGCGCTCAGGGCGAATGGGCAGCCGCCTGACGCCCTGGGCGCGACCCCCTCCAAAGTGGCCGCGCCGCGGCGCGGTTGACCGTTGAGGAAAGGGGGCGTACAATTTGAGTTCCTGGAGAAAAGGCGGCGCGGTGGCTGCTCTCCTATGTTAGGTTGCAGTTCGCTACCCGCCTCGGGAGCGCGGCGGGTTGGCAATGGGCAAGGGCACTTCTTGGAGGGGGCAACGGCCGCCGGGTGGTAAGGGGAGTGTTGACCTGGTGCGTCCGGCGGTACAAGCTTTCGGCTTACTTCCGCGTGCCAGTCGCGAAGGAAGAGCGGTCGGGGACATACGTGCGGGATGTACGATGAGAGGAGCGGAGGCATGAACCCGAGAGAGCGGGTCAGAACAGCACTCAGCAGACGTGTGCCCGATCGAGTTCCCAAGTGGTTGTCATTTTCCGCCAAGCTTCAGGAGAGGTTCAAGGAATGGGCCGGCCACGACGACCCGCAGGAGTATTTTGAGCTGGACTTGCGAACGGCGTACGCCGGGCCGACGGCAAAGAAGACCGACTTCTCCGAGTATATAGGTGAGCTGGCCGAAGGGAGATATGTATTCCACAGCTACGGGACCTCGACGTGCGATGAATGGGGCGTGGGTTACGAGGTCGAGGAATCAACCTATTACTCGAAACGAGTGCATCCGATGCGGAGTTTCGATTCGGCGAAACAGGTAGAGGATTACCCGTTCCCCGACCTGGGTGAGCCGTATAGGTACGTGCCGACGCGCAAGCGCATTGAGGAGATCCACGGCAGGGGCAACGCGGTTCTCGGCTTTGAGATATCCACCGTCTTTGAAATCGCGTGGTATCTGCGGGGCTTCGAGGAACTAATGATGGATATGTACCAGAATCCGGGACTGGTGGAGGTTCTGTTCGAGAAGATCACGGAGATTCGGTGCAAGGAAGCTGCGCAGCTTGCAGCCGCCGGGGTGGACCTGCTGGCGCTGGGAGACGATA
This sequence comes from uncultured Planctomycetota bacterium, assembly GCA_964622675.1. Lineage (GTDB taxonomy): Bacteria > Planctomycetota > DG-23 > CAZBND01 > CAZBND01 > CAZUUK01. Next base: position 18,934 of record CAZUUK010000022.1, on the reverse strand, counting down.
TAGGGATGCAGGAGGGACCTTTGATAAGCCCGTCCATGTGGAGGGAGTGGTTGAAGCCTAGACTGGCAAGAGTCATCAAGGCGGCGAAGGAGGCCGACGGCGATGTGATCGTCAGTTACCACAGCGACGGGAAGGTTGACGATTTCATAGGTGAGCTGATAGAGGTTGGCGTGGACGTGCTGAATCCGGTGCAGCCTGAGTGCATGGACCCGGTTGAGCTGAAGAAAAAATACGGGGACAGGCTGGCCTTCTGGGGGACGATCGGGATACAACAGCTCATGCCATTCGGCACCCCCGAGGAAGTAAGGCAGGAAGTGAAGCGGATGGTCGAAACGGTGGGGAAGGGGGGCGGATTGCTTATAAGCCCGACCCACAGGCTCCAGCCGGAGGTGCCGTGGGAGAACGTGGAAGCGTTCGTGGAAGCAGTAGACAGGTACGGGGTTTACCAGGAGTAGAGCCACGGTGGAAGATGCCGAGCTTGTCGCATCAACGCTTGCAGGGGATAGCGCCGCCTACCTGACGCTTACGGGGAGGCACGCCGGCCTTGCGGCTGCTGCCGCTTATACGTACACGAAGGATATTGAGGCCGCTGAGGAAGTGGCTGTGGCAGCGCTGTCGCTGGCGTACACGCGGCTGGGGGTGGAGGAGGAACGGTGCAACGTTCCCCTGCTTATCATGAAGTCCGTACGGGCGGCTTACAAAGGCTGGAAGCGTGGAAGACGTAAGCCGACCGGCCCGAGAGTTGTTTCCTGGGGGAAAGTAATGGAGGAGGAACAAGCTCAGACACCCCGCCAGGAGCGACTCTTTGATTCCATGCGAAGGGTGCGCGAAACGGTGAACCGGTTGCCCACGAAACAGCGCATGGTGGTTAACCTGCGATTCCTGGCAACGCTCTCCTACAACCATATTGCAAAGGCGATGGGGACAAAACCGGAAAAGGTTTCTGCGCTATTGGCCGCAGCGGCGGTCACCGTCAGGAAGGAGCTAATGGACTTGGAGCCGCGGGAGTGGGACTGATGATGGGATGTCCAGAAGCTAAGAGCCTTATGGTTCTGTACGTCGGGGGGCTTTTGGACCCCATAAGGCGCGTGCAACTGGAAAGCCACGTGGATGTTTGCTCCCAATGCCAGCAGGAGTATGAACTGATTCGCGTGGGCCTGCGAGTGGTGCTGGAACTAAGCTCGCCGATTGAGATAGACACAGAGGGGTTTGTGGCGAAGATTGTGGGGGCGCTTCCGGAAAAGCCGCCGGCCCGCGTCTCAAAGGCCCCGCGATGGATGGGTGTGGTAGGCGCTTTGGCCATTGTGCTTGGAACCGTCGTCTCCTTTGCCTCGCTGGTGGGTGTGGGGAAGATCGAAGGGGCCAGGGGGCCTGTACGGCTTGTGCGAATGGCCAGAAGCGAGTCGGTAGAGGTAGGCCGCCAAGCGAGGTTGTACCCGGGGGACAGAGTTGAGACGGGAGTCGGTGGGGTCTTGCGAATGAAGCTGGGTAACAAGGTTCACGTGAAGGTCGATGAGCAGACTTGTCTCAGAGTGACAGGCAGCGGCGGCGGGTTGGCGGGGAACGTGGAGGTTGTATCGGGTGAGGTGGAGGTCGTTGCGTGGAAAGATATTACCGGCTTCACCGTGTTTACGCCTGCCGGACGGCTGCAGGCGGTGGGGACGAAATTCAAGGTCAAAGTCGACCCGGACGGCGGGGGATTTGGGATTGCGCTGGTGACGGTGGAGGTGTTTTCAGGCAAAGTCGAGTGGTCAGGCGATTGGGGGCTTGAAACGATTCCCTCGGGTACCGGAGCAGTAGGGAAGCCGGAGGGGAGGCCGGTGAAGTATGACATTGAACCGTATCCTGAGTAGCCGCGGCAGAACTCCCTAGGCGTCGCGGGAATGGCGGCGGGCTACGTCAAGGTGCTGGTCGGCAGACACGATGTTTGACGGTGGGTGCAGGCTATTCGCTGGGGCCGGGCGGCTTTTCTTCGCCTTCGGTGCCGGTCTGTCCCCCGGCGCTGCCGAAGAATTCCTCCAGCCTCTCCTGTGCTGATTCGCCGAGTCCTTCAGGAACCGCATCCTTACGGGTGGCCGCTCTCTTTACGGCCTCTGTGAGAATGTCGCTGAGTTGGGTAGTCGCCTCGGCTGCGTAGAGGCGGACCATTCCGGCAGTGGTACGGTCGTCGAAGATGATGGCGAGGATGGCGCGCTCTCCCACGAGCGCTATCTGGATGCTGTCGCGACGTCCCTGGTGGAAAAGCACGGAGAATTCTTCCTCGCCGAGGAGCTTGGCCATCTCTCTTGTGGCCTCGAAGCTCCCGGCCACCAAGGCCGAGACCGTCTCGTCGTCGAACGTACTGGTGGCACCGATCTTGGTGATCATGTGCCCTTCGCGGTCAACAAGCATTGCGCATTTTGCTCCGGACAGCCGCAAGAGTTCTTGCAGAACTTCCACGATGCGCCCGACGTCTTCTTCGTAGAAGACCAGTCTTTCCCGTCGCAGTCTTTCGCCTTCGTCCATAGGTAGTCTCCCTGAAGGACTGACCTTTGAGATACCTGGTTCATCAATGGAATTTTAGCAGCAATACCGCCCCCAGCGCAACAACAATAACCGCGATGATCGCCACCAATATCCACAGCCCCCGCCTTGGGGGTGATTCCAGGACAATGTGTTCGCGCTTGACCGGTGTGGTGTATGGGCGGCGTGCAACTGCCGATACTCGTTCGGGCGCTGGTGCTGGCCTTTTCGGCTGTCGGGGCTTAGGCGGCGGCTTGCGCGGCGGGGCTTCTTCGTGCTCGGGTGGCCCCCCCAAGGTCACCGTCGTGGCTGCTTCAGCTCCCTGGGCTGTTGCTCGAACGCTTACGGCTTTGAGGACAAGCTCCGAGCATATCTTCAGTGTTTGTATCACGCCTTGTCCCTTTATCGCAGTGGCCTCAACCGAAGGTGCATCGGGCTGGTTAAGCTTAGCAGCTATTTGGTCTACCGGCATGGCGTCCGGGAGGTCACGCTTGTTGTACTGAATTACGAGGGGGATGTCGCTAAGTGCGATGCCGTACTGTGCCAGGTTTTCTTCGAGGTTCTTGAGCGAATCCAGATTATCCTGTGCTTTGTCGGGGTGGGAGTCGGCGACGAAAATGATCCCGTCGGAGCCGCGGAGAACCAGTTTCCTTGTGGCATTGTAGTAGACCTGGCCTGGCACAGTATAGAGCTGGAGTTTGATCGTCAAGCCGCCGATCTTTCCCACGTCCAGCGGCAGAAGGTCGAAAAAAAGGGTCCGGTCGCCGTCGGTTGCGATGGAGGTGAACCTTCCCTTGGCGTCGTCTGGGACCAATTCGTGAACCTTTTCCAGGTTCGTTGTCTTGCCGCTCATCCCGGGGCCGTAATACACGATTTTGCAGCTAAGTTCTCTGCGCGCGAAGTTTATCTGAACCACTTTGGCTGAGCCTTCTTAGCGGGTGAGCGTGAGGAGATTCTTAAGGCGGTGCGCTACTCCGGCGATCTCAAGGAGCGTCATGTCGAGATCTATCGTCATATCTGCCACGACTACCAGGAACGCGCGCTCCAGGTCAACGAAGACCATCTTTCCGTAGGCTGAAGTGAGAATGAACTGCCGGAGGCTTCCTAGCCCTACGTCCTGGGCAGCCTTCTCAGTCGCCAGGATGATTGATGAGGCCATGGCGGCGACCGCTTCCTCCTTCAGGCCGCCGCCGACGTCGGCGGCGACGACGATCCCGTCGCGGGTGACTATCGCGCTTCCGCGAACTCCGACTTCCTTGTTCAGTTCAGCCAGTACCTCTTTCATCATTCCTCCGGTGACATTATGGCGGAGATGTAGGCGAGGGCCACATCGCTTCTCGTCTCGGGGTCGCAGATCACCACTAGGTTGCCGTCGGAAATGGCTCTGAGATAGATCCGCCCGTCGCTGGCTCTAATGACGCCCTCGCGCACGCTCCCGATGTCCATTCTCAGCGAGCCGCTTTCGGCTGCCTCCAAGAGCTCGCCGAGTGCGCGTGCAAGCGCCTCAGTGTCTATCTGCTTCTCCGTTTTGGTGGCTGCTACTTCTCCACCTTTGGCTAAGACCAGCGCTGCGGTGAAGCCGGGGAAGGTTGCGACCTGCTCGAGGCGCCCCTTTACGCTTTCCAGCGTCGCGGGTTGCTCCACAGTCTCCGCGCGTTCTTTCCTTCTGGTCGTCCACAGATCGATGACGAAGCGGCGGTCGCGTGCTACAGCCTTGCATGCGGCGTTGGGGTCGTCAAGCTCACCAGCTGCCTGTTCGAGAGCCTGCTGGAGCTTCAAAACACGCTCATCCCTCAGGTACAAGCGAGAGAGCTTGTCGGTGAGTTCGCGCGCCTTCTGGGTACAGCCGATTTCAAGGAAAGTCTGGCCGAGGAGCAGCATGGCTTCGCCGCTTGAAGGTTCAAGCTCCAGAGCGGTCTGGAGGGCGCCTATGCCGGCAATGCCGTCCTTGGCGAGGAGGTCGTAGTGGAATCTTTCCAACCTCATCCTGCCGAGGGAGATGTGAAGTTCTGGTGAGGAGGGGAAGGCGGTGAGCCCGTCCATGCAGACGTGTAGCGCCGCGCTTGCGTTGCCGCTTCTCTGAAGGAGATCCGCCAGCTCCGCGAAGTCAGTGGCTTTCCTGGCCGACGACTCCGTAGCACTGCGAAGCTCGGCGATTCGCTCCCGCTGCCAGAGATGCTCCGTCCGGGATAGTAGTTCGGGCAACTCCGCCGAATCGGGAAATTCAGCGACACCTTTACGTGCGATATCCAGAGCGCGTTCGGTCTCGCCGGTGCTGAGATAATCGCGGATGAGTTCCGCGGCCTTCTGCGGTGTCGGTTGGCGGGCAAGTTCTCTTTCAAGCTTGCGCCTCTGCACCGCCCGGCCCAGTTTTTCAAAAGCTCCTGGCATTTGCCTTGTCCTTCGATCCAACAGGGTTATTTGACGCTAAATTCTAGCGGCCACTTCCTGTCCGGTCAAGCCGGATCACTTTATGTATGCATAAACGTTCTGGTCGCGAGAAGCAACGAAAATTCCTTCATCCGTCACCAGGGGAGGGGAACCTATCCCTGCGGAGGCGGCTGCGGGCCAGAGTAGTTGGCCTTTATCGGGAGCGATCGCGTAGATTTTTCCCTTTGTGGTTGCTGCGACAAGGAGTCCGGCTTGCGCAGCCACATGAGCGGGTTCGGCGTCCTGCAGCGGGAATCGCCATAGCTCGGTGCCCGTGGCGCTCTGGAAGGCGACTATCTCGCCGAGATCCGTCCCCACAACGATAGTCTCCCCAAATGACGTGGGAGCTGTCTTCAGGCCGCCGCGCACCAGTGCCGTCCACTCGACTTTGCCGGAGTCGGCTGCCAGGGCGACCAGCTTTGCACCTGAGGTCCCAACAACGACCATGTTGTCGGCCAGAGCGATTCCAACGGCGGCGCTGCCGATATCCGCCGTCCACACCTCTTCCCCGGAGGCGATGTCCACAGCCAGAACTCCACGCTTTTCCGTTGCGTAGAAGACGTGCCTGCCGCTTCTCGCCGGGCTTACGGTCACCGCGCCGCCTGCAGCTACCTTCCAGCCGATCTCCCCGGTGAGGAGTTCGAAGCCGTAAATGAGACCGTCGGCCGACCCCACACAACCCCGGCCCAGGGTTTCGTCAATCTCAGGGGTGGAGCGGACGTATCCACGAGTGTTGAACCTCCATCGGGGCGCGCCGGATTTCGCGTCAAAAGCAGCGACGGTCCCGTCCACGGCACCGACTATGGCTAGGCTGTTGCTGATGGCTGGCGTCGAGGTCACCTCGGCGATCGGGCCGACGCGCTGCTTCCACAGAAGCTCGCCGCTGTACGCCGAAGCGGCGTAAACAAACGTGTCTCTGCTGCCGAAGAACAGGACTCCTTGCGAAAGGGCAGGCGTGGCATCTACCGCTCCCCCGGTGCGGAAGGTCCACTTGGGCAGTTTCGAGAGGTTAGCAAGCATTTGCCACTCGCTCGGCTTTCGGATTTCCAATTCAACGGGTGAGTAGCCGGGTTTTGCAATGGTGATCCTCTGTGAGCCGTCAGGGGGGATTCGCACGACCACCGGCGTCCTGCCGTGCGGCTTTCCGTCAAAACGGACTTCGGCGTCGGGAGGCACCGAATTGACAAGGAATGGGAGGCTTACCGGGATATCGTTTCTCGCCGAGGGATATTTTGCGAGGATGGCGGAGAAGGCGGCGTGTGCTTGCTGGATTTTTCCCGCGCTCTCCAATTGTCTGGCGGCGGCCGCTTCTTTTCCGGCTGCCTCAAGCTCCTGCCGGAGGGCGCTGGCGCGCTGGGCGGCGTAGCCGGCGATCGAACTCAGTTCTTGGTCACTGGCCAGCCGCTCGTATATTTCTATTGCCTTGGTGGCCCTGCCGGCTTTTTCAAACTCGAGCGCCTGCTCGCGAAGTTGCTGGGCGAGCAGGTAGAGGTCGTTTGCTTTTGCCTGTTTAAGGTCATCAATCTTTTTCCGAGCCTCGGGAAAGGCGCGTTCTCCGAACCTGTTAACATATGCTTCAAGCTGCTTTATAGCTTGGTTGAACTTTCCTGCCGCAGCCAGCTCCTGGGCGGAGGCGAAGGCGTGCTCGAAGGCAACTCGGGACTCGCTGTCTTGAGCGAGCTTCAAATACTCTTCTGCGGCGGCGCTGGCGGCGTTGCGAAAGGGGGTGAATCTGGCTGTCCGGGCGACGAACGCCAGGACGTTTGAGGCTTCCCCGTACTTGCGGATTTGTGCCAGTTGGGCGGCTTTCTGCTTGGCCAGGCGGAATCGGACGTACGAGCCACCTTGGTAGAGGCCGTAGGCGATAAACAGTCCGGCCAGCGCCGCGGAGAGGACTCTGTGAGAAAGGGGTTTCTTTCGCCTTGCTCTGGCCATCAATGCAAGCTTGCGGATTCGCCGGATGCGGGTGGTTATCTCGGTGTTTCTGCGGCCTGAGCGTGCGATTCTCTCGTAAACCGGCAAAAGGTCCAGTTGCCGCGGCCCGGTAAGAACGCGCTCCAGCTTTTTGCATTCTTCGTATGACTCTTCCAGGCAGCCGGTTGCCGCCAGCAGCCGAGCTACAGAAAGCCGCACCGTAAGATCCGCCGGTTTCTTTTCCATTAGGCGCTTGTAGCTGAGGAGCGCCTTTGCCGGGTCGGCGCATAGTTTCTCTATCGCTTCGGCCTCTTTGACGGCCCCCAGGAAGTTATCCTGGTTGAGGTAGACCCCGCACAACAACTCGTGGGCGTCGGTGCAACCCTTGTCGATCTCAACAGCCTTCCGCAGCGCCTCAACGGCGCCGACGGGGTTTTCGTCCTCGATTAGCCTGCGCCCCAGCTCCACATACCAGCTAACGGCCTCCTCGTCAGCACCATCTTGCTCTGAGTAATCGGCCAATCTATTGATGATCTTCGTTGACGGCTCTCGCCGGGCTGCCTCTTTGAGGAGCCAACGGCTCTTGAGATATTGCTTCCTATGGCGGCATTCTTCGGCGCTTTTGAAGAGTTCCGCTGCAGATGCAAGACGCACCGCTCCGTCAGACGCGAGCCTCCAGAGCGCCCCGACTGCATCGGCCTGGCTTATTCCGCAGTATGCGGCAACCCCTTCAACGTTTCGCACTCCATCGAGCGAGGAGAGCACGCAGGAAGCTGCTTCGTCGTCGGGCTCGGCGGGTGTTCCGGAGCCGACGTAAACCTGTGAGGGGGACCATTCGAAAGTGGAAACCCTCAACAGCTCGTCGTGCTGTCGCACAGCTTCCATAACGAGGGCGCTCGCTTCGAAAACTACTTCCCTGGCAGGTCCTTCCGGCTCCTCTTTCCCTTCGATGAACTGGAACTCCGCTCCTTCCCAATCGAAGAGCTCGCACAGCTTGTCGGTGACCAGAAGACGGAGCGCGTGGTCTATTTTTTCGGCGGACACCGCCTTGTAGCTGCGGAGGATTTCTGCGAGAGGGCGCGCCTTCAGGGACTGCTTTCGCAGGGCATTCAGGAATTCCTGCTCAAGGATGGTCCCGCCCGCGTACAGCCTTCGGCCAAGTAAGGTGTGCTCAGGGGGCCCGGTGCGGACAACGACCTGCCCTTCCGCGGTGACGTGGAGCTTTCGCTCATCGTCGCCGAGCTTTATTACAAGCGTACCTTCCTGGTCGCCGTTGGCGAGCATCTGGATCAGGTCGGCCAGCTTGATCTTGTCGAGTCTTCCCTGGAGTTCCATTGCTTTGTCCAGCCAGCGCGATTATAATCGCGACAATCCGCTGTGACCAGCGGGAGACAGGGCGAAAATCCCCTGCCTCTTCAGTGTGGGGGCCTCCTAGGCTCCCCTAACATAATATTTATCGTCTCTCGGGGCCTATTGCTGCAGGCAAAACGTGGCTCACGTGTCAAATATGACCTTTTCGGAGTGAATATGGGAAGGGCAAGAAAGGCGCTTGTGGGCTACGCGTTCCTCACGCCCAACTTCGTCGGATTTCTCGTCTTTATGTTGTTCCCTGTGCTAGCCTCGCTGGCGCTCAGCTTTACGGCGTATGATCTGGTGCATCCGCCGAGGTACGCGGGCTTTGACAACTTCCGCGAACTCCTTTTCCGCGATCCGGCGCACCAGTTCCCCATCGCAGCCTGGAACACGGTTTTTCTGATGTTCGGAATCCCGATAAATATCCTCGGCTCGCTTTTCCTGGCGATGGTGCTGAATCAGAGGTTTCGGGGGATGGTGTTTTTCCGGACAGTTTTCTTCCTGCCGACGATCTGCGCTGGGATAGCGGTGCTAATGCTCTGGCGGTGGCTCCTCCACGACAACGGGCTTCTTAACTCGCTCTTGGCCGAGATAGGCATCTCTGGCCCCAGATGGCTGAATGATTCGAGATTCATAAGGCCTGCGATCATAATGATGCAGACTTGGATAGGCGTGGGCGGGATGAACATGATCCTTTACCTGGCGGCGCTGAGCAACGTGCCGCCGGAGCTATATGAGGCGGCGGAGATCGATGGCGCCGGCGTGTGGAGGGTGTTCTGGACGATAACCTGGCCCATGGTCTCGCCCACCACCTTCTTCATCGGGATCATGAGCGTTATCCGCGGATTCCAAGCCGGGTTCGAAGCTGCAATGATAATCGCCGATGGCGCGGGCCCGGGGGGTGCAACCAGGTTCCTGAGCTACTATATCTACGAGCGTGCGTTCATGCTGAACAGGATGGGGTTGGCCTCGTCGGCGGCGTGGCTGATGTTCCTGGCCGTGCTCGTGCTGACCCTGGTTAACTGGCGCTTCGGCGGGAGGAGGGTCATCTACTGATGGCAGCGCAGGGCGGGAAAGGCCCCAGGTTCTACCAGAGGAGGTCCGCCAGGCGGAAGATGGCCATGGTCGCTACCTACCTCGGCCTCTGTGTGGTAGGCGTCACGATGGTGCTGCCTTTGGTGTGGATGATCTCCACAGCTCTGAAGAACGAAGCGAGCATCTATTCCATACCTCCGGAATGGCTGCCCGCGACGACCAAGCATTTCGTCGTGATTGACGGGGAAGAGGAGGAGGTGAGGTTGCTGCGCAGGCGGGTAAAGGCGGAGCTGGTCAACCCCTCCGACAAGGAGCGGCTTTCGGACGATGCCCGGGTTGACGAGAACGGCTTGCTGGACCTTTACGAGGCGCAGCTCCGCGGCCAGGGCGAAAAGACCTCTGCGGCGGGAACCGCCGACGGGCTGGTGCCGGTGAAGGTCGTCGAGAGGTACAGCCTCGTGAAGCTGAATCCGGGCGAGCTGGAGAAGGAGAAGGTGATAACGGTCCCTTCGGAGGGCGTGATGACGAGGAGAGTGCTGGCACCTCAGTGGGGAAACTTCAAGAGGGCAATAGAGAGCATCAACATAGGGAGGGCGTATCTGAACAGCATAGTCATCGCGCTCGTAATAACGGCGGGGCAAGTGTTCACCAGCTCGCTTGCTGCCTATGCGTTCGCGAGGCTGGAATTCCCCGGTCGTGATAAGCTTTTCCTCGGCTACCTGGCGACGATGATGATCCCCGGTGCTGTTACGCTGATTCCCACGTACATAGTGATAAAGTTGCTGCCCGATTTATTGAACACGGTCTTCAGCCCCGAAGCTCAGGTATTCTCGCGCGACCTTTTCCTGTTCGGCAGGTACGCGGTGGGGAAGGCTGTGGGGATCGATTCGTACTTCGCGGTGATTGTCCCGGCGATGTTCAGCGCATATGGGACGTTCATGCTGAGGCAGTTTTTCATGGGGATTCCAAAGGACCTGGAGGATGCGGCCCGGATAGACGGCTGTTCGGCGATGGGCATATATCGGCACGTGATAATCCCGCTTTCCAAGCCGGCGCTGGCGACGCTGGCCGTGTTCACGTTTATGGGAGCGTGGCGCGCTTTCATGTGGCCGCTCATCATCCTGAACACCGAGGCCCTCTTTCCGATACCCGTCATGCTGCGGAGCTTCCAGACCGCCTACACGGTCGAGTACAACCTCCTCATGGCGGGTGCCTTGATAGCGCTGGTGCCGACAGTCATCGTCTTCATGGCTGCGCAGAGGTATTTCCGGGCCGGTATAAGGCTGGGGGCGATTAAGGGGTAGAGACCGTTAGCGGCGGCGCGAGGCTACTCGGCCCATTTCTTTTCAGCGGCGGCGGCAAGGATCTCATTCACGCGGCCCGTAACCTCTATTAAGGTCTCCTTCACGTTCCGGCCCTTCTCGAGGATGTCGTACCTGACACCCGCTTCCATGGCGTTCCAGACCTGGGTGAGTTCGGGCAGACGAACCGGTATCCTGGCCTGTGTTTCCAGTGCGCGGATGAAGAGCCCCTCGTCATATTGCGTGCCGGGCTTGATGAAGAAATCAGAGTTGGCAATCGAGCGCCTGGCGGGTATGTCCTCGCCGTACATGGCCTTGGTGAGGCCCTCCCTGCTTGCGAGGAACTTGACGAACTCCCAGGATTCACGCGGGTGCTTGGTCCCTTCCCAAACGCAGGCGCCTATCCCGGAGTAGCGGGTCTTGCGACCTGCCTTGCCTTCGGGGAAAAGAGACAGGCCGACAGTGAAGGGCCACGTCTTCCCCTCGCGCGCCAGCAGCACCCAGGGGCCCTGCACCGTCATGGCAACGTTGCCCAGCTCGAACTCGTTGCCCAGTTGATTTATCCAATATCCGGGCGGGATGACCGATTTGTAGTACTCCATGCTCTCAAAGGCCACTGGCGTGTCCATGAGGCACTTGGTGCCATCGGCGCTGATGTAGTCGCCCCCATTCGACCAGATATAGAACGAGAATTCGTACGGATTGAGTCCGAACTGGTCGAGTTTCCCGTCGCCGTCCCGATCCCTTGTGAAGAAATCCGCCGCCTTCTTCAGATCAGCGAAGGTCCACGTGTCGTCGGGATAAGGGTATCCCTCTTCGTCGAAGAGGTCCTTGTTGTAGATGAGGCAGAAGGTGGAACCCCAGAGCGGGACGCCGTACTGCCTTCCCTTGTACTGGTATGCCTCGAGACCGATGGGGAAGAAGTCGGAGAGATCGTAATTGTCTTCTTCTATGAACGGGGCGAGGTCGAGGAACACGCCGCGATACGCCAGGGTTGGGAAGGAAAGGTAATGTATTTCGAGGACGTCACCCGTCTTGCCCCCTGCAACCCCCACCTGGACCTTCCCGATATAGTCGCCGACTACGGGGACGAACTTCACGCGTATTTCCGGATGTTTTTCCTCGAAGGCCTTCGCGGCTTCCTCGAGATTGCGCCTCCTGTCATACTTGCCCCATCCGTAGAACTCTATGGTCGTCTTGGCGCCTCGCTTCGCCGTGGTAAAGACGAAGCCGCTGAAGAAGATCACGTAGATAGCACCGGCGAGGACGGCGAGCGCAATGATTTTTCGAGCTGCTCCGCTCATCTGTGTGCTCCTATGTTGCCTCTTCAAACACAATTACATTGTACTTTTTTACGTAGCCGCATTCTATCACATTCAGGGTCAGGCGGGCGCGGGGCTTGCGAGGCGGTTAGACGATGAGAACGCTATCTGCCTATGTCGCATCTTTCGCGGAGGAAAGCAGAGGCAGTAAAAGCCACTAGAATCGTTATGGCGGCGCCGCCGGCAAAAAGCCAAGGAATCCCCCAGATGCTTACCACCTTTCCCGACAGCAGAGTGCCGACCGCGCCGCCGAGCCCGTTTCCCACACCGAAGGCTAGGCTCTGTCCGGTCGTTCTCAGCTCTTGCGGCACCTCCGAATCGACGAGTGTCACAATGGCTAGGTAAGAGGCGCCGAAGCTGAGCATGTGAAGCAACTGCGCCAGCGCGGCCAGCCACGCGGTGCCCGTAATGCCGGTCGAGGCTACCAGAGAGAGCCTTACTGCCGAGGCCGTCACTCCGCCCACAAACAGCCACTTCTTTCCCAGCCTGCTGCTCATGCGCCCGGAATAGTAAAAGAAGATGACCTCGGGAATCACAGCGATGACCCAGAAAACCCCTTTCACGTTATCCGTGACGCCGAGATGGTCGAGGTGAACGGGAAAGAAGGTGTAATAGCCCCACATGACCGCCGAATGGACGAAGCTGCAGAGGAGCAGAACCGCGAGGTTGCGGGACATTAAGCGCCTGAGTGCGCGCCAGCGAAAAAGGTTCCTGTTAAAGCTGGGAGCGCGTGCTACGGGCAGCTTCAGCGCCGCGGCAGCGCCGATGAGGGCGAATACGCTATACGCCAGGAACATCAGCATCAGATGCTCTGCGGGCACGTCTTCCCCCGCTTCTTTCCTCAAAAGGAAATTCAGGGCGCCGATGGAGAATACGAAACCCGCCGCTCCCCACATGCGGAGCTTTCCGTAATCTCCGTCGCTGCTCTCCACGTACTCCATTGCCGCGGCGTCGCCCAGCGATACGCTCGGTCTGAAGAAAAAGTTGAAGGCTACCAGGACCGCCATGCTCGCCCAGAAGCCGTCAACGAGAAGAAGGGTAGGGAATATCAATGCCGAGAGCATCAGTGTGAGGGCGAGAGGCCGCCTCCGCTCCCCAAGAGCGTCGCAGGTGAAACCGAGAAGCGGCGGGGAGATAAGCGTCAGGATGGGGTGGACAGCGGATAGGGCGCCGATCTGTACGTCGGTCATTCCCTTTCTCTTGAGAAACACCGTGAGGTACGGGACAAACGTGCCGAAGGCGGCGTAGTTGAGAAAGAAGAAGGTCGCTATCCGCCTCTTCCCGTGCCGCATTGTCATGCTCAGCTCGGCCATGGTTGCTGACCTGCCTCGGGTGATGAAGGGAATGGAGCCTAACCCCTTGACCCCGTTCGGTCAAGCTTGGCCGGTGAGATATTAGCTGAGCAAGATCAGTGGGGATTATTGTGCCGGGCGACAGGCGAAATCCTGCGAGGGGCGAGAAAAGGAAACGCAGCCTGGGTTTCCGGCCAGGCGAAATCCACGAACCGGCACCCTAGAGTCAGAGGTACCAAGAGGATGAGGGAGCCCGTGGGCCGGCCTCGGGGCTACGTTATTCCAGAGCGGCGGGCGCGGGTATTCAAGACCGCAGCCTCTATTTCCAGTGGCCTTTTCCAGGTTTTGCAGCCTTGGTTTGCCCGGCGCTCTTCTTCGCCTGACCGGGGGGATACTTGTTCTTGTGCTCGTCGAAGTGCGTATATGGCTTGTCGGTGTCCAACTCAATCGTGACGGCCTCGGTGGTGCATATTGTTATGGAGGCCGGGAGGCAAGCACCCGTCTTCCAGGCTCCATCGTTCAGGTAGAAGTACACCCCCTGGTGCACATCGAAGTAGACGAAGGTGCTGGGATAGTACCTGTAACAGTGCTTGGCCCGGTATCCGTGAGCCTTGGCGTGGGGCGGAGGTCCTGGACGGCGTGCGCGGGGCGGATAACGAGACGAAACCCCCACGGTGCATCCCGCCGCGCATAGCAAAACCAGGAGCGCTGCAAGGGCCACGCCCAACCTGATATTCTTGCTCGTAATCATATTCATCTCTCCTCCATTCAAATGGCCGGACAGCGACCGTAATCCAGAAACGCGGAGCGCCTCGCTCCACCAGATATTATCGGCAAAACGGGGAGCAATCATTATTCACTCATGTGCTTTTATGACACGCCCATCTGCTTGTCAAGGCTACGCGAAACAGGGCGGGTTTACGGCCTCAATTTGCCTCAGGAGCGGCAAACCCGTGATGGGTTATTGGAGCAAGTGCTTGCACTGGCGTGCGGCTAGTGCTTCAATCTAATGGAGGCTGTTTCGGCCAGGGGGACGCTAACAAAGGTAATCCGCATGAGGTGCATCTGCAAGAACTGTCTGTTTGTGGCTATGGGTCTTGTCGTCGCTGCTGCTCTTTCTTACGGTGCTGTCCCTTCGCAGATCTCCACCTTGCACCCGCGGGCTTTCGTCCGGAATGATTCGGCCACGGTCGGGACGGGGCTGACGGTATCCCAGTTCCGCGCCAGGGCTTCCGACCCCGCCTACTCGGCGTGGAGCAACCTGACCGGCGGCGGGACAGACTGGGAGGGGATCCTGACCATCGCGGCGAAGTACCTCATGTACCAAAACGCATCGGACCTCCAGACCGTCAGGGACTGGCTCGTCGCGCAGTCAAGCGTATCCGGTGGGACGGTGACCAGGTTGAGGCAGCCGGGAAACATGGCGCTTGCCTTCGACTGGATCTACGGCGGTCTTTCCAGCGCGGACCGCTCGACGATCATGTCGAACATAAAGAAATGGACGGACGGCGCGGTTAACTTTCTCAACACCGGTGGGCCGGACATAAATCATAACTACACTTACATGGCGATTCGCTCCATTGCCGAGTCGGGCCTTATCTTGAAGGGCGAGTCCGGCTATGACTCCGTTGCAAACGGCTACCTCTCGGTGGCCAACACGTGGCTCGAGGGGCAGGGGAGGGCGCTGGAAACTTTTCAGGCGAAAGGGGGAACGTGGACCGAGGGCAATCACTACAATTACCTCGAGGTCTTTCGCCACATAATACTCGCGTGTCACGCTTATCGGACGGCGAGCAACCGCGACTATTTCGACATAGTGGCCTCCGGCTACGGCAACTTTCTCAACAAGACTGCGCGCTTCTACGTATACAACATGCGGCCCGACTTCACCTGGGAGCGCATCGGCGACATAGGCCAGTACAAGTGCCTGCCGCACAACGAGATTCAGTACGCCATCGAGGCCCTGGCCCTGGGTCTCTCCGACCCGACCACCCGCGCGATGCTGCGCAGCTTCTGCGACGACTTGATGTATTACTGCGGCTCCGCCGCGACGCACCGCTATTACAAGTGGGGCATGATGCTTTTCTACGATAAGAACATTCCGTCCACCCCTTCCTACACTCAGCTCCCTCTTGCCACAAGGATGGGCGCAGGCACCTTCGAGCAGGTGGTCTTCATGGGCGGCTGGACGGAAGACGACACGATGATAACTTTTATCTCGGGCAATCATTTCACGGACCATCAGCACTTCGACAAGGGCCACTTCCAGATTTACCACAAGGGGGGCCTCACCTGCGACGCGGGCACGTACGACAGCATGTACAGCTCCCACCACTCGAACTACGCGTGCCGGACGGTCGCGCACAATTCGCTTCTCGTATATAACCCCTCAGAATCCTTCCCTTCCGGCTACGTGAACGATGGTGGCCAGCGCGTGATACGCGGCGCCCAGAACCACGCCACCTGGGACGCATACCTGGCTAACCTGCAGACGAAGCATCTCGACGCGGCGGACCTGGAGGCGTATCAGTTTGACGCCGCGGGCGGGCGCTTCAGCTACGCCAGGGGAGAATTGACCGGCGCGTATACGAACAAGGTAACCGATTGCAGCCGGCAGCTTCTCTATTTGAATCAGAAGGACTACCTGGTCGTTTACGATCGCGTCACGTCGAGCGATGCGAGTTTCAAAAAAAGCTGGCTCCTCCATTCCATGCAGAGGCCCGCTGTTGACACCGTCAGCCCGCCCGCGGGCGTAACCGTCTACCCGAACCCGTCGGTTGTGATGGTCGATCGCACTGGGAGTCAGAACATCGGCGCGCAGACGGTCACTTATTCCGGCAGGCTTTTCTTTGCGCCGCTTCTTCCCGCTGTCAACGACCTCACGGCAGTTGGAGGTGCGGGCTACGAGTATTACGTGGATGGTACCAACTATCCGCCGTCAGGATCGGCGGGTGCGCCGCGAGAGCCGGGCAACTGGCGCGTTGAGCTTTCGCCTCATAACGCTGCAACTGCCGATCAATTCCTGGTCGCGTTCGAGATAACCGATACTTCTACTCCTCAGATGGTGGATGTAGGCATCGTCGCCGACGGGGGAGGGAAGGCTGTGGGTGTGAAGTTTGACGACGCATCCGAAGAGCAGATAGTTCTCTTCAGCGCGGACCAGAACGGCGCGCCTATTTCCCTTCCGCTCAGCTATACCGTTACGACCTCGGCGCCCAGCTACCATGTAATATGCGAGCTTCCGCCGGGCGTTCGGATCATTGCGGACAATGGGACGAGCACCAAAGCTGCTGTGGCGGGGGCTGGCGGGGTGGCGGCTTTTGCAGATGAGGCGACGGGGACTCACGCGGTGACGATAAGCTCCGGCGGTTTCGGCGGCTTGGAGGTGAAGAACGGCGCCGGCGATACTGTCGCGGCTATAGACGGCACGGGGAATTTGCTTTTGCGCGGCTCCCTGAGTGAGGGAACGTATCCGAGCCCTCAGACTGGGCAGAGCGAGTTCGTAGTTCGCGTCGCGGCTGCTCCAGTTCTGCTCATTGCCAGTTCCGGCGCCGCGATTCTGGCCGGAGCCTGCTACGAGGAGGAAGCTCCTCTCGTTCCTCCGGCCGGCAGCTTTGCCGTCAAAGACGGCGCCGGGGACGCCGTTGCTTACGTTGATGACTCGGGGGACCTCCACCTCGCCGGGAATGTGCTCGAATCGGTGACCTGGTGAGGTCGTCATGTGTCGGTGCAAGGATTTCTGTGCACGATCTTGCCCGTCAGTGCGCCGTGTTACGCTCCGGCGGCGCGGCGGCCTGGGGTTTTTGATCCGCGCTGGCCGGCGCAAACCTCCCAACCTGCCTCGGCGGTAGCCGCCTATTGCGATGTTTGCTGCTGCATAGTATTATTTCAGCCCGTCGGGCTTCCCTTTTGCTTAACGTGGGAACCATGTAGTTCGCTGAGGGGAGCGAGCCAAAAGCGTTGGAGGTGTCAAACATGACCAGAGCGGCCAAATCGGGCGCCGCTGGAGAGAGCAAGAGGGTCGGCTTCATTTCCACCCGCCTTGCCGGTACGGACGGTGTCACTCTCGAGACAATGAAGTGGGCTCAGGTGCTGGAAGCCATCGGGCACAGCTGCTACTACATGGCGGGCGAAGTGGAGCAGGAGCCGGAAAGAAGCTTCCTGGTCGAGGAGGCTCATTTCAACCATCCCGCCATCCGGGAGATCTACGAGGAATGCTTTGGCCAGAGGAACCGAAGCCGCGCCCTCACGGAGAAGATTCACATGATGACCGCGGTGCTCAAGGACCGCATTTACGAATTCGTCGAGCGCTTCAAAATTGATTTGCTCGTCCCGGAAAACACCCTCGCGATCCCTCTCAACATCCCCCTCGGGCTTGCCCTGACCGAATTCATATCCGAGACGTCCATGCCGACCGTCGCCCACCACCATGATTTCTTCTGGGAGCGCAAGCGCTTCCTCACGAACGCCGTCTGGGAATACCTTAACATGGCTTTCCCGCCTCATTTGCCGTCGATCCAGCACGTGGTGATAAATTCATCGGCCGACAATCAGCTCAGCCTGCGGACGGGCATTTCGGCCACGATCATTCCCAACGTGATGCACTTCGAGGAGCCTCCTGCCGAAATGGAGGACTACTCCGCCGACGCCCGCACCGCGCTGGGTCTGGAGCCTTACGAAAAACTTGTCCTTCAGCCGACCCGCGTCGTTGCGCGTAAAGGGATAGAACATGCGATAGAGCTGGTAAGCCGCCTCGGTATGGAGGTGAGGTTCGTCATTTCTCACGCTTCCGGCGACGAAGGCTACGCATACGAGCAGCGCGTGAAGTCGTACGCACGCCTGATGGGCGTCAACGCTCTTTTCGTCTCAGACATCATCAACGAACGGCGCGGGCAGACGCCGGACGGCCGCAAGGTTTACTCGATTCAGGATATCTATCCTCACGCCGATTTGGTTACATACCCGTCCACCTTCGAGGGATTCGGAAATGCCTTCCTCGAGGCCGTTTACTTCAAGAAGCCCGTCGTGGTCAACAACTATTCCGTATTCGCCGTGGACATAAAGCCAAAGGGTTTCAAGGTGATCGAATTCGACGAGTTCATCACCAACGATACGGTAGAGCACGCGCGGCGGGTCTTGCTTGAGCCGGAAACCTGCCGGGATATGGTCGAAGAGAATTACAGGCTCGGCCTTCGGTATTATTCCTATAAGGTGCTTGAGTACAGGCTGAGGAACCTGCTGGTGAGTTGCTTCGGCGTGTGACGTATTGGCTGGCCGAACGGGTCGCTGCTTGAATGCCTCATGACCATCCGGCGTGTTCTCTTGAGATGCTTCACGTGCGGTCGCCGTGCCGCGCGTCCAGCCTCGACGAGTGGATCACCAGTTCGGTGCCGGCGATTCGGTAGAGGGGGCGCTCGCGGGCAAGCTCGCGAAGGTAGCGCACGACTCCAGGGTGAAGCGGGCTGTAATCGTGCCAGAGGACCGCGCCCCCGGCGCGAAGCATTTCGAATGCGTGCTGCGTGTCGTTCCTCACGTACTCATAGCTGTGCGACCCGTCAATGAAGACCAGATCGACATTCTTGCCGTAAGGCCTCGGGTCGAAGGCTGCCGAATCGGAGATGAGCTGAACGATCCTCGACTCGTACGGCGTACCTCGAAAAGCTTCGCCCAGCCGTTCCTTAGGCACGTTTGATAGGTCGCGTCCGGTCATAGGAAGATTAGGGCGGCGCAAAGCGAGGTCACCGATATCCAGTGTGAACACCTTTGAGTCCTCAGGCGTGTTCAT
>CAZUUK010000021.1:8619-48459 GCA_964622675.1 uncultured Planctomycetota bacterium | reverse complement strand
ACGGTGTGCTGGCTTGCCAGGGCAGGGGCGGAGGTGAGCTTCCTGTATGGGATTCGGCGGGGCAAGTCGTTGGAAGAGGTGTTCGCCCGGTATGGGCTTCAGATTCGCGATCGGCTTTGTCCTTTGCGAGTGAGTATGCTGAGGCCGCCGCCGGAAGCAAGAATTCGATTCTCGTGGAACGGTGTGGCGTATGCCTCGATTCTTCACAAGCTGTTTCGGCTATCGAGGCAGGGGCGCATTGAAGGCGTCTACGTGCGGCACGTGGAATTGGCGAGCTTTCTTTTGAGGGTGCGGCGGCTCCTGGGGGTCCCGTTGGTTTACGAGGTGCATGGGACGACGGAAAGGGAAGAGGGGAAAGAGGCGCGTGTTCAGCGAAGGGTCATGGAGGGGGCCGACGGCCTGGTTGCTATAAGCGGAGCGCTGAGAGAGCAGCTACTGGCGAGGTACAATGTGGAAAGTCCTGTGTGCGTTGCGCACGACGGAGTTGACCCTGAAAAGCTGCACCCTGCGACGGATCTTACGGGCGAGCCAGTTGTTTGTTACGTGGGGAATTTCTGGAGGGTGGAGGGCGTCGAGGTTCTGCTTGAGGCGCTCAAACAGGTCCCGGAGGCGAGAGTGATACTTGTTGGCGGCGTGCCGGGGGCGGAGGAAACGAAGCGGGTTCGCGCACTTGTCCAGGAGCATGGTACTGGTGGGCGCGTTACGATGGTTGGGCACCTGCCGCATAAAGAGGCGATGAACTGGTTACGTTCGAGTCGCGTCGCTGTGGCCCCTCTTCTGGAAACGCATTGGACAAGGTGCTGCTCTCCCCTGAAGCTATTTGAGTATATGGCGGCGGGGATTCCTGTTGTGGTCTCGGACCTGCCGTCCGTGCGGGAGGTGGTGGACGATGGGGAATGCGCACTGCTCTCGAGCGCGGGAGATCCGGGGGCGCTCGCTTCGGCAATCAGGCGGGTGTTGACGGATGACGCTCTCGCGGAAAGACTCAGAGCCAACGCGCTCAAAAGAGTGAAGCAGTACTCGTGGGAGCGGCGAGCAAGTCGGATAATAGATTTCCTTTCGAGGGAGGTGGTGCCGAGGTGGGAGCGAGAGAGCGTAGCGCGCGCTCGCTGAGGGTGCTGCATACGGAGTGGTCAACGGGTTGGGGAGGGCAGGAGCGAAGAACGCTTCGGGAGAGCATCGGGTTCAGGGAGCGCCGCTGCGAAGTGCGCTTTGCGTGCCAGCCCGGAAGCGAGCTGCTCGCGAAGGCTGCGGAGGCCGGGTTCGAGTGTGCGGCGGTGCGAATGCGGGGGGCGGCAGACGTCGCGGCGATGATCCGGTTAAGGAAGTTGATAGCAAAATGGCGGCCGGACGTGGTTGCGACGCACAGCAGCGTGGATACGTACCTGGCTTCGGTCGCTGCACGGCTGGTGCGCCGGCGCCCTCTCATAGTGCGGACGAGACATCTGGCGGTTCCTCCCAAACGAGCCTTTGCCTACGGGCTTCTGCCGGATGCGGTCGTGACGGTGAGCGAGCACGTGAGGGAAGACCTGGTGCGGCGGCTGAACGTTCCGGCCGCAAAGGTGTTCGCGATTCCGACGGGGATAGATACGGAGAGTTTTTCGCCGAGGCCGCCTTCACAGGCGATGGCGGGACGGATTGATGTGGCGGCTGGGGCCGAAGTTGTGCTGATGGTCTCAGTCTTCAGATACAAGAAGGGGCATCACGTTCTGGTGGAGGCTGCGCCGAGGATTCTAGAGAGGGTGCCGGAGGCGGTGTTTGTGCTGGCGGGTGAAGGGAGCATGCGGGAGAGGAACATGGAGCGTGTGAGGGAGCTGGGATGCGAGGAGAGGTTCAGGTTTCCGGGGCTCATCGAGGATGTGCCGGAGCTGATTTCGCTGGCGCGCGTGTGCGTGATGCCTTCGTTCAAGGAGGCGCTCGGCACGTTCGCCATTGAGGCGTTGGCGATGAAGAAACCGGTGGTTGCCACCCGAGTGGGAGGCATCCCGGAGGTGGTTGTCGACGGGGAGACGGGGCTTTTGGTGGAGGCGCGCGACCCGGCGGAGCTGGCTCGGGCTATCGTGCGAGTCCTGGAGGACCGCGAGCTGGCCGAAAAGCTTGGGGAAAGGGGAAGGAAGCTGGCCGTGGAGAAGTACTCTCTGGGTCTCATGCAGGAGCGGATGTTTGAGTTATATTCTAGGCTTGCCGTTAGCAGGAGGGGTAAGTGAAAGGGATACCGGTATTCACCTTTCATCACGTTGCGCCGGATAGGCAGTCGCCGCTTACCGTGCTGCCGAGGGATTTCGAGGGGCTGCTTGAATGGCTCGGCTCTTCGGGGACCAGGACGTTTTCGCTGGACGAATTCGCGGAGGCCCTGGGCAAGCAAGTGAAGCCGCGGGGAGTGCTCCTTACATTCGACGACGGGTACGTGGATAACTGGGTGTACGCTTATCCGCTGCTCAGGAAGTACGGGCAGAAGGCGGTGCTTTTTCTGACGACGGGGTCGGTGGTTGATTCCGAAGAGAAGAGGGGAGTGGCCGGCGAGGGGAGGGAAGTTGTGGAAGTGCCGCCGCATAGTGAGGGCGCGCGGCAGCTTGCGGGCGGCTCGAAGGCGGGTGAGCGAACGGCGCTTCTCAATTGGGCGGAGGTGATTGAGATGGAGGCCTCGGGTGCGTTCGACGTTCAGTCACACGGGCAGACGCACATTGATTTTGGAAGGTGCGGTGAGGCCGAGAACAAGGAAGAGTTCTTTCTGAAAGAGATGAGGGCGGCAAAGGGAGAGATAGAGAGGCGGCTGAATAAAAAATGCCTCGGGCTGGCGTGGCCGAAGGGGCGGTACAGCCGCCGCGCTGTGGAGCTTGCAGGAAAGTGCGGCTACCAGGCGCTTTTCACGACGAAGAGAGGGAGCAATGTTTCAGGAAACGACCTGCTTGCGGCGAAGCGGATTGACGCCGGAGGGCATCGGGCGCGATGGTTCAGGAAGACTTTCTTCGTATACTCGCGGCCGTGGCTTGCGAATGTTTATGAGAAGGTCAGGAGGAGATCATAGGTGGGAGAGACGATGAGGGACGCTATGGGCGAGAGTCTGAAAATAGCGCTGGTGCATACGACCTACTCGCGGGGAGGGGGAACGGAAAGATACGTCGCGGATCTGGCGGAGGGGTTAGTTGCGAAAGGGCACGAGGTTCACCTCTTTTGCGCGAGTGTGAGGGAGCAGCCGCCGAGTGGAGTGAGACTCCATCGGGTTTCCCGGGTCAATCTGGGTGGGGCTTTGAAGACGTTGAGCTTTGCGGCGCGGGCGCAGGCGATGGCGGGGAGGGAGGAGTTCGACATCGTTAACGGGTTCGGCGATATTGTGAGGCAGGATGTGCTGCGGCTGGGCGGCGGCTGCCACAGGGAGTTCAGGAAGAAAGTGCTGCTTTTCGCGGAGACTCCGCTGGTGAGGAGGATAGCAGCGCGGATTTCGCCGCACCAGTGGACGTTGATGGCGCTCGAACGGAAAAGGCTGAGGCAGGGGAATTACGTGAGGGTGGTAGTCAACTCGAGGATGGTGAGGGATGAGATCAAGCGAGAGTTGGATGTTCCGCGCGAGGCGATCAGAGTTATTTACAACGGGGTTGATCTAAGGAGGTTCGACCGGCGGAAGTTCGAGGCGGAGCGGGCTGAAATCAGGCGGTCGGCCGGAGTTGGCGAGGGAGATTTCGCCGTGCTGTTTCTTGGGTCGGGATACAGGAGGAAGGGACTGGCGACGCTGCTGGAAGCGTGCGCGGCGGTGTTCCGGGAGGAGCCGAGGGCGAGGCTTTTGGTTGCAGGCTGGGATCGGAAGGCGGCGGGTTACGCGGCGCGGGCAAGAGAGCTAGGGCTGGGGGAATATGTGAATTTCCTGGGGGTGACGAATGAGCCGGAGCGGCTCTACGCGGCGGCCGACCTCTACGTGCTTCCGACGCGGTACGATCCTTTCGCGAACACCGTGCTGGAGGCGATGGCGTCGGGGCTGCCGGTGATAACGACGCGGACTAACGGCGCAAGCGAGGTGATCGAGGAGGGCGTTGAAGGTTTTGTTATGGACGATGCGCGGGACACTAGGAGGCTTGCATCTCTCATTCTGAAGTGCGCGCCGGAAGAGACGAGGAACGCGATGGGGGCTCGGGGGAGAAGGAAGGCGGAGGAGTTGCCGCTCGAGCGGAACCTGGATGAGACGCTGGAGGTATACCGGGAAGTGGTGGAGCTCAAGCGAAGATCAAAGGGGAAGTAGAGGCAGGGGATCATGAGGCGAGGACGCGGCGGTAGACCTCAATGGTTTTCTCGATCATTTCCTGCGGAGTGAAGCAGCGCTCGGCGCGCTTTCGGGCTTCGGCGCCGAGGGAGCGGGCAAGGTGAGGGTCGGAGAGGACGCGAGCGACCTCTCGAGCCAGGGCCGAGGCGTCTCGCATGGGGACGAGGATCCCGCTTTTCCCGTGTTCGATCTCCTCCTCCATACCTTCGCAGGCGGTGGCGACGATGGGTCTTTCAAAATACATTGCTTCCATGACGGCGATGGGCATGCCTTCGAATATGCTGGAGGAGGCGTAGACGTCGAAGCGCCCGGCGACGGCGGGGGCGTTCTCGAGGTCTCCGGGTAGCCTGAGGCGGTCGGATACTTGCAGGCGGGCTGCAAGCTGCCGCATTCCTTCCAGGTCTCCTCCGCCGATGATGACGAGATAGAGGTGCGGGAAGCGGCTGGCGAGTTCGGCGAAGGCCTCGAGCAGGACCTCGTGGGCTTTCTGAGCGGTTACGTATCCGACGGTTCCGACTATTCTGGCCCCTGGGGGGATCTGGAGTTGCTCGTGAATGTCCGCTGGAGGCATGGCGTGGAGGCGCTCGACGTCTATGCGAGGGGGGATGACGGTGATCTTCGACTCTTCGACTCCGGCATCCAGGAGCTTCTGCCTGACCGAGCGGGAGAAGGCGATGTAGTGGTCGGCGGCGCGGCGGTACTTCACGAGGGCGAGAGGGTTCCGCGGAACCGGGCGGGAGACGGTGCGGGATACGACGAGCTTGAGGCGGCGGCGGGAAAGCTCCTTGGCCAAAGCTGCAATTGAATGGGTGTGGGAGGTGTGTGCGTGAAGAATGTCGTAGTCGTAGCGGCGGGCGAACCGGGTGAGTTTGACGGCGGAGATGATGTCGAGTTCGCCGCGCAGGGGGAGCTCGACCAGGGGAATGCGGGCTGATGCGGCGCGCCCGGAGAGGGGCGAGCGGGGCCTGGCGCAGATTCCGATGGGAATGTCGGCGCGAAGGAGCCCCTTGGCCAGGAGAAGTATCTGCCTTTCGCCGCCTCTGAGCTGCCGCTGCTCACTTAGGTGGAGAACCTTCAAGTTTTGCTTCCTTTGCGGCAAGAATGCAGGGGCGAATTGTAGTTGAAGCGCGGGAGAAGTTCAAGGGCGGGGGCGGCGAACCGCCGCTGTCTTGCGCGGGTCTATGGTTGGGAAGGGGCGGGACATCAATCGAGTCCGTTGACGAAGGGGCATGTGCGAAGTAAAATGCAGTTTTTCAAGCTGCAGTTGCCAGAATAGGTTTGGAGGGAAGAGAAAATGGCTTACAGGATAGCCGTCATCCCGGGAGACGGAATCGGGCCGGAGGTTATGGCAGAAGGGGTCAAGGTGCTGCGCGCCGTCGCGGAGAGGCGGAGGCTCGCTCTCCAGTTCGTCGAGTACGACATCGGCGGCGACAGGTATCTAAAGACGGGGGAGGTGATTCCTGGCTCGGTCATGAAAGAGCTCAGGGGCATGGATGCGATATACCTCGGGGCGGTGGGACATCCTGACGTGAAGCCGGGGATCCTGGAGAAGGGGCTGCTGCTGCGGCTGCGATTCGAGTTCGACCAGTACATAAACCTGCGGCCGGTGAAGCTATATCCGGGTGTGGAATGTCCGCTCAAGGACAAGGGGCCGGATGACATAGATTTTGTGGTCGTGCGCGAGAACACGGAGGGGCTCTATCTAGGCATCGGCGGGTTCATGAAGAAAGGGACGCCGGACGAGGTGGCGGTGCAGGAGATGCTGAATACTCGCAAAGGGGTGGAGCGGTGCGTGCGGTACGCGTTCGAGTACGCAAAGAAGCGAAACCGGAAGAAAATGCTGACGCTCGTCGCGAAGACGAACGTGCTTACCTACGCGCACGATCTGTGGGACAGGACTTTCAATGAGGTGGCCAGGGAGTACCCGGAGATAAAGCCGGATTACGCGCACGTGGACGCGACGTGCATGTGGATGGTGAAGAATCCGGAGTACTTCGACGTGATAGTTACGTGCAACATGTTCGGGGACATAATCACGGACCTGGGCGCCGAGATTCAAGGAGGGCTGGGGGTAGCGGCGGGCGGGAATATAAATCCGGAGGGGGTATCCATGTTCGAGCCGATTCACGGTTCGGCGCCGAAGTACACGGGCAAGGGCCTGGCGAACCCGCTGGCGACGATCTGCGCGGGAGGGATGATGCTGGAGATACTGGGAGAGGAAGAGGCTGCGAGTGACGTGGAGGAGGCGGTGAAGAAGGTCGTGGCGAGCAAGGTGCGGAATCTGTCGGCGGGAAAGATGGGCTATTCGACTTCAGAGGTGGGCGATTTCGTAGTCAGTGCGATGGACTAAGGCGAACGGAGCGAAGCAGGAATGCGAGAGTATAAGCCGCAGGAAATCGAGCCGAAGTGGCAGAAACGGTGGGAGGAGGGGGGGCTTTACAGAGCTGAGGACGATTCTCCCAAGCCGAAGTTCTATTCGCTGGTGATGTTCCCCTACACGACCGGCTACATCCACATGGGGACGATGAAAAACTACGCGATAGGGGACGTGGTAGCGCGTTACTGGAAGATGCGCGGGTACAACGTACTGAATCCGATGGGGTGGGATGCTTTTGGGCTTCCTGCGGAGATGGCGGCAATCAAGGCTGGGGCACACGTGCGCGAATGGACGGAAGATAACATCGCGCAGATGAAGGAGCATATCCGGAAGGTGGGCATCTGCTACGACTGGGACAGGGAGGTATCCACCTGCGCGCCTGAGTACTACAAGTGGACCCAGTGGATCTTCACGAAGATGTTCGAGAAGGGGCTGGCGTATCAGGCGAAGGCGGAGGCGAACTGGTGCCCTAGCTGCCAGACGGTTCTGGCAAATGAGAATGTGCATGACGGGCGGTGCTGGAGGTGCGATTCGGAGGTCACGAAACGCGAGCTTGTGCAGTGGTTCCTCTCGACGACTGCGTACTCGGAAGAGCTGCTCTCCGATCTCTACACGCTGGAGGAATGGCCTGAGCGGGTGAAGATCATGCAGCGAAACTGGATCGGGAAGAGCGAGGGTGTCGAGTTCGAGATGCCGGTGAAGGGGAGCGATAAGAGCATCAGGGTTTTCACGAGCAGGATTGATACGGTGTTCGGGGTGACGTTTGTGGTGCTGGCGCCGGAACATCCGCTGGTTGAAGAGCTGGCTTCACCGGAGAGGAAGGCGGAGGTGAGGGAGTATGTTCGAGAGGCCAAGGCGATGAGGGAGGTTGACCGGGTCTCGGCGAAGTCGGAGAAGACGGGGGTGGCGCTTGGGAGCTATGCGATAAATCCGATGAGCGGACTGGAAGTGCCGATATACGTGGCGGACTACGTGCTGATGAGCTACGGGACGGGCGCGATAATGTGCGTGCCGGCACACGACACGCGGGACTTCGAGTTCGCGAAGAGATACGACCTGTCGATTACGGTGGTCATTGCGCCGGAGGGGTGGGACGGCAAACCGCTGGAAGAGGCCTACGTTGACGAGGGAACGATGGTGAATTCGGCGGAGTTCAACGGGCTTCCATCGCGCGAAGCGGTGGAAGAGATTACAAATTACATGGAGGAGAAGGAGGTAGGCCGGCGCGCGGTTCATTACCGGCTAAGGGATTGGCTCATCTCAAGGCAGAGGTACTGGGGGGTGCCTATTCCGATTGTCCATTGCAAGAGGTGCGGGCCGGTGCCGGTTCCGGAAGATGCACTTCCGGTTCGACTGCCGGAGGTAAGCGACTACAGTCCGAAAGGGAAGTCGCCGTTGGAGGCGGCGGAGGAGTTCGTGAGGACGACGTGCCCGAAGTGCGGGGAGGAGGCGAGGCGCGAGACGGATACGATGTCCACTTTCGTTGATTCGTCGTGGTACTTCTTTCGGTATACAGACCCGCACTGCGACACGGCTCCGTTCCGGAAGGAAATAGCGGACCAGTGGATGTCGGTGGATCAGTACATCGGGGGGATCGAGCACGCGATCATGCACCTTCTGTATGCGCGTTTCGTTACCAAGTTCCTGGCGGACATCGGGCTCACTGACGTGAGAGAGCCGTTCAGGAGGCTCTTCACGCAGGGGATGGTGTGCAAGAACGGAGGGGCGATGTCGAAGTCGAGAGGGAACGTGGTAACGGTGGATGATGTGGTGACGACGCACGGGGCCGATTCGGGAAGGCTTTACATACTTTTCATGGGACCGGCGGAGGCCGACGTCGAATGGAACGATCGAGGACTAGTGGGTTGCCGGAGGTACCTCGGCAGGCTCTGGTCGGTGCTTTTCGAGGAGGGTCGCGGGCCGCAGCCGGTGGCCAAGGAGGTGGCGGAGGAGCTGTTGGGTAAGGTGCACAGGACGATCAAGAAGGTGACAAGGGACATAGAACGGTTCCATTTCAACACGGCGATAAGCGCGATAATGGAGTTGACCAACGAGCTTACAGCTTTTAAGATGGAGTGCGGGAGGAATGAAGAGTTCGTGGATGCCGTGAAGGTGCTTCTGGCGCTGCTTGCGCCGATGGCACCGCACATTGCTGAGGAACTCTGGGGAGAGGTAGGGGGCAAGGGGTCCATCCACGAGCAGGAGTGGCCGAAGTGGGATGAGCGGCTGGCGGCTGAGAACGTTGTGACGATTGCGGTTCAGGTCAACGGAAAGATGGCGGATACTTTCGAGATTCCGGCTAGAGCGTCGGAAGAGGAGACAGTGGAGGGGGCGCTGAGGCTGCCGAAGGTGGCGAGGCGGGTAGAGGGTAAGAAAATAAGGCGCAGGATATATATACCGGGGAGGATTCTGAATATAATTGCGTCGTGATGCGAAGGTGAGACGGAGGCTGGGATGGCGCAGGTGAGCGCGCTGAACACGAGCGTTCTCGTTCTGAACAAGTTTTTCGCTGCGGTGCATATCACGAATGCGCGGCGGGCGCTTTGCCTCCTTTATAAGCAGGCCGCCGAGGTGGTTTCGGTAAGCGACGGGCAGTTCGAGCGGTACAATTTCGAGACGTGGAAGGAGGTTTCGAAGTACCGTGAGCTTTTCGAGGAGGACGGGGAATACGTCCGGACGGTGTCCTTCGAGATTCGAGTGCCGCGGGTGATTAGGCTGCTTTTTTACGACAAGTTTCCGTCGAGGTCGGTGAAGTTCAACAGGCGGAATATATACGCGAGGGATGGTAATAGGTGCCAGTACTGCGGGAGCAAGTTCCCGACGAGCGAGTTAAGTATAGATCACGTGGTGCCGCGTTCGCGGGGGGGGCTTACGATGTGGGAGAATGTCGTGTGCGCGTGCACGGAATGCAACGCGAAGAAGGGCGGACGGCTTCCGTCGGAGTCCGGACTGAAGCTCAAGAGAAAGCCCAATGCGCCCCGGAGGAGTCCGATTCTGCGGCTGCAGTTGAATCCGGGGAAGTATGGCTCGTGGAAGCAGTTTCTGGACGAGGCGTACTGGTCGGTTGAATTGAAGTGAGGGTGGTTGACTTCGGGGGAGAAATGGGGTAGGATTATTTGGGGAAGAGGATTGGGACTAAGCGAGAGGAAAAGTTGAGAGTGAACTCCGCGACTCTGAATAGCCTTCGACTTGAAAGCCTGGCCTTGTTGTTGCAAGGCAAAGGGTGGGAGTCGTCCGGCTAGAGTTGCGGTTAGATGTGTTTATCAACCCGCCCCCGGGCGACCGGGTGCGGGTTTTTTATTGGCTTGATGATTCGCCCGGAGGCGCTTTATGCGCCATCAGAGGGCCGCATGAAACGCCAAACCGACAGAAGGAGTTAGCGATGCCAAGCGAGACTGAAGTGCGGAAATATGCTGCGCCGGAGGCGATCTATCTGCCTGACCGGCAGTGGCCTTCGAGGACTATCGAGAGGAGCCCGATCTGGTGTTCCGTGGATCTTCGCGACGGAAATCAGGCGCTGCCCAATCCGCTCGACCCGGAGGGGAAGCTGGAGTATTTCCGGCTGCTTTGTGACATCGGGTTTAAGCATATCGAGGTCGCTTTTCCATCCGGCAGCCGGGACGAGTTCGATTTCACGCGCCGGCTGATCGAGGAGGAACTCGTTCCTGGGGGCGTTTTCATAATGGGCCTCATCCAGTGCCGGGCGCATCTGGTGGAGCGAACGATAGAATCGCTGAAGGGGGCAAAGCAGGCGATAGCACATCTTTACCTGCCGACGTCGGAGCTGCACATGCAGCAAGTGCTGGGAATGAGTCGGCAGGAGGCGATTGAAACGGCAGTAAGGTCGGTGAGGCAGGTTAGAGAGCTTGCCGATGGTATGCCGGAGAGCGACATCCGGCTTGAGTTTTCGCCTGAGGAGTTTACGGATACGGAGCTTCCTTTTGCGATGGAGATCTGTGAGGCGGTCTTCGAGGCGTGGGGGAGGGGGACGCCGGAGAAGCCGGTGATCTTCAACCTACCGCACACGGTGGAAAGGCGGCCGCCGAATCAGTACGCGGATATGATCGAGTGGTTCTGCCGCAACTGGAAGGAGCGCGATAGGATCCTCGTCTCAGTTCACGCGCACAACGATCAGGGGATGGCGGTGGCGGCGACGGAGCTGGCGCTGCTGGCAGGGGCTGATCGGGTTGAAGGGACGCTGTTCGGACACGGTGAGCGCACAGGCAACGTTGATCTGGTTACGGTTGCGAGCAATCTCCGCGCTCGTGGCATAGATACGGGGCTGGACTTCTCCGATCTTCCCAGGGTTGTGCGAGTGGTAGAGGGGCTGAGCGGCATGCCTGTCTACGAACGGCAGCCTTACGCGGGGGAATATGTGTTTACTGCTTTTTCCGGATCGCATCAGGACGCGATCAACAAGGGGATGCACAAACTGGGGGAGGCTGCTGAGAAGTTCGGCGTCGGGTGGAAGATGCCCTACCTGCACATAGACCCGGCGGACGTGGGGAGGAAGTACGAGCGTTTGATCCGCATTACGTCGCAGTCGGGGAAGGGCGGTGTGGCTTGGGTGCTGGAGCGGGACTACGGACTGCGGCTTCCGAGGGCGATGCACCCGGAGGTGGGCGAGGCGGTGCAGGGTTACTCGGATTCGGTGGGGCGTGAGGTGACGGGCGAGGAGGTGTATCAGGTTTTCCAGGAGGAGTTTGTCAATCCCAAAGGCCCGTATGAGCTGGTGGGATACTGGCCCCGGCCAGACGCGAGCGACCCGACGCGGATCCACGGCGAGATCAGGGTCAAAGTGAATGGTGAGGAGAGGGTCGTGGCGGCGGACGGGAATGGGCCGGTTTCCGCTTTCGTGCATGGGATGCGAATGCTGGGGGGGCGAGGCTTCAAGGTCCAAGACTACCACGAGCAGGCGGTTGGGAAGGGGGCGGACGCCCGCGCGGTGGCCTACGTCCCGCTGGAGTTCGATAGCGGGGAAGTGCTCTTTGGTGTGGGGACTGATACGAATATAGATCAGGCGGCGGTGCGCGCGATCGTGGCTGGGCTTAACCGGATGGCGCGGAGGGAAAGGGGATAGGGGAGCGAGCTGGCTGCGTTGTTGTTTTTGCGCCGCAAATCGATGAGGCATCGGTGGTGCAGAGCGGCTGCCGGCTTCGGCGGGGTCGCCCTGCAACCTTGAAATTGAGTGCCAGCGGCAAAAAAATCTCTTGAAGTCAATATGTTCTCACATACAGCATAGCGGGCCACACGTTTGATGCGGCCCAATATGTTGGGCGCTGGCGGTGGGGCGGACTTGCATCAGCGTAAATTAATTAGGGTAGGGTCTTGACGACCAGGTGGCGGCGACTACAATCTTTGTGGTGGAAAGTGGAGCGAAGTGGGGGGAAAGTCAACCAGGTTCCCAGACAAGAACAGATAAAAGCTTGCGGGGTAGCGGATGTTCTTAGGGACATACTTTCACAGCCTGGACTCAAAGGGGAGGGTGATAGTACCGGCCGAGTTGAGGGATGGGGTTCCAGAAGAGGAACGAAAGAAGGGGTTCATTCTCACATCCGGGGTGGACCGCTGCATTTTCGTCTTCACGCAGTCCGACTTAAAGCGAGTTGTGGAGCAGGTGGAGGCGGAATTTCGGGACAGGTACCGGGGGGAGCCTCGCGAGTTGAGGTATAGGGTGAGGCAGTTCGTCCGCGGCTTTTCTTCCCAGGCGCGGACTAGGCCGTTGGACAGCCAGGGGCGGATTCTTGTTCCAGAACACCTGAAAAACTACGCGGAAATCCAAAGAGAAGTGGTTATAGTTGGAAGCTTCGATCGGATCGAGCTGTGGAACCCGGAGAGATGGAAAGGGATCAGCGGAGAGTCCGAGAGAGAATACGACGATGTAGCCCAGGAGTTTTTCTAACAGCGTTCGCACGAGGATGACGGAGAGAACGGAGGGGTAGATGAACTCTGAAGCGAGCAGCTCTTCGGTGGTGTGCGCGAAGGATGCGGTGGAGGTCGTGCGGGAGGCGATCGCCAAGTTGGAGATAGGGGCGACGGAGAGAAAGGAGAAGGTGGCGTTGTTGAGCGGGGAGCTCAAGACGCTGCGGGAGAGGCTGGAGCGATTGCATCGAAAGCATCCGTGGGTGAAGGGTGTAGCGTTGAGTGATGAGGTCGTGTTGCTTCTGGAACAGGTGCGGCGGGAGGGACGATAGGGGGAGCGAGTGGGGGAGCCTCAACACAGGCCTGTGATGGTTCGAGAGCTGCTGGAGCTTCTCGGGCTCAAGCGCGGCCTCGTTGTGCTGGATTGCACGGTTGGGCTGGGGGGGCACGCTGAGGAAGTTCTCCGGAGGATCTCTCCGGGCGGGAGATTGATAGGAATTGACTGCGACGAGGAGGCGGTTAAGGTAGCCCGGGAGAGACTTGAGAGGTGGCGCGAATGCGTGTTCTTGTTTCATGCAAATTTCACCGAGGCGGCGAGGGTCCTCGACGAGGTCGGCGTAAAAGGGGTAGGCGCGATGTACTTTGACTTGGGGGTTTCGAGCATGCAGCTCGAAGCTGCGGGACGCGGCTTCAGTTTTCGTAGCGATGGACCACTGGATATGAGGATGGATCGGTCCGTAGGCGTTACTGCAGCGGATCTATTGAAGAGGATGAGCGAAGCAGACCTGGAGAGGGTGATAAAGGAGTACGGGGAGGAACGTTGGGCGCGGCGAATAGCGCGGGCCGTAGTGGAGGCGAGGAAGCGAGGCCCGATAAGGAGTACGGGAGAGCTGGGCGAGATAGTTTCACGCGCGGTCAAGAGGCGGCCGAGGAAGATCCATCCGGCGACCAGGACCTTCCAGGCGCTACGGATTGCCGTGAACGAGGAGCTAGGGAACCTGTCGCGGGGCCTCGAGGAGGCGGATGGGCTCGTTGAGCCTGGAGGAAGTCTTGCGGCGATCTCGTTCCACTCGCTGGAGGATCGCATTGTGAAGAGGGATTTCAAGGGGAAGGAAAAGGCGGGCCGCTGGCGCGTAATTACTAAGAAGCCGGTTCGACCGTCAGAGGAGGAGGTAAGAAGTAATCCGCGGGCGCGAAGTGCGAAGCTTCGTGCGGTTAGGAGTGGGGGCGAGAATGCTTAGGGCGTTCGCGGTTGCGGTTTTGCTGATTCTGGGTGGGATGATGGTGAAGGTGTGGCTGGGTTCGCGGGCGGTGGTGACCGGATACGAGATATCGGGGCTGCAGACGCGAGGGAGGGAGCTTTCGGCGCGGCACAGGGAGCTGCTTTACGAGGTGAACAGAGCGACCTCGACGGCGGAGGTCGCAAGGCGCGTGGCGGGTCTGAGGCTGGACGTGCTGCCGCCGGGGTTGGATGAGGGAGGATGGGAGCTTCGAGAAAGTGCCGAGGAGGAATCAAGGAAGAGCGATTAGGCGCAGGATGCGACGGACGCTGTAAACCGAGGGAGTTCGGCTGAGTTGAAACGCAACAGTGTTGACAGGAGGGTGAACTTCTTCGGTTTGCTTTTGACGGTTTGTTTCGCCGCGTTTCTGGCGAGGCTAGTTCACGTTCAGATAATTGCGCACCAGGAGTACGTCAAGCAGGCCGAGGCGCAGCAGAGGGCGCGGGTGGAACTTGCCGCGAGGCGCGGGGCGATATTCGATTCGAGGGGGCGGCTTTTGGCGGTGACCCTGGACCGGCGGTCTTTTTTCGTGGACCCGCCGCTGGTTCGGAACAAGCTGAGTTCGGCGAGGATGATCTCGGCGTCGCTTTCGATGAGCGAGGATGACGTTTTGGGGAGACTTCTTAGAAGAGACACGAATTTCGTATGGTTGAAGCGCCGCCTGCCGGAGGGGGAGAGCGGGTCGGCACTTTCGCTGGGGATGAGGGGGTTTGGCTGTGTGGTGGAGCCGGAGAGAACTTATCCGGAGGGGAAGTTGGCGGCGCACGTGCTTGGCTTTGTCGGCGACGATGGGTTCGGGCTGGAGGGCTTAGAGCGTACGTTCGAGGAGTTCCTGAGCGGGGAGAGCGGGTTCGTCAGAGTTCCGGTGGACGGCAAAAGGCGGCGAATTCTTTCAGCGGAGGCGGAGATTCTCCCGCCCGAGGCGGGTCACCACTTGGTGCTGACAATAGATGCAGCCATTCAGCAGATTCTGGAGGAAGAGCTGGATGTTGCGGTGGAGAAGTGGAAGGCGGCTTCGGCGGTGGGGATCGTCATGTCTCCTTCCACGGGAGACATACTTGCACTGGCAAATCGCCCGGCGTATCAGCCGGGTGGCTTCCGGAATTGCTCGCGGGAGGAGATGCAAAATCGGGCGATCACGGATTGCCACGAGCCGGGGAGTATCTTCAAGCCTTTTGCAGCATCGGGGGTGATCCAGGAAGGGCTGCTCGAGCTGGACGACGAGATATTCTGCGAGGATGGGTGCTGGCATCTCAAGGGGCGGATACTGCACGACCACAAGCCGATGGGAACTTTGACGTTCCGTGAGGTTATCGTCTACTCGAGCAACATCGGAGCGGCCAAGCTCGGCGTTATGCTGGGGAAGGAGCGGCTGTACAACTACCTGCAGATGTTCGGGTTCGGGGAGAAGACGGGGGTAGTGCTGGACGGAGAGACGGCGGGCATCCTCAGGCCTTTGAGCAAGTGGACGGATCATACTGTCGTGTCGGCTTCGATCGGTCACGAGGTGGCGGCTAGCGCGATGCAAATCGTACGGGGTTACTGCGCGATAGCGAATGGCGGGGTTCTGCTGAAACCGCGCCTGGTGAGGATGGTGGTCTCTTCAGAAGGAGAGGTGGTGAAGGAGTATCGGCAGGGCCAAGCAGTGAGAAGGGTGCTCAGGCCGGAGGTGGCGGCTACGGTCAAGGCTATGCTGGTGGGTGTTGTGGAGGAGGGAACGGGGCGTAAGGCGCGGGTGGAAGGATTCGCGGTGGGTGGCAAAACGGGCACGGCCCAGAAAATAAACGAGGACGGGACGTATTCACATGAGAGGTTCATAGCTTCATTCGCGGGATTCGCACCGGCGGCCGCGCCGGAAGTCTGTGTGATCGTGTCAATCGACGAGCCGAAGGGGGCGTACTATGGCGGGACGGTGGCGGCTCCGGTGGTCGGGGGCGTGATAAAGCGTACGCTGGCATATCTCGGGCTAGAACCAAGCAGGGCAAAAATGATCTGCCAGGGAGGAACGGTGGATGCTGGCGGCTGATGCGGTGATAACGATGGCGGAGAATATGAGACTGTCAGAGCTTTGTGAAGAACTGCGGGGAAGGCGAGCTGGAAACTGGAAGAGCGCGGGGGAGGAACAACTACTCGGGTTAACGCTCGATTCGCGAGAGGTGCAGGGCGGCTTTGCTTTCTTCGCGGTGCGGGGGGAGAAAGAAGACGGGCATGACTACGTAAGGGACGCGGCGGGGAGAGGGGCGGCCGCAGTAATTGTTGAGAAGGAAACGCCTGAGGTGGAAGTGCCTCAGATAGTTGTAAGAGATACTCGAAGGGCGGCGGCTCGGGCGGGGGCGCTTCATTACCGGCGCCCATCAGAGCGGATGAAAGTCATCGGGGTGACGGGGACCAACGGGAAGACGACGGTCGCATATCTGATCCGGTCAATCTTCCGGGAGGCGGGTGAGAGGGTCGGGCTTCTGGGGACGATCGAGTACGACCTGGTTGGTAGAAGCGTTCGGGCGAAGACGACTACCCCGGATCCTATTTCGATACAGGCGCAGCTTCGGGAGATGCTGGAAGCGGGAGCGATCGGAGCGGTGATGGAGGTTTCATCTCACGCGCTCGTGCAGGAAAGGGTGAGCGAGGTGCGGTTCTGTGCGGGTGTCTTTACCAATCTGGGGCGGGACCACCTGGATTACCACAGGACTATTGAATCGTACCGCGACGCGAAGGCGAGACTTTTTGAGATGCTCGAGCCGGGCGCTATAGCTGTACTGAACGCCGAAGACGGGGCTTCGAAGGAGCTGAAGCGCCGTACCGAGGCGAAAGTGTGCCTTTACGGTTTGGACCACGGCGAGCTGATGGCGGAGGTTCGGGAAACGAACCTGGGAGGGAGCAAGTACGAGCTACTCTGGGAGGGCAAGCGTCACCCGGTGAAGTCGCGGTTGGTGGGGTCGTGGAACGTGATGAACGTGCTGGGGGCGGCGAGAACGGGGCTGGCTTTGGGGTTGGGCATGGGTGAGGTCGTGGGAGGGGTGGAGAGGTTCGAAGGGGTGCCGGGTCGGCTTGAGCCGATTGAGGGAGCGAAAGGGTTCCACGTGTTCGTGGATTATGCGCATACGCCTGAGGCTTTGGAGGCGGTGCTTTCCTCTCTGAAGCCGATGGTCAAGGGAAGGCTCATAGTTGTTTTCGGGTGCGGCGGGGATCGAGATCGGGGCAAGCGGGTGGTGATGGGTTCCGTAGCCGAGCGCTGGGCGGACGTGACCTGGCTGACGGCGGACAACTCGCGTTCGGAAGACACGCGGGCGATCATAGCGGAGATAGAGAAAGGAATGCGCACGAAGCGGAAGTACAGCGTGGAACCAGATCGGGCTTCGGCGATAAATGCGTCCATTGCGGCCGCGCGGAAGGGCGACACGGTGGTGATAGCAGGAAAGGGACACGAGGATTATCAGATTCTCGGAAGTCGAAGGCTGCATTTCGACGACCGGGAAGTTGCGCGAGAGGCAATCAGTCGAAAGCCGGGTTCGTAGGAGCATGGAGGAGATGAGTTTGAGCCAGGTCGTGGAGGCTGTAGGTGGAAGGCTGACGGCCGGGTCTGCCGAGATGGTGGTAAGTGGCATATCCACGGACAGCCGGCGGATAAGGGGCGGGGAGCTTTTCGTCGCTCTCCGCGGGCCGAACTTCGACGGGCACGAGTTTGCGGAGAAGGCGCTGGAAGGAGGCGCGGCCGCGGCGATGGTCGAGAGGAAATTTGATGTGAGGGGTGAAAAGGGACTTGTGGTGGTGGACGACAGCGTGAGAGCTCTGGGGGATCTGGCGGGGTGGTATCGGCGGCGGTTTCCTTCGCTTAAGGCAATAGGGGTGACGGGAAGCAACGGGAAGACGACGACGAAGGACATGATCGCCCGCATACTGGCCGGATACGGCAAGACGGTAAGCGCGGAGAAGAGTTTCAACAATTTCGTGGGGGTGCCGCTGACGGTTTTCGAACTGGGCAAGGGGGATTCGTATGCGGTTTTCGAACTGGGAACGAGCGGGCGCGGGGAAATAGAGCGGCTTTCGGAGATATGCGCGCCGGAGATCGGCGTTGTGACGAACGTGTCGAAGACTCACTTGGAAGGGCTGAGGAACGAGGAAGCGGTCTTCCGGGCGAAGGCGGAGCTGCTGGAGGCAGTTGGGAAAGGGGGGACAGCGGTGCTGAATTACGACGACAAGTCGTGCAGGAAGATGGGCGCTGACTTCGACGGGAAGGTTCTATGGTTCGGGTTGAGCCAGGGAGCGCAAGTGAGGGGTGATGAAATCGAGGCGACCGAGAACGGCATTTCTTTCTCGGTAACAGGTGTGGGGCGGGTGGAGCTTAGGATGTTGGGGCGCTGGAACGTCTATAACGCGCTGGCGGCGGTGGCGGCTTGCCATGCCGCGGGGATTGAATGCGGGGAGGCGCTGCGCGGGTTGGAAGGCTTCCGGCCGCAGCCGATGAGAATGGAAGCGCAGACGGTGGGAGGAGTGAGGGTGATTAACGATGCCTATAACGCGAATCCGGCGTCGGTCGCTGCAGCGCTGGAGGAGCTTGACCAGCGGCGAGGAGCGGGAAAGGCGATCCTGGTGATGGGGGATATGCTGGAGTTGGGAGAGGAGTCGCAGCGGCTGCATGAACAGATGGGTGAGAAGGCGGCGGGGTTGAGCGTGGACGCGGTGATCGGGGTGGGAGAGGAAGTGAGAGCCGTTTGCGAAGCGGCAAGCAAGCGAGGCGTTAGCGCGTGGTGCTATGAAGACTGGCAAGAAGCGCTGGCCCGGTTGATCAAGTTGGCGGAGCCCGGGGACGTGGTGTTGGTAAAGGGCTCGCGGGCCATGCGATTAGAAAGATTGGTTGAGGAGTATAAGAAGAGGAGAATTTAATGATCCCCAAACCGGCCCGGCCGGCATGCCATCGTTCGCGAAACCCAAACGCGACGAAGGCAAAGGGAAGGAGGGCCCCCCGCACGAAGTCCCCTTCCTCCCCCCTGCTTCCCTTTCCCCCCGAACTACCGGCCGGGCCGGGCTCCCCCTATTATGTAGCGGAACCGGCGGCTGAGCGTGCAGCCGCCGTTTGTATTTCGGATGCCGAAGAGTCGTGATGCCGCGAGGCCGCAGATGGTTCAATTCGAGAGACCGGCCGCAAGCCGAGTGATTGTCTGCTGCGTTGGAGTTCTGATGGGGCTTGGGCTGGTGATGGTCTACAGCGCCAGCTCGGTACCCGACCCGCGGTTTCCGCCGGGCCACTTCTTCAGGAAGCAGGTGGCCTGGGTTGCAGTAGCGGGGTGTTTCATCTTTCTGTTCTCCAGTCTGGACTACAGGAGGCTGAAGAAAGTCAGCAAGGCGCTTTTGGGGCTGAGCTTTGTGGCTCTGATAGCGGTGCTGATTCCGGGGATCGGGGCGGAGTATAACGGGGCTCGGAGGTGGCTTGATCTACGGGTGCTATCGGTTCAGCCGTCGGAGTTCGTGCGTATCGCCCTGATCATCTACATGGCCGACCGGCTGACGAGAAAGCAGCAGCGGATAAGGGAGTTCTTGAACGGATTTCTGCCGGCGGTGCTTATCCTGGGGGGCGCATTTGCGCTGATAGTGGCGGAGCCGGACCTCGGTGGCGGGCTTATGACCGCTACGGTGCTTCTAGCGATGTTGATAGCAGCCGGGATAAGGCTGACGCCCGCGGTGCCTGTGCTGATAGTGTCGTTCCCTTTTGTTCTCTACGTGGTCTCGACCAGGCTGGGCTATGTGGCGGGGAGAATAAAGGCGTTGATCGATCCCGCGGCGTATGCGGCGGGGCAGGGATACCAGATAATTCAGTCGCTGATTGCACTGGGTTCCGGGGGGGTTCTGGGGGTGGGACTGGGTCGGGGGATGCAGAAGCTGTGGTTTCTGCCGGAGGGGCGAACGGATTTTTTGTTCTCGATAATCGGTGAGGAGATGGGGTTTGCTGGGGCGGTGCTTGTTTTGGGGCTTCTTGCCACGTTGGTGTGGCAAGGGCTAACTGTGGCAAAGAGGTGCGAGGATCTGTACGGGAAGTTCTTGGCGTTCGGGCTTTCGATGTGTGTTGGTATCCAAGCGGCGGTGAACATTGGGGTGGCGACTGCGTGCCTGCCGCCGAAGGGGACGCCGCTTCCGTTTGTGAGTTTCGGCGGGTCGTCGCTTGTTGCCAGCGGCATCGCCGTAGGAATTCTGATCAACATAGCAAATCAGCAGCGCGAGGACGAGGGAGTGTTAGGCGCTGTGAAGCTGGCGGAATCGCCGGAAACGGGGATGGGACTTTGAGAGTGGTGTTCGCCGGAGGCGGCACTGGAGGCCATCTCGTGCCCGGGCTGGCGCTTGCGGAGCGGCTGGCGAAGGGCTTTGGGGCGGAGGTGATCTTTGTGAGCGTGGGAAGGGACCTGGAGAGAGAGCTGGTCGCGGCGGACGGATACGAGTTTGTCAAGTGCCCGGCGCGGCCGCTCAGGAAGTCGGTCTTCGGGGCGATCGCGTTCTTTCTTGCGCTGGCTGCGGGGCTTTGGCGCGGGGTGGGGGTGGTCGAGAACTTCGAGGCGGAAGTGGTGATCGGGTTGGGTGGTTATGCTTCGGTTCCGGGGGTCCTGGCCGCCTGGATACTGGGAAGGAAGATAGTGCTGCTGGAGCAGAACGTGCTGCCGGGGAGGGCTACGAGGTTTCTCTCGCGTTTTGCGAGGGAAGTGGAATGCCAGTGGGAGGAGTCGCTTGAGTATCTGCCGAGGAAAGGGCAGTTTACGGGGAGCCCCGTAAGGCGCGCGGTGCTGAGCACGACAAGAGAAGAAGGGATTAGGAGGCTGGAGCTTGAGGACGGGAAGAAGACACTTTTGGTGATGGGCGGGAGCCAGGGGGCTGAATGGATAGACATGGAGATGATGCGCGGGGCGGAGCTTTTCTCTGAGCGCGCTCGGAGCCTGCAGGTGATACACATCGCGTCAGCCACTATGAAGGATGCGGTGGAAGCGAAGTATCGCGAGTACGGTATAGAGGCGAGGGTGGCTGCTTTCATGCGTGATATAGGATTGGCGTATTCGGTGGCGGATTTGGCGGTATCGCGTGCAGGTGGGATGGCGATTTCCGAGCTTGCCTGCTTCGGAGTGCCGATGGTGCTGGTGCCTTATCCGTACGCGGCGGAGGGGCATCAGTTGTTGAACGCTCAGGTGATGGAGCGGGTAGGGGCGGGGGTCGTCGTGCGGCAGGAGGAAGGGGAGGGTGTGCTGGGGAAATTGGTTGCGGAGCTAGTGTGGGACGAGGTGAAGCTGCTTTCTATGCGCGGCGGCGCGTTATCGCTAGGGAAGCCGGAGGCCGCGCAGCAGGTCGCGCGCCGAGTCGCGGATATGGTGGAGGAAGGGAGATGAGGGAAAGTATCGAAGGATTGAGGGTGCATATGGTCGGCATAGGGGGGGTAGGGATGTGCGGAGCGGCGAGAGTTCTGCTGGCGAGAGGTGCGCGCGTCACGGGGTCGGACATGCGGGAATCGGCGAACGTACGGATACTTAGGCCGCTGGGTGCCGCGATAGCGATAGGCCACCGGGCGGAGAACGTGCCGGCGGCGGCGGAGGTTGTGGTCATTTCGGCGGCGGTGAAGGAAGAGAATCCGGAAGTGGGGGCCGCCAGAGAGCGCGGCCTTGAGGTAATGAAGTACTCGGCGATGCTCGGGCGATTGATGAAAGACAAGCGGGGTGTAGCGATTGCCGGGACGCACGGTAAGACGACGACAACGGCGATGGTGACGGCGGGGCTCGAGCATTCCGGGAGGGACCCGAGCTATGTCGTCGGTGGAGACATGCCGGGCTTGGGGGGCAGTTCACGTGCCGGTGAAGGGGATTTTTTCGTGGCGGAGGCGTGCGAGTATGACAGGTCGTTCCTCAACCTGCGGCCTGAGATTGCGGTGATCACCAATATCGAGGAAGACCACCTGGATTACTACCGGGATATTTCGGAGATCGAAGAGGCATTTTTGGAATTCGCTTCGCTGCTTCCCTCGGAGGGCTTCTTGTTGGCGAGGGCGGATGACCCCCGCTGCCGGAGCGTTGCGGAAAAGGTGAGATGTGCGAGGGAGACTTTTTCAGTGTCGGGCGAGAGCGATTGGACTGCGAGAGTGGTGGAATGGGAAGGGATTCGAAGCCGCGTGATCGTCGTGCATAAGCGTGATGAATTCGTCGAGTTGGAGCTTCATGTGCCCGGTGAACACAACGTACTAAACGCTCTGGCAGCGGTGGGGGTGCTTTTCCGGGCGGGGCTTAGTGGCGAAGAGATCAAGCGCGCACTGGGGACGTTTCGAGGCGTGAGGAGAAGGTTTCAGTTCCTGGGGGAGGTAGGTGGCGTGGCGTTCGTTGATGATTACGCGCACCATCCGACGGAGATAAAGGCAGCGCTGAGGGCGGCGCGGGAGGTGTTCGGGGGCAGGAAGGTGTGGTGCGTTTTCCAGCCGCATCAGCACAGCAGGACGCGATTTCTGCTGGCGCAGTTTGCGGAGTCATTCGCTGACGCGGACGTCCTGGTCGTGCCGGACATCTACTTCGTGCGCGATAGTGAAGCGGATAAGCGGCGCATAAGTTCGGCGGACCTTGCAAGGGAGGTCTCGCGGCGGGGAAAGCAAGCCGTGTACATCCCCACGTTCAACGAGATAGTAAGGAAGCTTCGAGAGGATGTGGAGCCTGGAGATGTGGTCATCACTATGGGTGCAGGGAATATCGGAGAGCTTGGCCATGCCCTGGCCCGAGAATTTACTGAAGTCTGTACGTAAAGATGAGCCGCTGGCCGAGCACACGTCGCTGGGGATAGGCGGAGCGGCGGAGTTTTACGCGGAGCCGCGTGACGAGGGGGAGGTGGCTACGCTGCTGCGCGCAGCCGCTGGTGAAGGACTTCGAGTGCGGGTTATCGGCGCGGGGACGAATCTGCTGGTGCCGGACGAGGGTGTGAAAGGGCTTGTCGTGAGTGCGGATGCGATGGCGGGAAGGCCGGAGCGAAAAGAGGAAAACCGGCTCTGGTGCCGGTCGGGGGCCAGGCTGGGTGAGGTGGTCCGTGTCGGGATGGACTCTGGGTTTGCTGGGGTGGAATCGCTGGCGGGGATTCCGGGCAGTGTGGGAGGAGCGGTGGTGTGTAACGCAGGTGCAGGCGAGCAGGCGACGGGCGACTTCGTGCGCGGGGTGGAGTTTGTGAACTTCGACGGTCAAGGGCAGAGGTTAGAGCGAGACGAGCTTGAGTTCGGGTACAGAAAAGGCCCCAAGGTTGAGGGAGTTATCACGAAAGTCGAGCTGGCGTTCGAGAGGACCGATCCGGAAGTGGTGAGGAAGGAAGTGCTGGCCAGGCTCGAAGCGCGGCGGAAGTCGCAGCCTGTTTCGGCCTCTTCGGCGGGATGCGTTTTCAAAAACCCCACAGCAGCGTCGGCCGGGGAGCTGATCGAGAAGGCGGGACTGAAAGGGGCCAGGGTAGGCGGTGCGGAGGTGTCGAGAGAACACGCGAACTACATAGTCAACCTGGGCACGGCGCGTGCCGAGGACGTGAAGGCTCTTATCGAGCTTGTCGAGGCGGAGGTTTACGAGAGATTCGGCGCGAAACTTGAGCTTGAGATCGAGGTATGGTAGCCGCTTTGGATCAGGCAGGGGGTGATTAGATGAGACCCGGATTGCGGATCGTTGTTCTGAGGGGGGGAGTGTCTGGGGAGCGGGAGATATCTCTGGAGTCGGGCGCGGCGGTACTGGAGGCGCTGAAGGAGGCGGGGTTAGGCGCGACGGATTTGGTTGTGAACGACAGGCGACTTTCAGCGATAAGGCGGCACGGATGCGACGTTGCTTTTATCGCGCTGCACGGGGCATTCGGCGAGGACGGCGGGGTTCAGGCGATCCTGGAGGCGCAGGAGATTGCTTACACGGGCTCCGGGGTGGCCGCGAGCATGAGGGCGATGGATAAGGTTTTGAGCAAGCGTATATTCGAGGCAAATGGAATTCCGACTCCGGGTTACGAGGTGATGAATGGAAGTCTCGGCTCGCTGAGCGTGGAGAAGCTTGCGAAGAAGCTGGGCCTTCCAGTTGTGGTAAAGCCGGCGCGGGAGGGTTCGAGCCTGGGGGTGAGTGTGGCATCAGACGAAGAGGAGCTTGTTGCGGCACTGGCGGGAGCGCACGAGTTCGGGCCGGTCGCAATTGCTGAGAGGCTTGTGCGGGGGCGAGAGATGACGGTTGGGATACTGGGGGATCAGGCACTGCCGATCATAGAGCTGAGACCGAAACAGCGGTTTTTCGACTTTACAGCGAAGTACCAGGATGGCGTGACTGAGTACATTGTGGAGCCGGAGATATCGGGGGAAGAGGCGGGGAAGGTGAGGGGGACTGCGTTGCGGGCGTTCAGGGCTTTGGGATGCACGGGGTTCGGGCGCGTGGACATGATCTTTTCAGAATCCGGCGAGCCGCAGGTGCTTGAGGTGAACACGATTCCTGGTTTCACGAGTCACAGTTTGGTGCCGATGGCGGCGAAGGCTGCGGGAATAGGCTTCGCGGAGCTTTGCCACCGGATAATCGAGCTGGCATTGGAGGAGAACGGAAGAAAGTGAGAAGAAAAAGGCGCAAGCCGCGAGTCAGGAGGAGAACACTGACGCGCGGGCAGAAGATTGCGGCTGCGGTGCTAATCGGCGCGGTGGTCTTAGTTGGCGGGCTGGTTTACGGTGCGCACGAACTGAGAAGCTGGGCGGCTTCACTCAGTGTGTTTAAGGTTACCGATGCCTGCATAATTGATGCTCCCGAGTGGCTTCCGCCGAGTGTGAAGTCGCAACTTGTGAGGCTGTATCCGGTGGGCGGCGGGGTGAGCATTTTCGACCCTGATTTGCTGGAGGAAGTGGAATCGCGGTACTCGCGGAGCCCCTGGGTGAAGAAGGTGGAGTGGGTGAG
The DNA here is from genome assembly GCA_964622675.1 of uncultured Planctomycetota bacterium. Classification (GTDB taxonomy): domain Bacteria; phylum Planctomycetota; class DG-23; order CAZBND01; family CAZBND01; genus CAZUUK01. The sequence continues at coordinate 23,793 of CAZUUK010000021.1, read as the reverse complement.
GAAAAGATATCCGAACGCGATCCAATGCAAGATGCAGATGAGGAAACCCGTGGGAGCTGTCCATCTGAGGGACAAGTACTATGTAACAGATTCAGAGGGGGTCAGGCTTCCGGGCGCGTACGAAAGTTGGCCCGAAGCGGGCTACGACATTCCGGCGATTGAAGGTGTAAAGGGATCGCGGCCGGCGATAGGGTCGAAGTGGGGTGACCCGGCGGTAGGCGCGGCCGCGGCGGTGCTCAAGGCGGTTTCCTCGGCGCGCCTGGGGGGGGAGCTGGGTGTCAAAGCAATTGACGTTTCCAACGTGGGCGGGAGTCGGAAGAAGAGCGAGGTCGTGCTTGTTGCAGCCGAGGGGGCCGAGATTCTTTGGGGTGGGGCGCCCGGGTCGAAGGCGGTAGGGGAAAAACCAACTCCCGAGAAGCTGGTCGACCTGAAGCGGATCGCTCAAGATGGCTCGATAGGCGATTATGAATACGTGGACCTGAGATACAAGCCGCCGATGCTAATGCGCCGCTTCGATTGAGGACATCATGGCAGCGGAGACGATGCAATTCGTTATTGGCGTGGATGTAGGGACTTCGGGGGTGAGGTGCCTGATATCCGAAGCGGACGTTGAGGGGGAGCGGAGGGTTATCGGAGAGGCGAGGGTTAGCTCACGGGGGATAAGGAAGGGAGAGGTGGTTGACTTCCACGATGCCGTCATGTCGGTGAGGTCGGCAGTGGAACGGGCCTCGGCGATGGCGAGGGTGAGGGCGGTGAGCGTCTTTGCTACGCTGGGTTGTGGAGGGATCCGGGGGTTGAACAGTCGCGGTGCGGTTCGTCTGGTGGGTGGGAAGGGAAGGATATCGGAGGGGGTGGTAAACCAGGCGTTATGTGCGGCGTGCGACGTGTCAATTCCGAGCGATCGCGTGAAGCTCCATGCGTTTTCGAGGGGATTTTCGGTTGACGGGTTGCGCTGTGTTGAAAGGGTAGGGAAAGCGACAGGGGAACGACTGGAAGCGGAGGTGCACGTGGTGACGGCTCCCAGAGAGCAGGTGGAGAAGCTGGAACGGGTGGTCAACGGTGCGGGATATAAGCTGGAGAAGGCTGTGGCGGAACCGATCGCGGCTGGGTTGGCGGTTCTGTCTGAGGATGACCGGGGGCGAGGGGCAGATCTGCTCAAGCTGGGTGTGGGCTCTACGGCGGTTGTCGGTTTCAGAAATGGTGTTCCGGGATACACGTGGAGTTTGGGCATGGGTGCGGACCACATCGTGAACGATGTGGGCGTTGCGACGGGGGTTGACGTGGAGGAGGCGCGGAGCGTGTGCAGTGATCTCAGGGTGTGGGAAGACGGTTCGGCTCAAGTGAAGAAGGCGAAGGGAGTGCACGCTGCGCGGGCGAGACTTGCCGAAATCATGGGAGTGGCACAGCGGGAGCTGATGAAGGCGGGGCAGGTGGGTGGATGCGGCTCGGGGCTGTGGCTTTGTGGCTGGCTTTCGAAGGTGCCGGGTGTGCTCGAGGAGGCGTGCGCGGAGCTTCCGCATACGCCGAGGGTTCCTCACGCGCCAGGAGCCGGAGGGATCGGCGAGGTGCCGAGGGTGCCGGAATATGAGGGGGCGGCAGGGCTTCTGGTGTACGGCTGGAGGTACAGGTTGGAGGCGTGCGGGTTCGATCTGACGGTGGAGAGGCGCGAGGCTGGGTTGTTCAAAAGGCTGCTTGCGCGAGCGGCACAGTTCCTGTAGCGGAGGTGGAGGACAATGAGCAGCCCGGGTGGCGGCAGGAATGTGATTTTGAAGCTTGTGGGCGTGGGGTCGGGTGGCTGCAGGGTGGTTGATTCGGTGAGGGTAAGCGGCGTGCCCGGTGCCGGCAGGGTGCTGATTGACTGCGACAGGACGGTACTGACTTCTCTGAGGGCCAGGAAACCGATGCTGGTGGGGAGGGAGATCTGTAACGGGTTGGGCAGTGGTGGGCGCGTGGATGCGACGTCGCGCGCCATAGAGAGGAGTATGAAAGATGTTATGTCGGCAATCTGTCCTGCCGATGCGGCGTTCGTAGTGGCATGCATGGGTAAGGGGTTTGGTTCGGGGGCTGCGGAGGTCGTGTGCCGGGAGGTGAGGAAGACAGGTTGTTTCGTCGTGATGGTGGCGGTTCAGCCTTTCGAGTTCGAGGGACCGGGGGTGCTGGAGCGGGCGGTCGAGTGCACGAGGGCCGCGAATTCCTCGGCTGATTGTGTAGTCGTAGTGCCGAACTCGGTTTCGGCGAGGGGGGTCGGTGAGAGGCTGGCGCTGGAGCGGCTGATCGGGAAGATTAACGAATTCACGGGCGAGGCGCTACGGGCGCTGGCGTGTTTGCTTGTGAGGCGGCGGGCGATGTCGATCGGGCTCAGCGAGGTGAGGGCGAAGCTCGGCGGGTGCTACGCGGCGCTGGGATATGGGAAGGCGACGGGGAGTCGGCCTATCTTGAAGGCGTTCACGAGCGCTATTACTTCGTCTCTGCTTGTGCAGGAGGATTGCGAGGCCGCCAGCGGATTTCTGGTCTCGATCGCTTCGAAGAAAAAGCTTCAACTGGATGAGATAAGGGAGGCGTGCGACTTTATCGGGATGAGGTTGGGCGCGGGGAACGTGGATTTTGGCTTCTCTTCCGACCCGGAGCTTGGGCGCGGCGTGTCGGTTACGGTTCTGGCGGGCTCGGAGAGATTCCCGTACGGTTGGCTTTCGAGTGAGCTTAGGCATCTGGTGACGGGGAGGGCCGGGGCGCCGAGGGGAGCTTTTGCGGAGACGGCGCCGACGCTTTACGAGGGCGAGGATCTGGACGTTCCGACCTTTCTGAGGCATCCCGAGCTGATGGAAGGAGGAACAGGCAGCCGGGGTAGGGTTGGCGGCTGCTAGGGTTTGGTGGGTTTTCCTGTTGCAGCGGATCTGTGGACGGCTTGTAGTACGCGCGTTGCCTCCAGGCCGTCTCTGATGGTGGGGGAAGGTTCCTTTCCTTCTGCCAAGCAGTCTATGAAGTGGTGTATGCTTCTGATGGCGAAGCCGCACGGCTCGTCGTCTATAGGGGGGAAGGCAAAGACGTCGGGATAGGAAGCCTCGTTGGCGTTATACTTCTCGACGGCACGGTGATGGGTGATGTCGAGGCGCATGGTTCCGTGGGAGCCGATGAGCTCGGCTTTGAACTCGACTGCGGAAGGCATGCGCTCCGAGAGGATCCAGCAGTTCTCGATGGAAGCCACACCGCCGCCGGAGAAGGTTAGGTAGAAATAGAAGAGGTCGGGGGTGTTGATGCCGCGGCTTTCAAGGACTCCGGAGTGGGAGACGGCGAAGACGCGGACGACTTCATCCTGGAAGAGCCATCTGGCAAGGTCGACGCAGTGAGAGCCGAGGAACCAGGCGACCGTGCTCTGCGATGCCCAGCTGAGCATCTCGGTGGGGACAAATATCGTGTCGTTGAGGCGGATGCTCAGGGCGACCAGATTCCCCAGGTCTCCTCTCTCCAGCGAGCGCTTCGCCTGGACGAACGGTGGGTTCCAGCGGTTGTGGAAATCCACCATTACGTTGACGCCGGCCTTTTCCGCCGCGGCGATCATCCTGTCGCATTGTTCGACGGAGGTGGCGAGGGGTTTTTCGACGAGGATGTGTTTTCCGGCCTTGGCGGCGGCGCAGAAGACGTCTTCCCGGACGTGGTCCGGTGTGGCGATGGAGACTGCCTTTATCTTGGGGTCGGCGAGGAGGTCGCGGAAATCGGTGTAAGCTTTGCAGCGTGGGGACATATCTGCGATGCGCTTTGCCCGCTGAGGCTTTGTGTCGCAGACTGCGACCAGCCTGGATTTGACATGGCTCAGATAGGCCTTGGCGTGAGTCTCGCCCCAGGTTCCCAGGCCGATAATGCCGAAGCCTATGCGCACTCTGCCCCTCCAATCTGCGCGGATGGTTGAATTCTACCCGCTCACGAAAATGCGTCAAGCGCAAAGGCATGGCAGGTTGTGAAATGTGGCGGCCTCCAAGCGGAGGCGGCGGCGGCACTTGACTGGAAGGGAGCGGGTTGCTAGGATTTCCAGATCGTGTGCCGGATTTTGAACGTGGCTGTTGAGAGGAGATCATATGAGCGACAAAAAGGTGCGAATCGGCGTTGTGGGATGCGGAGCGATGGGGCGCAATCACATCAACATGCTGAAGGTGCTCCCCGATGTAGAGATCGCGGCGTTAATTGATCCGCGCCAGGAGGTGGCGGAGGAAAGATTGGAACAGCTTTGCAAGCCGGCCAGCCAATCCCCGCAAATCTTCAAAGAGCTTGAGAAGGCAATTGATTCGCTCGAGATGGACGGGGTTGTGATCGTGACGCCCCATGTTTATCACTTGCAGCAGACTATGCTTAGCCTGGAGAAGGGGCTGCACGTCCTGTGCGAGAAGCCGGTGGCGACGACGGAAGAGGACATGCTGAAGATCATGGAGAAATCCAGAGAGACGGGCAAGTACGTGCAGGCGGCTTACGCCGGGGTGATTAGCGATGAGCAGGCGTACGCCAAGCGGATGAAGGAGTGGGGGATGCTTGGTGACGTGACTTTCGTGCAGGGGAAGGTGGCGCAGATGTGGTGGCCGCACGCTCAGGCAGGTTGGCGAGGGGACCCGGCCATAAGCGGCGGCGGGCAGGTGTTCGATTCCGGTTCTCACCTTTTGGTCAGCATCCTGTGGCTCACGGACTTCGAGGTGGCGCAGGTGTTTGCGTGGGTGGATTACAAGCACGACATGAAGGTCGACATAGACGCCGCGATAGCCATTGATTTCGTGGGTGACGCGCTGGGAAGCGTGATGGTGTCGGGTGACGCCGGCGGCTTCGACCACAATGCGACCCTGTATGGGACGAAGGGCCGCGTCTCGGTGGGGCTGTACGGAATGTACATGGATCACTACGAGGGGAACAATCTGGTCAAGTCAATGAAGGCCGACAAGCCCGGAGACGTCTGCAAACGGTTCGTGGAGGTGATAAGGGGTGAGCAGGAGCCGCTCTCGCTGGAGTACTCGCTGCGGCTGGTGGGGCTGCAGAACGCGATACTCGAATCTGGTAGGACGGGGGTGCCCGTGCGTCTCTCGGGCAGCTAGTCGGATTCCAGCCTTAGCGATGCGCGCTCGGGCGGGAATGTCTTGAGTCCGCCTTTGGTGAGCTGTACTAGAAGCCCCTCGAGCGGGGAGAGGCCGAGCACGCGCCCGGTGTAGGTCGTTTCTCCTTCGGCTATCTTCACCGTTCTGCCGAGGGTGTAGGAGAGTTCGGTCCAGGCGGATTCTATGAGGTGGAGATCCTTTCGCTCGAAGGCTTCGTACCAGCCCCCCAGCTCGTCAAGCGCCGCTCCTGCAAGTGCGGTTCTGTCCAGGGGCCTGCCAGCGGCGATGCGGAGAGACGTGGCGCTGGGGACGAGTTCGGGCGGGAAGTCTGCGAGGGTCTGGTTTACATTGAGCCCAACGCCGAGGATCCAGACTTCAGGTGAGAGGGCAGGTCTGGTTTCGAGAAGGAGACCGCCGGTCTTCTTTCCGTCAAGGATGATGTCGTTGGGCCATTCGATCTGAGCGGGGAGGTTGGCTGTGCGTCGAACGACCTTTGCGAGGGCGACGGCTGCGGCTGTGACGATCAGGTGCGGTGAGGCGGAGCCGTCTTTGGGCCGAAGCACGACGGAGAAGAGGAGGCTTCTGCCGGGGCTTGCGGTCCAGGTTCTTCCGAGTCTGCCGCGACCCCGGGTCTGGTCTTCAGCGAAGATGGTGGTTCCGTGTGGGGCGCCGCGGGTGGCCAGCTCCCAGGCGGAGTCCATCGTGGATTCGGTCACTTCCTCGAGCAGAACGCGGGAACCGATACCTGCGATCGGGTGCTGTGGCGCGAGGTCCTTTGCGATGAGTCTTTCCGGTTCAGCGATAAGGCGATAGCCGAGTTGAGGATGGGCTTCGATTTCGTAGCCCCGGTCGGTAAGAAGCCGGATTGCCGCCCTGAGCTGGACTGGTGCGAAGCGAAGCTTCCCTGATAACTGATCCGCGGAGAGCCAGCCGTCGCGGCGTTGGCGCAGGGTGTCGAGCAGCTTGAGATGCGGCGAATTCATCGCGCCTCTTCGATCTTCAGCGAGATGTCGAGAGCCGGTGCGGAGTGTGTGAGGGCGCCGATTGAGATCCGATCAACGCCGGTCTCGGCGAGAGCACGGACGTTTTGCAGGGTTACGCCGCCGGATATTTCGAGAAGAGGCCTTTCGGCAACCATGCGTTCGCGAGCCATTTCGACGCAGCGGCGTATGACATCCAAAGACATATTGTCCAAAAGGATCAAGTCGGGCGCTTGAGCGAGGGCCGAGCGGAACTGTTGGAGATCGGCAACTTCGACGCCGAGAAAAGTCTCGGGCGGGGCCAAGGTGCGCGCGCGGCTTATGGCCGTTGCCACGGCTTCGGGGAGGGAGAGCCGCTCGGCTTCGGCGATCGCGGCTGTGTGATTGCCCTTTATGAGGATCTGATCGTAGAGACCCATTCTGTGGTTTTCTGCTCCGCCTGCGCGAACAGCGTACTTCTCCAGGTAGCGCCAGGCCGGTGTGGTCTTTCTGGTGTCGAGGATGGTGACTTTCAGGCCTTCGACGCGCTGGACGAATAGGCGGGTGAGCGTGGCGATGCCGGAGAGCCTCTGGAGGAAGTTGAGAGCGGTCCTTTCGCCGCCGAGGATGGATTTCGCGTTTCCGCGCAGCCTTGCGACTAACGTTTGGGGTCTGACGAAAGAGCCTTCGGGTGCCAGCGCCTCAAACGAGACGTCGGGGTCCACTCTTGAAAAGACCGCAGCGACGAGGGGAAGGCCCGCGATTACCCCCTCCGACCTGGCAATAAGGACAGCGGAAGTGAGGAGTTCCCCGCTGATAACTGATGCGCAGGTCATATCGCCAGTGCCCAGGTCCTCCTTTATGGCGGATTCGATAAGGTCCGCTGCGCGCGCAGTGTCCAACCTCTCCAAGTCCTCGCCTCCTCAGTGCACAAACTGCGATCATAGGAGTTGCATGAGGGATGTGTCAAGCGCGATGCGATTGACCGCAAGTCCGCACGTTGGTACAATTTGTTAGAGTCTGCACGGGCGATTGTTGCTATAGGAGCGAGCGAAGGGTGAAAGGTATCAGGGACCGACGACATTTGTGGCAGATCGTGGCGGCAGCGGCGGCATTGTGTCTATGCGTTGGGACAAGGGGGAACGACGTGTCAAGCTCAAGTGAGTTGATTAGCAGGGAAATTACGATAGTTGAAACCCATTTGCCCAACGGGCTGCAGGTGGCGGTGCAGCAGGATCATTCTTCTCCGATTGTCGCAATAAGGATATACGTTAAGGCGGGAAGCATCTACGAGGGGGAATACACAGGGGCGGGAATATCGCACTACTTCGAGCACCTGATGTCGGGGGGAACGACGACGACGCGGACGGAGGCCGAATCGGCGAAGATTCTGCAGACGCTCGGAGGAATGTCAAACGCATATACGACAAAGAGCCACACGTGCTTTTACGTGAACACGTCGAGCGAGAATTTCGTTAAGGCGCTGGAGCTGCTTTCAGACTGGGTTATGAATTGTGCGCTGGACCCGGCGGAGGTGGACCGTGAACGAGGTGTGATCTCGGAGGAAATCCGGATGGGGGAGAACGAGCCGGGACGCGTGGTGACGAGACTTTTTTACGAGACGGCGTTTCGCGTTCACCCGGAGCGGCTGCCCGTTATAGGCTATCTGGATAACTTCCTGCAACTGACGCGGGACGATCTCGTTTCTTACTACAAGAAATGCTACGTTCCTAACAACATGCTGCTCGTCGTGGCGGGGGACGTGGAAGCGGGGAAGGTAATAGGGGAGGCGGGGAGGTCTTTCGGGAAGTTCGGCAGGAGGCCGCTTCCGCCGAGGGTGCTTCCGGAGGAGCCGCCTCAGCTTGGGCTGCGCACAGCGCAGACGACGATGCCCACAAATGTGGCTTATCTGGCGATGGGTTTCCATACGGTGGACATATACAGCGAGGACGTTTATCCGCTTGACCTGATTTCGTTCATTGCGACGAACGGGAGGAGTTCGCGGCTGTACCGCAAGGTGAGGGAAGAGAAGCGGCTGGTATTCTCGGTGGATTCCTGGTCGTACACACCGGCATACGAGGTCGGGATATTCGGGATTTTTGCCGTGGCGGATCCGATGAAGGTGGAGCAGGGGCAGTGGGCGATAATGGATGAGTTACAACGCCTTCAGAGCGAGCTGGTTTCAGATGAGGAGCTTGCCAAGGCGAAGCGACAGAAGGTAAGCGAGCTGGTGATGGGTATGCAGACCATGGAGGGCCGCGCGGAGCGGCTGGGGATTGACGTCCTGACAACCGGGGATCCGTATTTCAGTTGGAAATACGCGAAACGCATCCAGGAGGTTACGAGGGAACAGATACGCGAGGCGGCGAAGAAGTACTTTTCAGGGGATAACCTTACAGCGGTCGTGGTAAGGCCGCCGATGCCGGAGAGGAAAACGGGTGAGGAGAAGGTGGAGGAGGAGGAAGCGGGGGCGGTAAGGGAAGCGAAACTTGCTAATGGCATGAGGCTGCTTATTAAGTCGGCGGCGAGGGTTCCGGTGGTTTCCATGCAGGCGCATTTCAGGGGAGGCGTGCGATACGAGACGCCTGAGGCGAACGGGGTGTTCAATCTGATGAGTCGCATGCTGCTTCGGGGAACGGCAAGCCGTTCGTGGGAGGATATTGCGGAGGAGATCGATTCGATGGGGGCGGCGATCGGGACGCTTTCGGGAAATAACAGCTTCAACGTTTCGGTGCTTGCCCTGAACGCCGATTTTCGGCCGGCGCTTGAGCTTCTGGCTGATATTGTGATGCGTCCTTCCTTCCCCCAGGAGCACCTCGAACAAGAACGGCACACGTTGATCGCGCGCATAAAGCAGGAGCAGGACAACTGGGACTCGGAGGCGTTGAGGCTCTACAGAGGCGCGATGTTCAGGACGCATCCGTACGGGCTCAATCCGCTGGGCAGCATAGAGGCGGTTGCAAATATAACGAGAGATGACGTGATGCGCATCTACGAATCCTACTGCACGCCGGACAACATGGTGCTGGCGATATTCGGTGCCGTGGATGAGCAGGCGGCCGAGCGGGCTGTAAGGGAGGCGTTCGAAGGATTCGAGCGGAAGTCCGCCGCGCCTCCGGAGGTTCCGCCCGAGCCGGTGCTCACCGAAGAGATGAAGTCGGTAAGCTATAACGAGCAGACGCAGGCCGTTGTGGTCTACGGATTCCGAGGGGCAACGCTTGGCAGCCAGGATCGGTACGTGTTGAGCGTGATAGATGCGCTGATTTCGGGGATTGGATTTCCGGCGGGGAGGCTGCACGAGGCACTCCGGGTGAAGCGCGATCTGGTTTATTTCGTGCATGCGGTCAACTGGACGGGGATAGACCCGGGGAGCTTTTACGCGATTGCGCAAACGGCGCCGCAAAATACCGATGAGGTGGCTTCGATCATCGGTGACGAGTTTCGGAGGCTTGCTTCCGGGAAGGTGAGCGAGGAGGAGCTGGAACGAGCGAAGAAAGTTTGCGTTACGTCGTTTGAGATGTACCGGCAGACGAACGCGGAGCAGGCGCAAGAGGCGGCGCTTTTCGAGCTATACGGGCTCGGATACGACCGTGAGGAGAAGTATCCTGAGCGAGTGCGCGCGGTGACCGCGGACGACGTGCTTCGCGTGGCGAAGGAGTATTTCGATACGCCGTGGGTGCTGGTGATAACGCGGCCCAAGCCCGCGGAGAAGGAGTAACGGGAAGGGGAAAATGAAAAGGGGTATAGCTGCAGTAATCATCATCCTTTTTGTGATCGCGGCCATAGCGCTGGTGGCGGCGCGACGAAGGGCCGAGCGCGGTGTATCGCCGCGTGTTTCCGATAAAGGAGCATCTGCTTCCCCTTCGGTTTCGCCTGCGCCGGGACCGGGTGAGGGTGTTCCTGCGGAGCCGGAGGTAGGACGGTACGGGGGCGTGCTCGTCCTTTCGACGATCGCCGATCCGAAGTCTTTTAACCCGGTTCTTGCGAAGGAGACTTCGACGACCGCAATAACGGGCAGGATTTTCGAGGGTCTGACGACAACGGACGGGGTTACGACGGAGGTCGAGCCGGACCTGGCGGAGTCGTGGAAGGTGGGCGAGGACGGGCTTACCTGGACGCTCCATCTGCGCAAAGATGTGGTCTGGTCGGACGGGCAGCCGTTTTCTGCCGACGACGTGGTATTTACGTTCAACCGGCTGGTGTTCAATAAGGATATTCCTTCGAGCGCGAGAGATATTTTCATGATAGAGGGCAAGCGTTTCGAGGTCTCCAAGGTGGATGAGGGTACGGTGAGGTTCGTTCTGCCGCAGAAGTTCGCGCCGTTCCTCCGTATGCTTGCGATTCAGGAGATACTGCCGAAGCACCTGCTCGAGAAGGTGGTCGATGAGGGCAAGTTCAATTTCCACTGGACGCTGGACGCGAAACCGGAGGAGATAGTGGGGACGGGGCCGTTCATGCTGGAGAAGTATCTGCCGGGGGAGCGCGTGGTCCTAAAGCGCAATCCGAGATACTGGCGAAAGGATGCCAAAGGGCAGCGGCTTCCGTACCTGGACGGGATGATATACCTGGTCGTGCAATCTATTGACGTGGCGGAGCTGAAGTTCGAAGAGGGGGAGATAGACGCCTACGGGATGAGAGGCGAGGACTACCCGCGACTCAAGCCGAAGGAGAAGGAAGCCAACTTCACGATCTACAGGCTCGGCCCGGGGATGGGCAGCACGTTCCTGGTCTTCAATCAGAACCGTGACGTAGAGCCGGAATCGGGCGAGCCGTTCGGTGATCCGGTGAAGCTGTCGTGGTTTACCAATCTGAGCTTCCGGCGGGCGGTTGCGCACGCGCTGGATAAGCAGTCTATGATCGACATCATTTACAACGGCTTCGGGTATCCGCAAGACGGGCCGATGACGCCGAGCGAGGGGTACTTCTACAACCCCGATGTGCAGAAATATGAGTACGATCCCGAGAAGTCGAAAAAGATTCTGGCTGAGGGGGGATTCGCGGACAGAAACGGGGACGGGACTTTGGAAGATGCCCAGGGAAATCCGGTGGAATTTATCCTATACACGAACGCGGGGAACAACATTCGCGTGTCGGTTGCGGAGATGCTCCGGAAGGATCTGGCGGACATCGGGATGAAGGTGCACTTTTCACAGATCGAATTCAACAAGATGGTGGAGAAGCTGGACAGCGGGAAAGGCTGGGACGCGATCATAATTGGGCTGACGGGCGGGATCGAACCGCACAACGGGGCGAACGTATGGATGTCGTCGGGACAGCTTCACATGTGGCACCCAAGGCAGAAGGAACCCGCCACACCTTGGGAGAAGCGTATTGACGAGGCATTCGTTCAGGGCGTGCAGGAACTGGATGAAATGAAGCGGAAGGTCCTGTACGACGAGTGGCAGAGGATAGTCGCGGAGCAGCTTCCGCATATTCACACAGTTGTCGCCGAGGCGCTGACGGCGGTGCGGAACAAGTTCGGGAATCTTCACCCGACCGCATACGGGGGCGCGTTCCACAATATAGAGGAAATCTTCATCAAGTAATCCTCGCCAATGACGAGCTACATCCTACGCCGCATCCTTGTCGCTATCCCACTCCTTATAGGGATGTCGTTCATTGCTTTCATGGTCATCCAGCTCGGGGGAGGGGAGTACTTCGCTGAGCTGCGTCTGAACCCGCAGATATCTCCGGAGACCATCGCGCAAATAGAGGCACAGTATCACCTCGATAAGCCGGCGATCGTTCAGTACTTTTACTGGTTGAAGAACATCTTGAAGCTGGACTTCGGGTATTCCTTTTCACGGGGAGCGTCCGTGGCGGGGCTGATCCGCGGCCGGCTTTTCAACACGATCATTCTTTCAGTCGCCTCCATACTCATAACATGGCTGGCGGCAATTCCTCTGGGCATATATTGTGCCGTGCACCGCTATTCCTGGGGCGACCGGGTGGCGTCGTTTTTTGCCTACTTCGGGATTTCCGTTCCGAACTTTTTCCTTGCCCTGCTGCTTTTGTATCTGGCGTCGGTTGCGGGAATCCTGCCGATCGGCGGGATGCGTTCGGCGAACTACTACGATCTGTCACTTCTGGGCAAGTCGTTGGACATTGGGAGGCATCTGATAATACCGACGGTGGTCATAGCGACGGCGGCTATGGCGGGCCTTCAGCGTTTGATGCGAGGGAACATGCTGGAGGTTCTCAGGACGCAGTACATAACGACGGCGCGAGCCAAAGGTCTGCCGGAGAACAGGGTCATCTACGTGCACGCGCTGAGGAATGCGATAAACCCCATGATAAGCATTTTCGGGCTGCAGTTTTCGGGACTTCTCGGAGGCGCGGCGCTGACGGAGATCGTGTGCGGATGGCCTGGACTGGGCTCGCTAATGCTGGAGGCGGTGCGCTCGCGGGACCTATACCTTGTTATGGGGGACCTGCTTATAGGAGGGGTGCTGCTCATAGGGGGCAATCTTTTGGCGGACGTTCTTTTGGCCTGGACAGATCCGAGGATAAGGCTTGAGTGAAGGCATAGAGATACAGGAGACTTTCCGGTCGAAGAAGGCGCGGAGCCCGTTCAGGCTGGCGCTCAGGCGGCTTAGGCGTCACAAGACGGCGATGGTCGGGCTCTACGTGTTGATTGCGCTCTATCTGGGCGCTGTCTTGGCCGACTTTGTGGGTCCCTATGGTTACGACAGCGAGGCGAGGAAGCTTTCGTACGCGCCGCCTACGCGGATACACTTTGTGGACGGCGCGGGAAAGTTTCACCTGCGTCCGTTCATCTATGCGACGTCGTATAAGTTCGATGAGCTTCACCGACGGGTGTTTACTGAGGACAAGTCCAAACGCTATTCGATAAAGATCTTCACGAAGGGAGATAGGCATAAGCTGCTGGGGCTTTTCCCTACTCACATTCATCTTTTCGGGGTGGATGAGCCGGCGAGGATATATCTGATCGGGGCGGATTCGCGCGGGCGAGACCTCTTCTCGCGAATACTGTACGGCGGGAGGATATCGCTTTCGGTGGGGCTGGTGGGCGTGGCGATTTCCTTCCTGCTGGGGATGACGGTGGGCGGGATTGCAGGTTACTTCGGCGGCTGGGTGGATAACGGGCTGATGAGGCTCTGCGAGATGATCATGACGATTCCAGGGTTCTACCTGATGCTGGCTCTGCGGGCGGCATTCCCGGCGACGCTTCCCTCCACGAGCGTCTATCTGATGATCGTTGTGATAATGAGTTTCATCGGCTGGGCGGGGCTGGCGAGAGTGGTGAGGGGGATGGTGCTTTCAATATCGTCGAAGGATTACGTTACAGCGGCCAAAGCGGTGGGCGGAAGGGATATCGCAATAATATTCAGGCACGTGCTTCCGAACACGCTTTCGTACGTGATCGTTTCGCTGACGCTGAGCATTCCAGGGTACATACTGGGCGAATCGGCGCTGAGCCTTCTGGGGTTGGGGATACAGGATCCGCACGCAAGCTGGGGGAATTTGCTTTCGGATGCGATGAACGTTGCCGAGATCCGGTTCCATCCCTGGATGCTCATTCCAGGCGGGTTCATTTTCGCCGCGGTGATGGCGTTCAATTTCCTCGGAGACGGTCTGCGGGATGCGTTTGATCCACGAATGGAGGTCGGCAGGAGATGAAGCGGGCGCTGCTGGAAGTGGTGGATCTGCGGACGGAGTTCGAGACGGATGACGGTCTGGCGGTCCCCGTGGATGGCGTGAGCTTCGAAGTGCCCGAGGGGACGACGGTAGGCCTGGTGGGTGAATCCGGGTGCGGGAAGACCCTGACCGCGCTTTCCATCGTCGGCCTGGTGCCGCCTCCTGGGAAGATCGCAGCCGGAAAGGTTGTTCTGAGGAAGCAGAATCTGCTGGGCATGTCGGCAAGGGAGTTGAGAGGTGTGCGCGGGAAGGATATCTCGATGATCTTTCAGGAGCCGATGACGTCTCTCAATCCGGTTATGCGAATAGGGAGGCAGGTCTTGGAGGCGCTGCTTTACCACGAGGAGGTGTCGGCTCGCGAGGCGAAGGCACGGGCGATCGATATGCTGCGGAAGGTGGGGATACCGGAGCCGTCGCAGCGGTTCTACGACTATCCGCACCAGTTGTCGGGGGGGATGAGGCAGAGAGCTATGGTGGCGATGGCGCTTGGATGCCGGCCTGGGCTGGTTATAGCGGACGAGCCGACGACGGCGCTCGACGTGACGATTCAGGCCCAGATACTCGAGCTTCTGGGAGAGCTTCAGGCGGAGCTTGGGATGTCGGTGCTATTGATAACGCACGATCTGGCTGTGGTGGCGCAGCTTGCCGATGAGGTGGTGGTGATGTACGCGGGGAGCGTGATCGAGAAGGCGAGTGCGGCTGAGCTTTACCGTAACGCGGCGCATCCGTATACGGAAGGTTTGTTCAAATCGCTTCCGGGTCTTCATTCGCGGGAAGAGAGGCTGGAGGTGATACCGGGAACGGTTCCCGATCCTGCGGCTTTTCCGAAGGGATGCAAGTTTCGCCCTAGGTGCGCGCGCGCGTTCAATAGATGCTGGGAGAGGCCGCCCCTTTTGGAGGCGGCGACCGGGCATCTGGCCGCGTGCTGGTTGGTGGAAGGCAAGGGACAAGCGCCTGCGAAGGAGGCGATGAGAAGAGGAGGCGGGTAGAGCCGAATGGGACAGAGACTGGTCGAAGTCAGTGAGCTGAAGGTCTATTTTCCAGTGAGGCGAGGGCTCTTCTCGCGCATCGCGGGCTACGTGAAAGCCGTGGACGGGGTGAGCCTGGAGCTGGAGCGCGGAAGGACGTTTGGGCTTGTAGGCGAATCGGGCTGCGGGAAGACGACGTTGGGGAGGGCGATACTGGCGCTGCTGAAGCCGAAGGCCGGGAGAGTTTCGTTTGAGGGAACTGACGTGTTCTCGTTGAGCCGAGAAGAGCTAAGGGGCCTGCGCCGCCAGATGCAGCCGATCTTCCAGGACCCGATGGATTCGCTTAACCCGAGGCTTACGGTGGGCAGCACGATAAGCGAGCCTCTTTCGGTGCACCGAGCCGGTACGAGGCGGGAGCGTCGGAGGCGAGTCGAGGAGCTGCTGGAGCGGGTTGGGCTTCCGACAAGCGCGCTCAACCGCTATCCTCATGAGTTCAGCGGCGGTCAGCGTCAGAGG
>CAZUUK010000021.1:0-8609 GCA_964622675.1 uncultured Planctomycetota bacterium | reverse complement strand
GTATTGCGCGGGCGCTGGCGCTGGAGCCGGAGTTCGTGGTCTGCGACGAGCCGGTGTCGGCTCTGGATGTTTCGATTCAGGCGCAGATAATTAACCTGCTGCGCGATTTGCAGAAGGACCTGGGGTTAACTTACCTTTTTATCGCGCACGACCTGGCCGTGATAAGACACATAAGCGACGAGGTGGCGGTGATGTATCTGGGAAAGATAGTGGAGCGCGCGGAGACGGAGGAGCTGTTCGAGCGGCCGCTTCATCCGTACACGCGAGTGCTGATGGAGGCGATCCCCCTGCCAGATCCTTCGAGGAGGAAGAAGTTGGCGGCTGCCGGGGGAGAGACACCCAGCGCGGCGGCGCCGCCTGCGGGCTGCCGGTTTCATCCGCGCTGCACGATCGGGGACGATGAGTGTGCTAGGTCGGAGCCGGAGCTGCGCGAATTGCGAAGCGGCCACCTTGCTGCCTGCTTCAAAGCTCGAGATGAGGGAGAGAAGAGATGAAGAAAATCGGCCTGCTGATTCTTCTGGTGGCCTTTGCCGGTTTGGGATGTGCGGCGAGGCGTGACGCGATGGAAAGGGGCGCGGGGGCAAGGGTCAAGGCAGCAGCTCTATTGCCGGCCCGTGGAGAGGTAGTGGGTTGGAAGCCCGAAGGAAAGGTGCGGGTGTTCGGGGGAAAGCAGATTTACGATTACATAAATGGGGCGGGGGAGGTGTTCCTGAGGTATGACTTCAAGGAGGTCGCCGCGGCGGAGTATGAAAGCGAGAGCGGTGAATTGATCGGCGTTGACGTCTACGATATGGGCTCGCCTGAAGAGGCGTTCGGGATCTACACGTATTCGAGGTACGTGGGCTGCGAGTTAGTGAACGTCGGGGAAGAGGGATTCATTACGGAGACGTCCCTCGATTTCTGGAAGGGGAGCTTCCACGTAAAGGTTCAGGCTTTTCAGACGAGCGCCGGGACGATGGCCGGGATGAGGAAACTGGCGGACCAGATCGCAGGGAAGGTCGTCGAAGAGGGATGGAATCCGCCGAGCATTTTTGAGCTCCTGCCGGCGGAGAAGCGGGTTCCGCAAAGCGAAAAGTTCTTCCACGACAAGCTGATCCTAGACAACCTTGTTTTCATTTCCGAGGAGAACAGGCTGGACCTTTCGCCGAAGACCGATTGTGCATGGGCTGAGTACGAGGAGGAAGGGAAGCAGGCGAAAGTGCTCCTGATACGGTATGCTTCGGCGAATGAGGCGATGGCGGTGGTTTCTGAACTGATTGGGGCGGAGCGAGTGCCTGTTCGAGGAGCAGTGGGGGAGATTCGCGGGCTGAAACTTGCGGATGAGGAGGCGGCGCTGCTCTTCTTTGGGCAAGTCGTTAGAGTGCTTTGGACCGACAGCGAGGCGCTCGAGGAGTGGCTTACTTCCTTCTTTATACAGCAGGCGGGAAGGGGAAGGCGAGGTGAGGACAGCGAGCTGGCGGAGCTCTTTGGCGTGTAGCGCGGGCGGTTACCAGCGCCCTTTTTCCTTTCCAGTAAC
Organism: uncultured Planctomycetota bacterium; assembly: GCA_964622675.1. Taxonomy (GTDB): domain Bacteria; phylum Planctomycetota; class DG-23; order CAZBND01; family CAZBND01; genus CAZUUK01. The sequence continues at coordinate 7,093 of CAZUUK010000021.1, read as the reverse complement.
GTAGCGGAAGAATCCTCTGACTACCGCGATCTGAAGGTTTGTGAACACGTAGGGGAAAGTCACGAATCGCGGACGGGCAGCGAGGGCGGCAGCGAGCCATCCGTCCAGGGCAAAGAGGTAGAAGAGCACCTGCCCCACGGCGAAGGCCCGATACACGGGCCGCGGGATCAGGACACTGGAGACCAGTAAGCAAACAAGCGCGGGAGGGATCAGCAGTCGAAGGAGCTTGTGGGAAACGAATTGGACCAAAGTCCGAGGGGTAAAGGGATTCGCCATGCGGCGGGGATGAAAGATTAGCTGGAAGTTCCCTGCGAGGGTCCTCACTTTCCTTCTTGATTCTTGCGCCCAGAACTGCGAGGCGGCGTCGTGGAGCCGCGCCTCCGGTTCGTGTATCGAGCGGAATCCGGCGGCGATGGTGCGGAGGGGGAGCACCACGTCGTCGAGGATGGTTTCAGGATCAAGGTCTGAGAAGAGCTCACGTCGCATCGCCATGAGAGCTCCGGTGGCGCCGAATGTGGCGTGAAGGCGCGATTCGGATCTCCTTATCCACCTTTCGTATCGCCAGTAGAGGGAGAGCGCCTGGGCGGTTCCTCCTTCCGAGAGCAGGGAGAGCTCGCCGGTGCAAAGGCCTACCGACGGGTCGCTGAAATTGGACGTGATGGCGCGGAGGGCATCGGGCTCCAATTGCTGGCGCGCGTCCATGAAAACGAGAATGTCTCCCCGGGCGCGATGAGCGGCGGCATTCATAGCTGCGGCTTTTCCGGAACGCTGCGGCAGGGAGAGAAGCTTTAGCTGTTCGTTCTCGGCTTCCCTGAGGAGTTCGTCGGTGCCGTCGGTGGAGGCATCGGAGACGACGAGCAGTTCAATTCTTTCCCTGGGATATTGGCAGGAGAGGACGTTATCCAACTTGCGGGCTATGTTATCGCGCTCATTGTGGACGGGGATGATGAGGGTGAGCGTGGGCTCGTAGGGGGCCTTGCGAACCCTTCGACCGAACGCTCTGGCGGCTACCCAGACCAGTAGGGGATAGGCGATGTAGGTATAGAGAATAAACGCCAGGGAGAGAAAGAAGAGGAGATACCAGTCCATCTCGCGTCCTTTCAGCGAGGATTCTAGCTGGGGGGTGTCGGGAGTGCAAGCTCCGCGAGAGCCTGGTTGGAGGCTTCCGCCACGGGGCCGCGTGCTGAGACGGCAGCTGCAGCCAGTAGGAGGCGGTTCGCTTTGGTGGACGAACTGCGGTATAATGTTTTGGTGATCGGAGAAACGGGGCGGAACTCAAGCGCCAAATGCGTCCGGGCAGATTTCAAGGCGAGGAATTCGAATGAGCGTGAGAGGAGTCATAATCGTTTGCGCCCTGGCCGCGTTTGTGGGGGCTGGCGTCCTGGGTTTGCGGGGCCGCGGCGAGCCGGGCGAGACCACCATTAGGATAGTGGATGCGCAGCTCAGGCAGGCTGACCCGCCAGGCGAAGATTACGAGCTGAAGCCGGGCCAGGTTGCGGTTATCGAGACGGACTTCGGCGAGATAGTCTTTGAGCTTCTCTATGACAAAGCGCCGGAGACCGTCAGGAATTTTGCATGGCTTGCGAACGAGCAGGAGTTCTATGACGGACTGAAGTTTCACCGGGTTGTTAAGGACGAACTGATCCAGGGTGGGTGTCCGTACGGGTCTGGGAAGGGGACGCCGGGGTACACGATCAAAGACGAGCTCAACGATGTGCATCACGGGCCGGGTGCAGTGGGGCTGGTGCACGGCGGGGCTCCAAACAGCGGCGGAAGCCAGTTCTACATTCTGCTTGCCGATTGGGCTCACCTGGACGGATGGTTTGCCGTATTTGGGAAAGTGATTAAGGGGCTGGAAGTAGTCAGGAAGATATCGGTCGTTGATGTGGACCCTGTGTATGAGAGGCCGTCGGAGCCAGTTTACATGAGGAAAGTGAGGGTGGTTGATCGGGAGTCAGTAGATTTGGAATAGAGAAATGGCGGCCGTGCTAGGCGGGGAACCAGCGGTGCCCTGTACCCGCAAACCGCTATAGCGGGGCCGAAGGCCCTTCTGAGGCTTCATTTTCTGCGACACCGACGGACAAGTGGTGATGAAGGTCGGGTCCTATGCAATAGGGCGGTGGAAACCCCGTCAGGTCCGGAAGGAAGCAGCGGTAACCATTAGCTCTATGTGCCGTAGGGTTGCCTGGCCGGAGCTAACTATCGGCGCGGGTCGGAGGAGGTGAGGTCGATCAAGGGATGCACGGTCGCCTTTGCCGAGTAAGGAGAGGTGCTTTGACGTACGAGGTTCTGGCGAGGAAGTATCGGCCGCGGTCGTTCGATGAAGTGGTCGGGCAGGAAGCCGTGTCGAGGACGCTGAAAAACGCCATGGCGCAGGAACGCGTTGCGCACGCTTACCTGTTCGCGGGGCCCCGTGGTGTTGGCAAGACGTCCATGGCGAGGATATTTGCTGCGGCTTTGAACTGCGAGAAGGGGCCGACGCCTGAGCCGTGCGGCGAGTGCGAAAGCTGCCGGATGGTATTTGAGGGGAACGATATTGACGTGATCGAAATGGACGCGGCGTCGCGGAGAAGGGTCAACGACTTCAGAGATGTCATAGACCATGTTGGCTATAGCCCCAACCGATCCCGGTATAAGATATACATCGTTGATGAGGTGCACATGCTGACCACGGAATCGTTCAACACATTGCTCAAGACGCTGGAGGAGCCTCCGCGGCATGTGAAGTTTGTCCTGGCGACGACCCAGCCTCAGAAGGTGATCGAGACTATCAGGTCCCGATGCCAGAGATACGACTTCAATCGGATACCGATTCCGCTGATCGCCGGCAGGCTGGATGAGATATGCAAGAAGGAGGGAGTGAGTGCGAGCAGGGAAGCGCTTCTCTCGATCGCTCGTGCTGCGGACGGGAGCATGCGCGATTCGCAGTCGCTTCTGGATCAGCTTATATCGTTCTGCTCGGGCGAGATAGGGGTGGAAGACGTGGAGGCGGTTGCGGCACGGGTTTCGGCCGAGGTGCTGTTCGGGCTGACGGGTGCCTTCGCGGCAAGGGACGCGGGCAAGGCACTGAGCCTGGCCAACCAGGCGGTGCTGGCAACGACCGCGCCGGGGGAGTTCTTAAATCAGCTCGCGGAGCATCTGCGGGACCTCCTGGTGGTAAGGACGTGCCAGAGTACTAAGGGGATAATTGACCACGACGAGGCGTACGTGGCGCAGTTGAAGGAGCAGGCGTCTTCGTTTTCGCCGGAGACGCTCATGTATATGATCGAGATAGTGGCGGAGGCGAGGCGGCAGCTTCGGACGAATCTGCCGGGGAAGATGGTGTTGGAGTTGGTGATGCTGAAACTTACTCGGGTGGAAGATCTGCAGCCCATAGAGCAGCTTATCGCGCGAGCGGAGCGGCTTATGTGGATGCCGGTCCAGGAAGCGACGAGTGAAGGGCAATTGCCAATGAGGCCGGCTTCGAGCACAGATGCGCGCAAGGGCGGCGCTTATTCCGTTAAAGAGGCGCGGGCGGGTCTCCCCAAGAGTGCCGCTGAGAGCGGCGCAGGCGGAGACGATTTGTGGGAGAACCTTCTGTTGGGTATTCGGCAGAAGAGGCGAATGCTGCACGGAGCGCTTTCGCACGGCAGGGCGGAGTTCGTGGATGAGGGGACGCTGAAAGTGGTGCTTCCGCAGGACGCGGCCGTGAGCGCTGCAAACCACGGGGCGGAGGATTATCTGACCAAGGCGGCATCGGCGATGACGGGGCGGAAAGTTACAGTGAGACTGGCGGTAGAGGGCGATGAGGCGAGAGATACGCGGGGGGGGAAATCCGCCGGCGCCGCTAATGAAGAATTGGAGCGCGCGGCGGGCCTCGCCGCGGGAATCCTCGACGGCGAAGTGATCGGCAAGAAGGAGTAACCATGTTCAAGGAACTAGGGAATATGGCAAACCTGCTGAAACAGGCACAGCAGATTCGGGAGGACTTGGGTCGCGTTCAGGAGGAATTGAAGCAGAAGGTGGTCGAGGGAACGGCAGGCGGTGGGATGGTGCGGGTGAAAGTCAACGGCCAGCAGGAAGTGGTTTCGGTTCAGATAGAGAAAGAAGTGGTGGACGCCGACGAAGTAGAGATGCTGGAAGACTTGGTGAAGGCGGCGGCGACGCAGGCTCTGAGCAAGTCGAAGGAGGCGGCGAAGGAGGAGGTAATGAAGCTTACAGGCGGATTGAACATCCCCGGCCTCCTGCCGTGAGCGGACTATGGGCGCGTTTACGGAATCAATGGAGAGGCTTATCGAGGAGTTCGGAAAGCTCCCCGGCATAGGAAAGCGGACCGCCGAACGGCTCGCCTACCACGTGCTGAGCACCCGGGATGAGGGGATGATGAATCTGGCGCGGGCAATCAGAGACGTGATTCGGAAAACGAAGGAGTGCAGCGTTTGCTTCAACGCTGCGGAAGGCGGGCTGTGCTCTATATGCGCCGATTCCAGACGCGACCATTCCATCATATGGGTGGTGGAGGAGGTGAAGGATCTGTTCGCTCTTGAGAAGACCGGGGAAGTGGAGGGTGTCTATCACGTGCTGAAGGGAAGGATATCCCCTATGGCCGGACAGGGCCCGGAAGATTTGACTGTTGACAAGCTGATTGAGAGGGTTAGAAAGGGAGATGTAAAGGAAGTGGTCCTGGCCACGAATCCGGACCTGGAAGGCGATATGACTGCGCGGTTCATAGTAGAAAAGCTGAAGGGAACGCGCGTAGAGGTCAGCCAGATGGCGCGCGGGATCCCTCAGGGATCGAGTCTGGAATACGCGAGCAAGGCTATTCTCTCGGATGCTATCCTCGGCAGGCAGAAGGTAGAGGGATAAGGAGGAAGGAGTGGAGCTGCGACACGGGCTGGATCTGAGGCTGGAACAGCGGCTGAAGCTGGCCCCGCAGATCATACAGTCTATAGAGATACTGCAGCTTCCGGTGATGGAGCTGAGGGAAAGGATTGAGCAGGAGCTCGAGGAGAATCCTGTGCTGGAAGCGACGGAGCCGCAGATGGAGATGGCGGCTTCGGATGAGGAGGGGGAGGGCGAGGAGAAGTCTGCGGAGCAGGAGGAGTTCACAGACGATCTGGAGCAGCTCCTCAAAATGGAGGACGAGTGGAGGGAATATCTGTCGCGGACGACGAGCCCGGGGGCTGCGGAGGAGGAGACGGAGCGGAAGGCGGAAGCGCTGGAGAACACGGCGGATCGCCCGCCGACGCTGCAGGATTATCTCCTGGAGCAGCTTGCGTTTTTCGAAGTGCCGGAGCCGGTTCTGAAGGCGGCGCGGCTCATAGTTCTCGACCTCAACGGGAATGGCTATCTGCTGAGCCCCCTGGAAGAGGTAATACCGGCGGGGGAGGAATTCACTGCGGAGGAGGTTGAACGGGCTCTGGCGCTGGTTCAAGGGCTGGATCCGCCGGGCGTTGGCGCTAGGGATCTTCAGGAATGTCTGCTGCTTCAGCTAAGGCGCGTGGGGGATAATGATTCCCTTGCGGTCAGGCTCGTGAAGGAACGCTTTGAGGAAGTAAGAAAGAATAAGCTTCCGAAGATCGTCAGGGCAACGGGGGAGAGCATGAAGGCGGTGAAGGAAGCGGTTGCGACTATTCTGTCATTGAATCCCAAGCCGGGAGCGGCCATCGGGGGCGAGGGGGCGCCCCACGTTATCCCGGACGTGGTCGTTATGTATGAAAACGGCAATTACGACGTCGACATACAGGAGAATACGCTTCCCATTCTTCGCATAAGTCCGACCTACCGGAGGATGCTGGCCGAAAAGGGGGAGAGTGCGGATGTAAGGAAGTACATCCGGAGAAAGATCGAGTCGGCCAGGTGGCTGATGGATGCTATCGAGCAGCGTAAGCGGACGCTCAGGCGCGTGAGCAAGGCTATCGTGGACTTTCAGACGGGTTTCATGGAAACGGGGGTAGGGGACCTAAGGCCGCTGAAAATGCAGAGGGTGGCGGATGTTGTGGGGGTTCACGTTTCGACGGTCAGCCGCGCCATCTCGGACAAGTATATTGACACGCCTCAGGGCATATACCCGCTTAGATACTTCTTTTCCGGCGGAACCATGAGTCAGGACGGGCACCTCTCCTCATGGAAAACGGTGAAGGACAGGTTGGCGGATCTGGTCGAGAAGGAAGATAAGAAAAAGCCGCTTAGCGACGAGGAGATCGCCGACGCCCTTGGCAAGGAAGGATACGACGTGGCGCGACGAACGGTGACGAAATACCGGAAGGCGCTGGGGATCCGTTCGTCGCGGCAGAGGAAACAGTACTAGGGCCGACCATGACTCGCGACGAAGCTCTGGCTGTGGTGGAGAATTGGACCGAGTCGGACAACCTGCGCAAGCATATGGTCGCCACGGAGGCGATCATGCGGGCGCTTGCGAGGAAGTTCGGTGAGGACGAGGATACGTGGGCGCTGGCGGGGCTGGTCCACGATATAGATTTCGAGAAGACCAGCAACGAGCCGCATAAACACGGGCTCGTTGCGGCGGAATTCCTGGCTCGGAACGAGGTCCCGGAAGAGGTTGTGCAGGCGGTGAAGGCGCACAACGCGGAGGCGCTGGGGCTCCAACGTGAAAGCAGGCTCGACTTCGCGCTCACTTGCGCCGAGTCTATCACAGGTCTGGTCGTAGCAGCCTGCCTCGTGCTGCCCGACAGGCGCCTTGCGAGCCTGAAGCCGAGTTCGGTGCTGAAGAAGATGAAGAAGAAGGACTTCGCGAGAAACGTCAGCCGCGAGTGCATCATGCTCTGCGAGCGGATAGGTCTTGGGCTGGACGAGTTCGCGGGGATTTCAGTTGAGGCGATGCAGGGCGTGGCCGGGGAATTGGGACTGGGCTAAGGGCGCGGAAGGGCCCGGGATCCGCGTCGCTGGTTACGGGGAGTTCGTTTTCCGAGGCGTGTCCCTCGGACTCTGTTTCCAGTCAGACCCTTGTCCCGAACCAACTGGCCGCCTTTCAGCGCTCCCTCAGGTAGCGCATTTCTAATTTCCGTATGTTACGCTGCGCTCTAAGTGAGGATGCCCAGATGGGCACCGAGCAGTTAATTTCCTCTTTTCGGGATTTGTTTTTTTGTCTCGC
>CAZUUK010000020.1:45823-49461 GCA_964622675.1 uncultured Planctomycetota bacterium | reverse complement strand
CGGGTTCGTTCGTGATAAAGAATGAGGTCGGTGACGTCGTCGCCTACATCTCAGCAGCCGGAGACCTGTACCTGGCAGGCGAGATGCTTACCTCTCACTAGCCGATGGGAGGATGTGGCGAGTCCCAGGTGTGCCTGACGAGCCCCGTCCCCCTCCGCGAAAACGCCCGTCAAACGTTCTGTCTTGAGCAAGAATCCCCAGCTCATCTCCCTCAAATGACTGAGACCTCCACCCGGATGTTGCTCGCCGTCTAGGCGCGGAAGCAGCTTCCCAGAGGAGTTGATCCTTCTTTCCGCGCATACCCTTGCGCTGACGGCTCTCTAAGCGTTCCTTCCGCGATGGCAGCAGCGAGCCCTCATTGCTTTTCCTGCGTCGCGAGCTAGAATAGCCACGCCCCTCCGGCTGACGTTGACTGCGCACAAAACGGCGACTTAAGCATTGGCGCAGATCCCACCACCAGGCCGAAATGAGGCAAGCAGCTGCCGCGTCAATACACGTAATGTTTCAGGAGGGATGAGATAATGACTGTCAGGGCCCTAACGGTTGTGACCGTTCTCATCAGCGCAGTGTTATTACTGCCGGTAGCGGCACCGTCCGCACCAATCAAAGCCCGTGCGAGCGGAATCGAATACGAAGTCCACCGATTCACCGAATCGCCTTTCGCCATTCACGGTTTCCAGGCCTCCCTGAACAAAAAGGACGCCCTTCAGACGTTCACCGAGACCGGCGCACGCTGGGCCCGAACCGCCATCACTCGCTTCTCGACCGAGCACGAGGAGGGGAAGTACGACTGGCGGCGGCCGGACGATTCTATCCGTGCTCACGCCGAGATCGGCACGCTCACCGTTCCCTGGCTTGTTAGTTCCTCGCCTTGGGCTCAAAGCGATTCCCTGCGCGAGCTGAACAAAAAAGCCGCAGAGCGCGGCTCGCCCATGGGCAGCTACGCGCGTCTCGAGCTGCCGCCTGACATCCAAAGCTATCGCAGGTGGCTCACGGCCGTGGTCGAGCGATACGACGGCGACGGAGTTGACGACATGCCCGGCCTAAAGGCGGGCATCCACTACTGGCAGGTGGAGAACGAATGGACCTGGCGCTGGGCCGGCACAGCGGAGCAGCTTCTGGAATTATATCGTGTCGCCAGCGAAACCATCCGCGCTGCGGATCCCGACGCCAAGATCGTCCTTGGCGGACTGACGACCGTCGAGGGAATGGCGCTGGCCGACGGCTATCTCGCCGAGGGTTCGCTCATCGTCTCGGGCAAGCCCGTCAGCGCCGAAACCGTGAAATCCCATCCCGAAGCCCAGAAAATCCTCGCCCTCATCAACGCAATATTCACCCGCGGCTCGGACTATTTCGACGTCGTCTCATTTCACAAGTACGGCAGGTACGACCACACACCCGCCTGTGTCGCCTGGCTCGAGGACAAAATGTCCGCAAACGGCTACTCGCGCCCCATCATCACCACCGAGATGGGCGGCCCCTTCATCGCGGCGCACGAAGCCTATACCGAACGCGCCCACGCCGACGCCGTAGTCAAATACCACGCCGTCTCCCTTGCCTGCGGGGTCCGGCAAATCTATTGGAGCGGCCTCTTGGGCAGGGGTGTATGGGGTCCTACTTACTCCAACACCCTCCTTGTCTCCGTCCAAGGCCGCAAGCGTCCCGCCTATTTCACATATCAACTTCTCGCCAGGAAACTCTCGGGGCTGCGTTCGGCGGTGCGCGTCCCTGTCGAGCAGTGGGATACCGACACGCGGGTCTACAAATTCGAAACGCAATCCGGCCCCGTCCACATCATGTGGAGCGAGCGCATCAATGGTAGGCATCTTGCCTTTCCCATCGCCGCAAAGCGCGTCCGGCAGACCGATGTCTCGGGCCACGAAACCTCGCCCTCCGTTACCGGCGGCAACGTCATCCTTGACCTCACCACGAGCCCCGTCTTCATCGAACCTGCCGAATAACCGGCGCCAGCGCTGTCGCTTCCGAAACCACGCGCACCTTCTCGTGCTTGAAGTTGCGGCCAAGTGTCTGGCCGCTTCTGGACCGCCGAGAACAGGTATTGACGTTACAACATGAGCAGATAGACTACTTGTCGATTATCGGCCAAAAGCGGCTGAACAGCGTTCGAGCACGCGAGAAGCCGCATAGAGAGCGGCGCACATCACAATGCCGAAAGGAAGCCGGGAGTGAAGAGCACGTATCTGTCCATCTTCTGTGCACCCGACTCACCTGACGGTCCGCCCTTGACTTTCGTCGGTAAACGCGACGGGGACGAACTGCTTGACGGCAAGCTCCTTGCCGATGGCGCGCAGGTCGGGAAGGTGATTAACGGGATACTCCGGTTCGTCGAGCCCGACGTATCACCCCCCGTAGCGCTCGAAGATATGCGCAAGAGATGGGTCCCGTTTAACTGGAAAAATGAAATCGAACACGCCTCAAGGTTCCTCCGGAGTGACCTCTGCAACGCGCTGGCTTCGGTGGGATCCAGCGGGGGGCTTATCCTTGAGGTGGGCGCGGGCCCGGGCGGGGGCAACCTCGCGCCGCTCCTTCATCGCTGCCCGGATGCCTCCGTCATCGTCAACGACATATCCGCCGCAGTCTTGGACGCCTGGCGCGAGTTCCTGGCTGGCCGCGAGACCGGGAAGAATGCCTGCTTTGCCGCCTTCGACGCCAGAAAAACACCCATCCGAAGCGAATCCGTGGATGCCGTTTCCAATTCGGGTGGCTTCGTGAATATTGCCAGAGGCCAACAAGCTGTTCGCGAAGCCTGCCGCGTTCTGAAGCCCGGCGGAGGAATCTTCTCCATGGAACACCTGCTCGAACGCGATGGATTGAGCCGATTGCCGAAGGAAATGCAGGATGAACTCCTGCGTGAGGTCGGCGGCACCGGCGTGGCCGGACTCCTTCAGAACGAGGGACTGATCCTCGAGCTGCACCGCATGTTCGGTGGACGCGAGCTGGTTCCTCCAAGCGACGGTGTGGCAATCGCGCCAGCCAAACACGGCGTTAAGCTAAGGGTCCGGTCCGAATACGTCATTGCCCGGAAGTTGGCAACGTAACAATCATGCATTGCCCTTCCCGAAGGCAGATGTCGGGAGAAATCCAAAATGGATGAGCAAACTTCGTTGATGTATCAGGACGTGAGCGAACGAGACCTCCTCAAATGGGCCCTCGACTACACGATGCCCTGGGTCATTCAAACCTTCAAGTCAATCCCCGACGACCGCCTCGCCCTTCGGCCTCTCCCTCGCATCAACGCCCCCGCATGGGTCTTCGCCCACATCGCCGTCACCGAGCGCAAGCATGTCGGCCTTTGCCTGGAGGGCATAGACGACATCCCCAAGCACCTGCGTATATTTCACACGGGTAAAAAACCGACCGAGGACGCCATCCGCCAGGCCCTCGAATCCAAAGACGCCCTCATCTCTTACTGGCACGAGGTGCGCGCCAAAACTCACGCCTACCTGGACCGCGTAACCGACGCCGATCTCAAGGAGATCCCCCAGAGCACCCTCATGCGGGGCAACGAAAACCCCGTCCGCGAGTGGTTCGTCATGACCATCCAGCACCAGAACGCACACTGGGGGCAGTTGAGCATCATCGCCAAGCTCATAGCGGCGGGCTGAAACCCGGCACAT
>CAZUUK010000020.1:2681-45723 GCA_964622675.1 uncultured Planctomycetota bacterium | reverse complement strand
GAGTGAGGGAGAAAGGTGTTTTTTCAGAAGGTAGCCGCGTTCCTCCTTTGTTTTCTCCCCGGGCTGGCATATACGTCGGCGCTGCCGATCCATGACCCGGACGTTGTGCTCCAGTTCCTGACGGAAGCGGCAGAAGCTAACCTCTCTGTCTTGCGCCAAGGTAGCGTCCGGGCATCAGTGCACACGTTGCACTACAGCGAAGATGGTGAATTGAGCAAAGAACGATCCAGGGTTGTTGAGGCCGCCTACAAGGACGTTAACGTAAGGGTTGACTGGCAGGAGGAGGCCCTCCCCGGCTGGATCGTTCATACCAGGACATTTGTCACTGACGAGGGTTACTACCGGCATCAGACGCACTACGACCATGCGTACATATCTGAACCGGAGGCCGGCCGTGAACGGAGCAGGTTCTTCTCTGAATTTCTCCCTCCGGACAACGAGGCGTTCTGGGCCGACTTCCTTGAGAATGCTATCAGCACATCCGACAGAGCGGTTTCTTCGAAGGTCGCTACTGAGCCGCTGAGCGGGAGCGAAGTGTACGTGGTCGAAGTAGTCTGGAAGAAGCTGCCGAAGGACATAGACCGCTACTATGTCGATCCGAACCGAGGCGGGGTCGTCCTTAAGTTCGAGAACCTTCACGACTTCGGGAAGGGCCATGTCCTGCTTGGGCGATTTGAGGCCCAAGTGCAGCCTACGCCCTCCGGTGGATGGTACCTCAAGAGCTACGTGGACCAGGGTTGGCGTCCCGACGGGACGTTGCGGAAGAAAACCGAAGTCGAGATAGAGGAGTTCGATTTCGATACTGAGGTCACTGACGAGACATTCTCATGGGAGGGGATTGGCCTGCCTCGTGGAACCACCATCGTGGACAGGCGTCTCGGCGATCTTGTCTATAAGTACGGGGTGCTGGCACCGGACGATGAGGTCATTAAAGAGATCCTGAAATCACCCCTGGTTCAGAAAACCACTGACCAGGGCACTGTCGTGGAAAAGACGGAAGGTATCGTTTCGCAACCAGATGAGCAGAGACCTGCTGAAGATGATCGCAGCAAGGGGATGAACTACATGCTCCCCATTGCCGCAGCAGGACTAATAGTAGTACTTGCCGTAGCCTTGGCCCTGATCGTGCGAACGAGAAAAGGCGCAAAGGCAAAAGAGAAATGAGCGCCGGTTCCCTTCACTTACTCCATCCGGGTGCTCGCCTGCGCCGCCTCTAGAATAGCCTCATAGCTCCTAGACTCCCCCCGCAAAGGCCCATACCACTCGCCCTTTGTTAACACCTCATCAATCCTATGCTCTCGGTATCCTTCCTTGACTACGATGCACCTGAAGCGAACTTCGTACTGGAAAACCTCGTTGGGAAACTGACCGTAGATTTCCCCAAACCGAGACGTCGGCGGCGCGTACAACAGCACTAATGGCGTCTCGCCAAGGAAGGTGCCCCTGGAGCCGTTCACACATCCGTATACCATTGCGCCTGAAGGGACACTTTCTACAGTAATGGTCAATCTTGCTTTCGAGTCCAGCAGAGCACGCTCACGCTGTTCGATGTACAGGCCGACGCACCCAGACAAGGACGCCACGATCACAAGGCCGGCAAGCATCGCCGCCATGCGCCATGCTCTCATCGCTCCTACCTCGCTTCCTATTATCTGTTTTCCAGACCGTGAGATGCCGCCCACGGAGTAGTAAAGGGAACCGATGCCATCCTGTCAACACTCTTTCCACGATCTGGTGTGGGACTGTGTCTCTAACCGTGCCAGGGGTTCGTGAGCCGCGAGATATTCTCATACGATCCGAATGTGTGGCGTCTTTTCCTGCATGTCGCGATGCGGAGAAAAAAATCGCAGCCGAAGGCACTTTACGTGCTGAGCGGCTGTGGCACCTTTCCTTTCCGCAAATCCTGTCCCTGCTGCCCTGGTTGAACTTGCCCCGATGAGTCAAACGCGCCGCAAGACCTTACCCTGACGCATGAATGACCCTGCCGTATGCCCAGAAGCTCACGGCGGACAGAAATCTGCTCCCGCCCTACTCCCCGACAGTGAACTCCACCCGCATTTTGTAGGGGAGGTACTCCGGCGCGGTGGGGTTGTTCGCGACGAAAGTAATCATTGCTCTGCCATCATGGTCTGAAAGGATCGTCTGGCAGCTGGTTGTAACGCTCCTGGGAAGAAGGCGGAGTTGCAGCTCCTTGGCGCCGGTAGGGAGGATGAACCTTTCAACCGTGGCTAAGCCCTTCCCCGTACCCCTCCCGAGCCTGTGGGACTGCCGCTCTCCCACCTTTGTCCACTCCACGTGGTGCGGGTACTCGTACCATACCTTCCTTGCGCCCGCCCTTGAGTAAAGGTAAACGACTCCCCACTTCCCTTTCGGGAGGGGTGGCTCCAGTGGGAACGTGTTTGTGTACGACTTTTCGCCAACTTTCTCCTGGCCTATATCGTCGATAGGCTCACCGGACTCATACCAAGCACGCCATACGGTATGCGGGCAGTCCCCCTCGCCGACTAGCTCCGTCATGGGACCATCTGTCATATTCCTGAATGCGAATTTGTATACACAGTGCCCTATGAATTTTCCATCCACGATATCGAAGTCGTAGCACTGCCAGACGATCATTCTGTGGTCCTCACTCCTCGGAAGGAGCTTGTCAAAACCTTCGAGACGCTCCCGTACTGCCTCGAATTCCAAAGGCGCCACGTCGCCGATATCTCGACCCATCTCCCCTCGGCTTATCCCCTCGTCCACCATGACCTCCTCCTTATCACCCGCCACCTCAGCGTCCGTCCTCGGACCTAGCACAGTTTCTGCGCTGCAGACTGTGCCAACTGTCAGAGACGTAGCAACCATGCACAACACAAGAAAGTGACCCGCCTTCAACCTGTCACTCATCATCGCTATTCCCCCCTCCGAAATTGCTCCTCGCCTTCTACACTACCTGCCGACCTTACTAACAAGCCTTTCTCGAACTGTCAAGCCAATTCAGTGAAACGGGCGATTCCCACGACGGAATGAACCGACGCGAAGCTCTCTTGGGAGTGTTCCTTGAACTGACCTTCTCATGCAATGTGCATGCGGGCCTTTTCTGTGTATCCTCGCCAATCCGACAGGACGTGATGAAACCGTGATCTGAATCCGCCTCTGTAGTTGCCTTTCACTCGTTGCCCTGTTGCCCTTGAGCGTAGGGCTTCCTTTTCCAGCAAGGAGAAAGAAAATGCAGGTACAGATGCTCAGGCTTGCAAGTCAGCCCGTGACTCCCCCAAGCCCCGAACACAATCCGCCCCAAACCCGCCTTCACATTTGAGGCGCACCGACCTTCAGCACCTCCGCCCCGCAGCCAATCCTGCAGCAATCTCCCGCAGCTTCTCGGCCAGTAGCTCGAACTTGTCTTGAGCCAGGCGACGGGCAGGGGAGGGTACTGCGTAGTGCCCCGGATAATCGGGATCCTCAAATTCGAGACCTGCGAACGTCCGCCGCTCCGCGTATCTTGGGATGACGTGCAGGTGAACGTGCCTCTCCAGGTTCTGCAAAAACGCGTAGTTGAAATGGTCAGGCTGGAAAGCCAACCTCAGTGCCTCCGTAGCACGTGCCACTTCTCGCCGCAGGTCCGCCCACTCAGCCTCTGTAAGTTCCGCAACTTGCTCAATATGCCGCCGCGCTACCAGAAAGCACTTCCCCAGCAAGTTCTGATTCCGGTTGAGCACAAGCCGCCAGTGCTCCCCCCGGCAAACGATCGGTCCCAGGCTCGCGTCACATAATACGCAGCCCGGCCTGCCCCCCGGATGACACATCGTCTTCCCCCTGCAAAGGGATTCTACAGGTGCAACTACCCTGTGCCCCGCACTGACGCTACTCTTTCAGCCGCGCGATGAAGCTATCCACCGGGATCGCTCCCAGCGTCATGATCTTAACGCTCCCTCGCGAGGCGATATGTGCCGAAACCTTCGCCACAGTCTCGTTGTCCGGCGCCTCGATCACCGTCAGAAAATCATACGGCCCCAGCAGCGCATACTGCGTCACGATCTTCAACCCCAGCTTCTCCACCTCAGTGTCCACCTCACGAATCCTCTCCGGCTTCTCACTCACCGTTCGCGCTCCGCCCTCCGTGAGCGTGCTCAACATAATGTACGTCGGCATCAGTTCCCTCCTTTCGTCGAAATACGCTCTCCTTCGACACAGACCGATCGGAAACACCCACCACGCAACGACACACTACATCTCTCCTGTGCCCGATGCAAGCGCAACTCATCGAACGCCTTGCTTTCCCAACCTCAGCGGCTGGAACAAGTGCGCTCCCTTAAGCGGACGGCCCCGGGCTACAGCCAGATAGGAGCAAACCGTGAGCAAGAAGATCATGATCGTCTGCGGCAGTCCCAACAAGCAAGGAAACACCAACCGCATCGTAGGATGGCTCGCCGAAACACTTAAAGGGGCACGTGTCTTTTCCTAGCCGGAGGTGATTTCAAAATGGCAAAAGGAAGACCTGCCAAGTGCCCTTACTGCGGCAGCACGCAGACAAGGTCGAAGGGTCATAGAGAGACCGTGACCACGGGCACAAGGCCAATAAGGCTGTGCAAAAAGTGCGGAAGACGGTTCACGGTGAAGGGGAAGAAGTCAACTCAACGTGCGCATGCCTGAAGCGAAAGCTCTTCCATAGAGCCTTAGGCTTGGAGGCGGCCAGTGCCGATATCCTCACGCCAGTCTTCGACCCGGGCTCTATTTGGTCGCCCACTCTCCTCTGGTTTTTCTGCCTCGGAAAACAAACAGCGAGATGAGCGTCGCTGCAACGATCGCGCCGCATTCGACGAGTAAACGTCCATGGTTGATGCCCCAACGGATCGTGCCGCCGGAAGTAGCACCCGGGCTAGCTTCGTACTCTCGAGAAATGCGCTCAAAGCCCCTAATCACAGAGCCGTCCATCGTGGGTTTGTACACGATGATGTCCCCCGTCTTGGGATCTCGGGAAAGCGCCTGGAAACTGGCATCATCCCCCAGCCACAGCGCTGTAATGGGCTGTCCACGGTGGACTAGAGCTTTGTACTTGACTGTAACCCATTCCTCACGGGATGGATCGAAGTGTGTATCTTCCGCCTCTCCTCGCCACGGCGGCAGCAAGATCACCAACGCGGTCAGCACGAGTCCTATGACGAGCACTGTCACCTGCTTCCTGTTCATCAGTCTTTCTTCCTATTCCTCAACGCGAGAGTTTCGATCGCCATGGTCAGTCGGGCATGAACGCAAGCAGGAACATACCTGTCATCAACAGGCCGAGCACGATCGCGACCCAACTATACGGTCGCCCTCTCAGCCGCCCATCGGACTTCATGATACGCGCGAGTGAGCTCACACCCATGGCTTGACATCACCCTCCTCCTTTGCCGCTCAGACAATTCGGTCCAGCGCCCGTGACAGTGTCTTCACTCTGATCAATTCCATCCCCGTGCCGCTTCTCCCTCTGCGGCCATCCTCGGCTATGAGCGCCGTCTGAAATCCCAGCCGCTCCGCCTCCTTCAGCCGCTGGTCCATCTGCCTCACCGGCCGCACCTCACCTGTCAACCCTACCTCTCCGACCGCGACCAGCCCCAGCGGCAGCGCGATTCCCTTCAAGGCTGAAGCCATCGCCCCGCATATCGCCAGGTCTATCCCCGGTTCCTCTACCTGGACCCCGCCCACTATGTTCACAAACACGTCTTGCCCTGCCACCTTGACCCCGCATCTCTGGTCCAGCACCGCCGCCAGCATCGCCACCCGACCCGGGTCGGCCCCCGTAACTCGCCGCCTCGGCGCCGCGTAAGGCGAAGGCGCAAGCAGCGCCTGCACCTCCACCACAATCACCCGCGTCCCCTCCACGCACGGCGCTATCGCGCACCCGGGCCGCGCCTCTTCCCTCCCGCTCAAAAAAGCCGCCGACGGATTCTCCACATCCTCCAACCCCCGGTCGCTCATAACGAAAACCGCCAACTCCTCCGTCGAGCCGAACCGGTTCTTCACCGTCCTCAGCAGCCGGTAGGAATGATACCGGTCCCCCTCGAAGTACAGCACCGTATCCACAACGTGCTCCAGAGTCTTCGGCCCGGCGAGCGTTCCCGACTTCGTCACGTGTCCCACAAGGAAAACCGGAAATCCAGTCTCCTTCGCCGCCCGCACCAGCTTCGTCGCGCACTCCCTCACCTGGCTTACCGTTCCCGGAGCCGATTCCAGCCCAGGCGCGAACACCGCCTGGATCGAATCAACCACCAACACCTCCGGACTCCGCTCTTCCACACAGTCCAGTACCGCCTCGACGTCCGTCTCCGCCAGCACGAAGATGTTCTGGTTAGAGGCACCGATTCGGTCCGCCCGCAGCTTCGTCTGCGCCGCCGATTCTTCTCCCGTAACATAAAGGCACCGCTTCCCTTGCGCTCCCAACCCGGCGGAAACCTGAAGCAGCAGAGTGGATTTGCCGATCCCCGGCTCTCCACCAACCAGTATCGCCGAGCCCGGCACCAGCCCCCCGCCGAGCACCCTGTCCAACTCACGCGAGCCCGTCGGCGTCCTTGCCTGCTCTAATGTGGGAATCTCCGTCAGTCGCTCCGCCCGTGCCGCCTCTCGCATCCGCGCCCTTCCCCGTTTGGCCGTCGGCTTGACCCTCTCCTCGACCAGACTGTTCCACTCCCCGCACGCCGCGCATCTCCCGGACCATTTGGGAGACTGCGCCCCGCACTGCTGGCATACGTAGACCGTCCGCTCCCTTCCCAAGCGCCCCCCTAGGTAGGATAAAACACTCCAGCAGAAAAAATCGAAAGCGAACTCAGGGAAACTCTCCGCCCTTCAAGCGTGGAACCGCTGCCTCACCCCTCACGCGTTGGCGGTTACGTCCTGCTCCTGCGGCGTCTCTTCGCTCCCCTCTTCCGCGTCGAAGACGATCTGATCCTCGCAAACCCTCCCAACCACGCGTTTCTTCCCGCTCAAAGCCCCCTTGAGGATCTCTTCCGAAAGCGGATCCTCGACCATACGCTCGATAGTGCGCCTCAGCGGCCTCGCACCGAAGTCCGGATGGTAACCCTTCTCTATCAGAAGCTCCTTGGCCTCCTGCGTCAGCTCCAGGCTCAGCCCGTGTTCCTTCAGCCGCCCCTGTACCTCCTCCATCTGCAGATCCACCACCTGGTGCAGATCCTCCTTCTCAAGCGGCTTGAACACGATCGTGTCGTCCAGCCGGTTCAAAAACTCCGGCCGGAAATTCCGCTCCACCTCGTGAATCAACTGTTCCTTCATCTTCTCGTACGTCATCTGCGAGCCGATTCGCCGGAACCCCAACCCTCCCTGGTTCTTTATCAGTTCCGCCCCGATGTTCGACGTCATGATCAATATCACGTTCCTGAAGTCCACGTGCCTCCCGAAGCTGTCCGTAAGCCGCCCTTCCTCCATGATCTGAAGCAGCATGTTGAAAACGTCCGGGTGCGCCTTCTCTATCTCGTCCAGGCACACCACCGAGTACGGCCGCCGCCGGATCTTCTCCGTAAGTTGCCCACCTTCCTCGTAGCCTACGTACCCCGGCGGAGCGCCGATAAGCTTCGACGTATTGTGCCGCTCCATGAACTCCGACATGTCTATCTGGAGCAGCGCCTCCTCCTCACCGAACATGAACCTCGCCAGCGCCCGCGCCAGGTGCGTCTTGCCCACCCCGCTCGGACCCAGGAACAGAAAGCACCCCATCGGGCGTGTCGGATCCTTAAGCCCAGACCGCGACCGACGGATCGCCTTCGCGATCGCCCCTATCGCTTCCTCCTGGCTCACCACCATCTTGTGGAGTTCCTGCTCCGTGTTGAGCAGCCGCTCCGCTTCGGCGGCCTCCAGTCGAGTCAGCGGTATCCCCGTCATGGATGAAACCACCTCGCCGATCACCTCTTCGTCAACCACAGCCTTCGTTTCCTCGGAGATCCGCTGCCACTCCCGCCGGGTCCGCTCCATCTCCTGCCTGAGCTGCGACGACCTGTCCCGCAGGTTCGCCGCCCGCTCGAAATCCTGCGCCGCAACCGCCTCATCCTTCTCGCTGTTCAGCTTCTCGATCTGCTCCTCGAGGTTCTGCAGGTCCGGCGGTCGCGTCATCGTCTTAAGCCTCACCCGCGCACCCGCCTCATCTATCACGTCTATCGCCTTGTCCGGCATATACCTTCCCGATATATACCGCGAAGCCAACTCCACCGTCGTCTCCAGCGCCTTGGGGGTAATCCGCACGTGGTGATGAGTCTCGTACTTCTCGCGAAGCCCGCGGAGGATCTGCAGCGTCTCGTCCTTCGTAGGCGGCTCCACTATTATCGTCTGGAAACGGCGTTCCAGCGCGCTGTCTTTCTCTATGTATTTCCGGTACTCGTCCAGCGTCGTAGCACCGATGCACTGAATCTCCCCGTGCGAAAGTGCCGGCTTCAGCACGTTCGACGCATCTATCGCCCCCTCCGCGCCGCCCGCCCCCACTATCGTATGCAGCTCGTCAACGAACACTATCACATTCTTCGCCCGTCTCACCTCCGACATAACAGCCTTTATCCGCTCCTCGAACTGTCCCCTGTACTTCGTCCCAGCCACCATCAGCGCCAGGTCCAGCCCAACTATTCGCCTCTTGCGAAGAGGCTCCGGCACGTCGCCGCTCATTACCGACTGCGCAAGGCCCTCCACGATCGCCGTCTTGCCGACACCTGCTTCCCCTAGCAGAACCGGGTTGTTCTTCTTCCGGCGGCTCAGCACCTGGATTACCCTCTCTATCTCCTTCTCCCGACCGATGATCGGATCAACCTCACCCCGCTGCGCAAGCTCCGTCAGGTCCCGCCCGAACGCATCCAGCGCCGGCGTCTTCGATTTCCCCTTCGGCGTTGTGCTCGTCTCCGCCGACTCAAACCCGAAACTTGTACTTGCGAAATTCAAAACTTCCTCTCGCACCCGCTCCAGCTTTATCCCCATACTCTGAAGAATGTGCGCCGCGTACCCCTTCGGGGTTGCCAGCAGGCCCAGCAGGATGTGTTCCGTCCCAACGTACGTCTGCCCCATGTTCCGCGCCTCTTCGTTCGCCGAATCCATCACCCGCCTTGCGTTCTCCGTAAGCGGCAGCTCCCCCGACTTGGGAACGGGCCCAGTCCCGGAAGGAAGCGCCTTCTCCACCTGAAACGCCACCTGCTTCAGGTTCACCTTCAGGTTCTTCAGAACCGTCGCCGCCGTTCCGCTCCCTTCCTTGATAAGCCCCAGCAGAACGTGTTCCGTCCCTACGTAGTTGTGCTTGAATCTGCGTGCCTCTTCGTAGGCAAGATTCAGCGCCTTGCGCGCATGGTCGGTAAGATTATCGTATGCCATCGCGGCCAGCCTCCGCCTCTAGCTTGAAAATGCCTCGCAGTCACCAAGCCTACCGCGGAGCTTTAAACATCTCCTCACATAGAATACCACGCTCCCGCTACCGATTTCAAGAGAAATGTGCACCTGCTGTCCTCCTGATGCCGCTTGCGAACGGTTCAACCGATTTGGTATAGTTGTTCCTCTCGAGGTGAACCATGCCTGCCCAATCCAGTACGCGACGTAGTTGGGACGAATACTTCATGCGCATAGCCTCCGTCGTTTCCGAGCGCTCCACCTGCCTAAGACGCAAAGTCGGCGCCATCCTCGTACTCGGCCACCAAATCCTCGCAACCGGCTACAACGGCGCTCCAAGCGGACTTCCACATTGCATCGACATCGGCTGCCTCCGCGAGCAGCTCAACGTCCCTTCCGGTGAACGTCACGAGCTTTGCAGGGGACTTCATGCCGAAATGAACGCCTTTATCCAGGCCGCCAGGCACGGTATAAGAGTCGAAGGCGCCACTCTCTACGTCACCGCACATCCGTGCTCGGTCTGCGCAAAAATGGCCATAAACGCCGGCGTCAAGAAGATCGTTATCAGTTCCGGTTACCCGGATGAAATGGCCTCACAGATGCTAAAACAGGCCAAAGTCGAAGTCTGCCGGGCGAAACTTCCTCCCGAGTAAGTCAGTTGGCCCTCGCAAGACCTTACACAGTAGACACTTGCGGCATCCTCTCGAAATCCCTGCTCGATTGGCATCCCACATGCTGAGAGGGCCAAAGCGTGACCTCCCCTTCTTACGCCACTTCCTGCCAAACTAAACTTTGTCGGAAGAAGTCTCGGCCACGCAAAGGCTTATGGCCGCCCGCACGAAATCCTTTCAGAAACACCTTGACACCTCTACATCTCGTGCCGTATCGTGCCAGATGCCTTAGATGATGTGGCCTTTGGTGCGGTTGTTAGCCCTTCTTGGCGGTTCGGCACGCCGCGCTGGCAGGCCCAGGGTTGTTGTGGAGGTCTTGCGCCGGGAGGCCTTGATGCGCTGTCCTTTTTGCAAAAGCCCCAGAGGCAAGGTCATCGACTCCCGTGCCACAGCCAGTGGCTTCGTCATCCGCCGACGTAGGCAATGTCGAGAATGCCACCGCAGGTACACCACCTACGAGCGCGCAGAGGAAAACCCCCTTCAAGTAATCAAGAAGGACGGAACCAGGGAACTATACGACAGGAAAAAACTCACCAACAACCTCCTCAAGGCCTGCCACAAAAGGCCCATCTCCGCAGAGATCCTCGAACAGCTCGTTGACTCTATCGAAGTCAAAGTCGGCGATTCGCCGGGAAGGGAGCTTCCTTCCTCCGAAATCGGTGAAATGATAATGGACGCCTTGGCGAAGCTTGACCAGGTCGCATACGTCAGGTTCGCCTCCGTCTACCGCGACTTCAAGGACGTAAGTGAATTCGTAAGTGAGATAAAACCAATGCTGTCCCAGGAATGATTGCGCGAGGGAAACCACATGGCCGAAATTAAGTCCGTTCGCAAGCGTGACGGTAGAGTCGTTCCCTTTGACGAAAAGAAAATAGCCGATGCCATCTTCAAGGCCGCTCAGGCTGTCGGCGGCGAAGACCGCTTCCTCGCCGAAGAGCTCGCCGGCGTCGTAATGCTCTTCCTCGCCAAAAACTACACCGACCAGTTCCCCACCATTGAAGAGATCCAGGATATGGTCGAGAAGGTTCTCATCGAAACCGGCCACGCCAAAACCGCCAAAGCCTATATCCTGTACCGCGACAAGCGCACCCGTCTTCGTGAGCGCCTGAAAGTGCACAAACAGACTAGAGTCACTAACGGCAGCACCGACATCCTCCTACTGGTTGACGGCGGCACAAAGGATGAAATCACCGCCTGGAGCAAGGGAAAGATAATTGAAGCTTTGGAAAAGGAGGCCGACCTCGACACCGACATCGCCTCCGAAATAGCCAGTTCCGTCGAACAAAGGGTCTTCGCTTCCGGACTCACCAGAATATCCACCTCCCTCATTCGTGAGCTCGTTGACAACGAGCTCTTCGAGCGTGGCTTCAGCAGGCACCTCGAGCGCCAGACCATCATCGGCACTCCCAAGTACGACCTCGAACAGCTCATCTTCTCCAAAAGCAAAGAAAACAGCAACATCACCGCCAACAACCCCGAGGCCATAAACCTTTCAATAGCCGAAAACACACTGAAGCAGTACGCCTTGCAGGAAATCTTCTCAACAGAGGTAGCCGACGCACATCTTCACGGCATAATACACCTTCACGACCTCGGCTATCCCGTCAGGGTCTACTGCTCCTCGCACTCCCTCGAGTACCTCAAAAAATACGGACTCGCGCTCGGCAATCTGGACACAAGCTCCGCCCCCGCCAAATACGCGCGCACCCTCACCGGCCACCTCAACACATTTCTCGCCTCCATGCAGGCCTACTACGCCGGCGCACTCGGCGTAGGTTACATAAACATCCTCTACGCTCCCTACGTCGAAGGGCTTGGCTACAGGGAAATGAAGCAGGAGGCTCAGCACCTCATCTTCAGCTCCTCCCAAAGCGCTTTCTCACGCGGCGGACAAACCCTCTTCCTCGACTTCAACATCCACACGGGAGTACCCGCCTACATGAAATCCATCCCCGCCGTCGGCCCCGGCGGCCAATACACAGGCCGCACCTACGGCGACTACGAAAAGACAGCAAGGCAATTCACACGCGCAATGCTCGACGTATGGCGCGAGGGCGACCAGTACGGACATGTCTTCGCCTTCCCAAAGTGCGACTTCCACGTCTCGCAGGACACCTTCGACGACCCGGAGCAGTTCGAGCTCCTCGAACACGCAGCTCAGATCGCCAGCGAAAACGGAACCCCATACTTCATCTTCGACCGCGACGAGGTCACTCTTTCCGCTTGCTGCCGACTCCGCACCACCATAACCGACAACTACATGCTCAAGCATCCGGAATCCATGCGCTTCTGCGGCTTCCAGAACGTCACCGTAAACCTCCCCCAGGCCGCCTACAGGGCAGGCAAAGGCAACTTCGATGGGCTTCTCCGCGAAATCGACAAGGCAATGGACTTGGTAATAAAGGCCCACCTCCAGAAAAGACACTTCATCTCCAGAATGATGGCCAGCCCCCAAATGCCCCTTTGGGAAATAGGAAAGACCGCTTGCGACGGCAGACCATACGTGGACCTCAACAGCGCCACTTATATCGTCGGCCTCATCGGTCTCAACGAATGCCTCCAGTACCTCACCGGGCAGGAACCTCACGACAGCGAAGAAACGTTCAAACTCGGGCTCAAAATAATCTCCTACATGTACTTCAAGGCCAAGGAATACGGAAACAAACTCGGCCTGAAAATCTCCCTCGAAGAATCCCCCGCCGAAAGCGCCGCCAGACGCTTGGCCAAAGTTGACCTCAGGTTCTTCCCTGAGCAAGCCGCCTCCGCCCTCAGAGGCAGCATCGAAGCCGATTCCGCCTACTACACCAACAGCATCCACCTGAGAGCCAACGCCCCCGTTGACCTGATAACCCGCATAAGGATGCAAAGCAAATTCCATCCTATGATCGAATCCGGCGCCATAATACACGCCTTCGTGGGCGAAGAGCACCCCCCCGCCTCCAGCATCCTCAACCTCGTCAGAAAGGTCTACTACAAGACACCTGCTGCTCAGATAACCATCTCCCCCGAGTTCACAATCTGCCGCGATTGCAACGCTATGCACCCCCGTCTAATGGAATCCTGCGCCAAGTGCGGCTCCACAAATGTCTATGGCATCACCCGAATCGTCGGCTACTACAGCCGCGTTGATAACTGGAACAGTTCCAAACTCGCCGAACTCGCCGACCGCAGACGGGGCAACTACTCCTTCGCCCAGGCCTCTCCTGCTTTAGCGACATAGGGCACCGCTCGGAAAGGAAATTTAGGTGGTTGTAAGCCTCTTCGGGAAAAATGGCTGCGCCAAATGCTACTCCACCAAAAGAAAGCTCTCTCATTTCCTCAGACTCTGGGGACTGGAAAACGCCGTCGAATTGCGATACCATGACATGGAGACCGTGGACGGCCTCGCCGAAGGCATGTTCCACGACGTGGGGGCTGTGCCAACCACCATAGTGCATCAAGGCAGCAGGAAGATCGCCCGCTGGGATGGCAGAATCCCCAAATCCGGTGAACTCAAACTCTACCTGCTGAAAAAATGACGCGCCCGACATCCAACTTCCGACCCCCCATAAAGGGATTCATCTCAAACTCCCTCATCGAGTGGGAAGGGAAAATCTCTTCGGCCATATTCCTGGCGGGATGCAACTTCCGCTGCCCCTTCTGTCACTCCCCCGACCTCGTGACCGGTTCCGACCTCGAAGTAATACCCTTTGACGCCGTGGCAGACTCCCTCCGCAGCGCGCGCGGCTGGGTGGACGGTGTCGTCATCTCCGGCGGCGAGCCGACCTGCTATGAGGGGCTTGAGTCTCTCATCCTCAGAATACGCGCCCTCGGCCTCGGCGCAAAGCTCGACACAAACGGCTCTAACCCGGCAGTGCTCGCAGAACTCTTGCATTCCGGCCTCATCGAGGCCGTATCCATGGATGTCAAAGCGCCTCTGACTTCCGAGAAATACGCCCAGGCCACCGGCGGTTGGACGGACGTAGACGCAATACGCCAGAGCATACTCACACTCATCAGAAGCGACGTCGAATACGAGTTCCGCACCACCGTCTGTCGGAGGCTCCACGACCCGGAGGATATCCTCCAGATCGCCGAAGAGCTCCGAGGCGCTAGGCGATACGTCTTACAGGGTTTCCGCCCCACTCGGTGCCTGGACCCCGACTTCCAGCAAGAGCCGGAAACACCTCGCGAAGAGCTGCTCGCCTTGGCCGCCGACGCCGCCAAGTACGTCGCAGGCTGCACCGTTAGGGGCGAGCCACCACTGGTAATGGAAAGCAGCCGTTCGGGATGAAAAGAGCGGTTCTCCTCCCCGACCGCCTTCTGAACGAGCGGCTGCTTCCTCTTTCTTTATTCCTCCTCCACCGAACGCCGCAAGCCCCAAATCCCGTAAAGCTTTACCATCGCCCATGCCGATACCATAGCTGTGGCCGGCGACGCCCAGCCCCGCCGTCTACCGCAGATGAGGGACTATCGTGAAGGAGGCGTGCTTCTACGAACACCTTGAGGATACCCGCGTACGCTGCCTCCTCTGTCCCCACTCCTGCGTCATCCCCGACGGTCGTACCGGCATCTGCCGCATCAGGAAAAACGACGCCGGCACCCTCACCGCCACCATGTATGCCGAATGCACCTCCGCCGCCATGGACCCCATCGAAAAGAAACCCCTCTACCACTTCTGCCCCGGCACCAAAATCCTCTCACTCGGCACAAACGGCTGCAACTTCAAATGTCCTTGGTGCCAGAACTGGGAAATCTCCCAGCAAACCTCCCCAACCTTCTCCCTCACCCCCGAGGAAGCCGTCCGCGAAGCAAAAAGCCGCAGCTCCGTCGGCATCGCCTACACCTACAACGAGCCCCTCGTATGGTTCGAATACGTCCGCGATACCGCAGAGCTCGCGCGCGAAGCCGGACTCAAAAACGTCCTCGTCACAAACGGCTTCATTAACCCCGAACCTTTCGAGCAGCTCCTTCCCCTCATAGACGCTATGAACATAGACATAAAAAGCATCCGTCCCGAATTCTATCGCGAGTTCGTCGGAGCCAACCTCGATCCCGTCCTCCTAACCGCCAAGCGCGCCTCAAAAGCGACCCACGTCGAGATCACTAACCTGATCATACCCGGCCACAGCGACTCCATTGACGACCTCCAAAACCTCGCCAAATGGATATCAGATAACCTCGGACCCGAAACCCCAACCCACCTCTCCGCTTATTTCCCCAGCTATAAATTCACAGCCCCCCCCACCAGACCCGACCAACTCGAAAAAGCAAGGGAGCTTTTCCTACGCCACCTCAATTACGTCTATGTGGGAAACGTAGTCTCCGAGGAAGGCAGCAACACCTACTGCAAGAACTGCAACGCCCTACTCATAAAGAGAGTCGGTTACAGCATCCATACCCCAGGCCTGGAAGGGTTCAACTGCAAAAAATGTGGGAGCGCGAACAACATCCGCTGCTAAGCCACGAGCGGCGGAACAGGAGTGTCGACCTTCCTTCCCCGGGACACTCTCCTCGCGCTCCCACCCGACTATTCTACTTGTCAAACTTCGCCTTGCAACAGGGAAATCGCTCATATTCAAGGGAGAAACCATGCGCCTGAAACGCCTCGAGCTCGTGGGCTTCAAATCCTTCGCTGACAAAACCCAATTCGATTTCAACCAGGGCCTCACCGCCTTCATCGGCCCCAACGGTTGCGGCAAGAGCAACATAGTTGATGCATTCCTCTGGATCCTCGGCGAGCAGAGCCCCCGCGCCCTCCGCGCCAGAGAAATGGCCGACCTCATATTCTCCGCCGAAAACGGCCGCGGCCCGATGGGTTACTGTGAAAGCTCCCTCGTCCTCCAAAACGGTTCCGCCGACGTCCCCCTCGACGCAGAAGAAATCTCCCTCACCAGAAGGCTCTATCGCTCCGGAGAAAGCGACTACCTCATCAACGGAAAATCCTGCCGTCTCAGGGACATGCGCGACCTCCTCCTGGGAACCGGCCTCGGCGTGGACGCCTACTCGATCGTCCCCCAGGGAAAAGTCGAGCTGCTCCTCCAGGCCAACCCCCGGGACCGCCGCGCCATCCTCGAAGAAGCCGCCGGCGTCAGCAAGTACAAAAAAAAGCGCGACGAGTGTCTTCGCCGCCTCGAACACGTCCGCCAGGACCTCGTGCGCATCACCGATGTCATAGCCGAGGTACAGCGCCAACTCCGCTCCGTAAAACTCCAGGCTTCCAGGGCACGCAGGTATCGCGAACTAACCCAACTCCTCACCGAGGTCGAAATCGCCCTCGCTCTCCACGGCCTCCATCTCCTCACCGTCGAAAGAGGCAAAGTCCTTGACAACCTGGACCTCCTCGCAAAGAGGGACGAGCAACTTCGTTCCCAGGTGGAGGAACTAGAATCCCAGCTCCAGACCGCCCAGACCCTAACCGCCGAAAAAGAGAAAATCGCCTCCGCCGCCCAGGGCGAACTACTCGCCCTCGATGCCGAGGTGCGCGCCGCCCGCGATAAGATCGAATCACACAAACAGAGAATATCCGAGCTTGACGAAACCGAAGACCGTGCACGCGGGCAGCTCGCCGAGCTCCACTCCAAGCTCTCCTCCCTCGAGGCTGAACTCACCACTCTCGCCGCCCAGCTCCAGCACGATGCCGACGCCCTCGCCCAAGCCGCCGCACTCCTTGAAGACCGCCAGACCCAAAGCCGGGCCCTTCAACAGGAACGCCAAACCCTGGACGACCAGATCGCCATAGCTAAGGAAGAAGTATTCACCCTCCTTCAGACCGGTTCCCGCCTAAACAACGAGCTCAGCGCCATAAGGGCAGAGCGGAAAGCCCTCGCCAGCCGCACGGCCAGACTCCGCGAAAAGCAGGCCGAACTCCGCGACGAACTACACCGCACCTCCTCCCGCTCTGACTGCCTCGGGGAAAAGATCTCACACGCTCAATCGAACATTCGCGACTGCCGCGACCGCCTGAGCGGCCTTCAACATCTCCGCTCCGCCGCCGAATCCGAACTCGCCTCCATCAAGCAGGAATCTCAGAGAACGCGTTCCGACGCCGAAAGACTCCGCTCGAGAAGGGAACTCCTCGAAGACCTCGAGAGAAAGCGCGAAGGCGTGCGCCCCGCTGTCCGTGCCGTCCTAGAAGAGCGCGCCGCCGCTGAAACCGCCCTGTCGGGAGTAATCGGCATGCTCGCCGACCTCATCCAAGTTGACATCGCTCAAGCCAAAGCTGTCGAGGCTCTCCTCGGCGAAGCCGCCGAAGCCATCGTCGCCGAAAATCTCGACGGCGCTCTTGCCGTCGCTGCATTCCTGCGGCAGAAAAAGCTCGGAAGCGCCTGGATCGTTCCCCTCGAACTCTTCACCGCATCCTCCAGCCCCTCCGGCCATGACCCCGTACGCGGCGTTTCCTGTGCTCACCAATACCACCCCCTCCTTTCCGCCCTAATGCGGCGATTCTCCTCCGTCTCCTCACTCGACGATGCCGCAAAACTCATCAACGAAGCCTCCGTCCCCCTTCGTTACGTCACCCCCGAAGGTGACGTCGTCGAGCCGGAAGGCATCATCAAACTCGGCGGCGGAAAATCCGGTGGCATAATCTCCCGAAGAAGCGAGCTCCGAAAGTTGCACGACGACATAACCTCCCTCGACACTCTCTTGTCCCAGCTCGAAGAAAAGGCCTCCGGCAAGGACGCCGCGCTCGAGCGCATTGCACAGTCGCAGGAACTCCTCCGCGGTGAAGAGGCCAAATGGGCCGCCGCGCTCGCTCAGCTCGAAACGGAACTGGCGGCCGTCCGCGCCCGCAATTCCGAGCTCCAAGACGCTCTTTCCGTCAACTCCAGCGAACTCGACGAACTCAACCAGGCAATCCGCGAAGCCGCTCAGGCCGAATCCGACCTTCAGCAGCAAATCGACGCAGCCTCAGCGGAGCAGCGCGGAAAGCAGGAATTCATCGCCCGAATGACTGAGAAAAAGGAAGCAGCCGAAGCGCGCCTTTCCGACCTTGCCAACGAGATCACACGCCTCAAAATAGACCTCGCACAGCTCGAGGAAAGAAAGGAAGCCGTCCAGGCGCGAATCCAAAAGCTCAACGAAAGCGTTGCCGACCAGCGGACAGCAATCTCAAGGGCCGGCGAGGAAATAGACAGGTGCGGCTCGCGCAAGCGCGCCCTCGACCAAGATATCTCAGCTATCGAGGAAGAACTCGCCGGCTCCGCCGCGCGAAAGGAAAACCTCCAGAGCCGCATAGATTCCAGCAGACGCGAGAGCCGGCAACTACAGACTCAAACCTCGGAACTTCGCGTCCAACTCGCCGAGCGTCAACAAGCCTGCGAAACCGTTGCCCGCCAACGTGAAGAATCCCGCCTTCGCTCCACCGAACTCCGCATCAAAATGGAAAACCTTTGCGAAAAAACGCAGACCGACTACAGCCGCAACCTCCTCGCCTTGTACGGGGAATACGAGGAGGACGACTCAACCGACTGGTCCCAACTCCAAACTCAGGCGACCGAGGTCCGGAAGAAGCGGGACAGACTGGGTAGCGTCAACCTCGAAGCCATCTCCGAACAGGACAGGCTCCAGGAGCGCTTCGAGTTCCTCACCAGCCAGCGCGACGACCTCGAACGCGCCGCTGCCTCCATCAACAACACCATAAATCGCCTTGACGCTACTTGCAGAAAGCTCTTCACAGAAACCTTCGAGCAGGTGAAAGACAATTTCCGCGGCCTCTTTCGCAAACTCTTCGGCGGCGGAAAGGCTGAGCTATTCCTCGAAGAGGGCGTTGACGTGCTTGAGGCCGGTATCGAGATAATCGCCCAGCCTCCCGGCAAAAACCTCAGGTCTATTTCGCTCCTCTCCGGTGGCGAAAAAGCACTTACCGCTGTAGCCCTCCTCTTTGCCGTCTTCAAATCAAAGGCAGCGCCTTTCTGCATCCTCGACGAGGTCGACGCCGCCCTCGATGAAAACAACATAGGACGCTTCATCGCCGTTCTGAAGGACTTCGTAAACACCTCCCAGTTCATCATCATCACCCACTGCAAGCGCACCATGGCCATGGCTGACCTGCTCTACGGAATCACCATGCAGGAAAAGGGCGTCTCCAAAACCGTCTCCGTCGAGATGAGGGACCTCCGCGCTGAAGAGGCCGCCTGAGCACGGCCCTAGACTATTCGCACCGCCACCTCCGCCGCGTTGCCCCGCACAATCCTAAACGCCCGCAGCGATTCACCCCCCCCGACGTTCCCTTCCCACACCGATACGATAATGTTCACCGTCTCCGGGTAGAACGCCAGCTGGATGTCACGTGCAGACGGATACGGAGGGCCGACCGGATGCGAGTGGTAGATCGCCAAAAGCTCCAGCCCCTCCTTCCGCATCTCGCGCACCGCATTGAGTTGTTCTTTGGGCTCCATGAAGTACCGCGTCGGAGACTTCTCCGTGTTGGCAACCACAAAGCGTCTCCCCACCACCTCATCCCTTCCGGCCAGAAGACCGCAGCATTCCCTCGGCGCTGCGCTCCTTGCCTCAGAGAAGATCTCCTCGACCATCGCTCGTGGAATTGCTAACAATCTCGCCCGCCCCGCGCTTCAGCAGTTCCATCATCGGGCCGTATCGCCACTCCAGCCTCCCGCTTTCGACCATTTTCCTCAGCGTCCGCAGCGCCCTGTTGTGGACCTCGTGAAGCTCTTCATTGCAGCGGGGGTCGCAGAAGTACGTCCGGCACCCAAGCGGCCTGTATCGCCGCGCCTCGCACCGCGACCCATCCAGATACGCGCATCCTCTCCCCGCGAATTTCTCAGGCCTTCTCGTGTTTCGCAGCAGATACCAGACCTCTATCGAGCACGCGTATAAGACGTAGTCTTCACTGAAAAGGCAGCACTTGCCGCACGCCTCGCACTCAAGACCCGTGGCCGCGACCCGTCGGTCCACCCATGCATATACCCGCGATATCTTCCGCTCCAACTCCCCCGCGTCTCTCCGGCGCATAATCCCTACCCCGCTCCCTCCAACCCAGCCACCCCCACCCACGTCAGTACGGCGTGGTATTTCACCTTAAAATTCCCTCCGCAAGCGACGGCTCATCAATCGTTCCCGTAACTCGTTCCAGCTCCACCACGGCAAGCTCGTGCCCGTACGTCGCCCTCGCGAGATCGGTCCTCGCCGCGCTCAGCGCAAGCTGCGCATCCAGCACTTCAAGTTGCGTCCCCTTTCCTGTCCTGTATCGGCTCTGCGCAAGCCGCTCCCCTTCCTCTGCCAGCTTCACCGCTTCCTCCTGCACCCTGACCAGCTCATCCGCATTCGCCATCTTCAACAGCGAATCCTTCACCTCCAGCGTTACCCGTTGTTCCAGGTCGAGCGCCAGCAGCCGGTATTGCTCCAGCGAGGCCCGCTCCTGGATCAGTCTCCCCCGTGTTCGCATCCCGTCGAACAGACTCAGCGTCGCCGTAATTCCCACCGACCAGCCCGACTCCCAATCACCCGTGCCTCCGAATGCGTAGCGACTCGACGTTCCCCCCTCCCAGTTCCCGACCAGAAACACTCTCGGCAAAAGCTCGGATCGTGCCGCCTTCACGCTCTCCTTCTGGATATCCAGGGTGAGCCGTGCCTGCGCCAGGTCCGGCCGGTTCGCTGCCGCCAGCTCCTTCGTCGCTTCCCACTCCGGCGACAGGGGCGAATATCTCATCTCATCGGTTAGTTCGAACCTCACGTCGAGATCAAGCCCCAGGACATTCAGAAACTGCGTCCGGGATATGCGCAGCGCATTCTGGGCCTCCGTAAGCGACGCCTTCGCCCCGGCCACCTCCACTTCCCCCCTCAACACCTCGTAGTCCGTCACAAACCCCGCCCGTCTCCTCGCCTTCACGTCCTCGAGGTGGCGTTCTGCCCTCTCCAGCGCCTCTCTTTGCACGGAAACGAGTTTCTCCTTAAGCAGCACGTCCAGGTACGCCGCCCGCGCCGCCGCCGTTATCTGCTGCACCGTCTCCCGCTCCTTCTGTCGCGCGTATTCCCTGTAAAGCGTCGCCGCACGCAGTCCTGCCTGCACCCTCCCTCCCTTGTAAACCGGTTGCGCAAGGTTCGCCGAAAGAGTGTACGTGTCCTGCTCGCCCCCGGAAGTCGCAGACGGTTCCTCGCCGAGGTGCGTCCCGGCGGCATCGAAAGAAACTTCCGGCAGCGCCTCCGCTCGCGCCTCGATTACCCTCCCTCTCGCCTTCACTCTCTCCTGTCTCGCCGCCGAAAGCACGCGGTTGTTTCGAAGCGCGATCTCCACGCTTGCTTCCATGCTCAGACCCATCGTCCCCTCTTCTTCAGTCAAACCCAGCGTACATGCCCCCGCAAGCGTAAGCGCCGCGGTCAGAACTCGAACGTAGTTTCTTTTCATTTCTCCTCCCACTTCGTTATGTCAACGTATTGGCTCAGCTTGAAGACGCTGTGCATCCTGCCAACGACCGACTTGCCGCCCTTCCTTCGCGCTTGCTCTCCAGGCGACGCGGCCGCCCTGATCTTGCTGATTGGCCCTGCGCCGCAAACTCGCCGCGACATCCCAACGGCCCGCACAAATCTATCTCACTCGAAGCAGCGACGCTTCGCAAGCGCTCACTTGCCCCCGCACCCGGTTCCCGGGAATGATCCTAGCGGCAACCATCCCCACGCGCGCTTCCTCCCGCTCCTTATAGCACGTTCAATACATATTATACGGCCCTAACGCCCCTTTCAACGCACAAATCGCAAGGCCCGAAGCCGCGACCACCGCCCCGTCGCCGACCGACACACGCCGTGAATCCGCTCGGCTCTCATCTTCACATCAAACTCCCCGCCGCCGCTGCCCCTGACGACTCCCCATTTGCCGCTCTCTCAGTTGCGGAAGTGGCGTTTGCGCTGTCTCGCGCGCTGCGGGAATCTCCCGTGCCGTGATACTCCGCTGGCGTTTCGCAAACGCAGTGCCGGTGCCGGGGGCCGCGATCCGGGAAGCGTTGCCCCGGTGGCTGCGTTCCGCACGATTTCAGATCAACTCGGCTGGCTCTTCAAAAACGCCCGCGGCACGCTTGAAAGCGAGAAGCTGCTAGGCTTGCGGGGAGCCACAGCACGGCAAAATTACCTTGACAAAAGTGGGGCTCGAAATAGAATTGGTGTTTCGGTAGAATGAAAGCTGCGTAAGCTGAGTCCCAGCAGGAGCTTTCCATGGCGGAAGTGCTGTTCGAGAACGCGACGAAGACGTATCCCGGCAACGTGGTTGGAGTTAAGGAAGTGGACCTCCACATCCAGGACAAGGAGTTCCTGGTGCTGGTAGGTCCGTCGGGGTCGGGAAAGTCAACCGCCCTCCGACTGGTGGCGGGTCTCGAGGAGATGACTGAAGGAAAGGTATACATCGGCGGAAGGCTTGTGAACGACATTCCTCCGAAGGACCGCGATATCGCCATGGTGTTTCAGAATTACGCACTCTACCCGCACATGACCGTATACAACAATATGGCCTTCGGGCTCAAACTTAGGCACTTTCCGCGGTCGGAGATAAGGAGGCGGGTCGAGGACGCGGCGAAAATTTTGGGCATATCTCATCTGCTGGAGCGCAAGCCGAGGGCTCTTTCGGGCGGCGAAAGGCAGAGGGTGGCGGTCGGGAGGGCCATCGTGAGGCAGCCGAAGGCATTCCTTTTCGATGAACCCTTGAGCAACCTGGACGCGAAGCTGCGCGTGGAGATGCGCGCGGAGCTCAGCAAGCTCCACCACGACCTTCAAACGACCATGATCTACGTGACTCACGACCAGGTGGAGGCGATGACGCTGGGCGACAGGATAGCCGTCCTGAACGATGGTATGGTTCAGCAGGTGGCTGAGCCGCTGGAGCTTTATGACCGGCCAGTGAACAAATTTGTCGCCGGCTTCATAGGCACTCCGCCGATGAACTTTATGGAAGGGCGACTGCAAAGCGACGCGGGTGACTTATGGTTCAAAGGCGGGGCGGTGAAGGTCAGAATCGACGCGCCGATGAAGTCGGCCGTTTCTGGATACGCCGGTCGTGATGTCACCTTTGGGATAAGGCCGGAGGACGTGAAAGATGCCATGGAGGCAGGCGTTTCCGGCGAGGATGAACGAATTGAAACGCTGGTGCAGGTGGTCGAGCCGCTGGGAGACGAAAAGCTTTTGCATCTTCAGGCGGGGGAGTGGAAACTGGTGGTGAAGGTTGAGCCGCGTCACACCGCGCGAGTTGATGAGAAGTTGAGCGTAGTCTTTGACCTGGGAAAGGCGCATCTCTTTGATAAGGCCACCGGCGAAAACATCTCCCTCCTAGGGAGGGGGAAGTAAGCCCACACATCGTCTGAGGCGTGCACTAAGGAGTGGGAGTTTTCCCACTCTTTTAGTTACCGGATGGGAGGCGGAGGAAATTTGAACGGCGAAATCCTTCGGATCGTGGAAGTAATCCAAAAGGACAGGAACATCGATAAGGAGATCGTGTTCCAAGGGATAGAGGCCGCACTTCTATCTGCAGCCAGGAGGCACTTCGGGCCCGACGAGGATATCCGCATAGAAATAGACCGCGAGACGGGGGAGATATCGGCATTTGAGGGGGGTCGGATGGTGCACCCGGTGGAGCTGGGGAGAATCTCGGCGCAAACAGCCAAACAGGTTATCGTACAGAAGATCAGGGAAGCGGAGCGCGACGCGATCCACGACGAGTTCATCCAGCGCGTTGGAAACATCGTGAACGGGGTCGTGCAGCGCGTGGAGGGAAAGAACGTCATCGTCAACGTAGGGAGGGCCGAAGGCCTCCTGCCGGCGCGAGAGCAGATCCGTGGGGAATCTTATTACGTTGGGGAACGAATGCGGGCGGTTCTGGTAGATGTCAAAAAAATCGGCCAGCGCGTCAGCATAATCCTGTCCAGGACGCATCCTGAGTTGGTCAAGCAGCTTTTCGAGATCGAGGTGCCGGAGGTAGCGGAAGGGATAATCGAGATAAAGGGAGTGGCGCGCGAAGCGGGCAGTCGCAGCAAGATCGCCGTCGTCTCCAACAACGAGAATGTTGATTGCGTAGGTGCCTGCGTCGGGGTGCGCGGCACAAGGATCAAGAACGTCGTTGACGAACTAAACGGCGAGAAGATTGACATTGTCAGATGGGACCCCGAGGCGGAGTACTTCATTCAAAATGCACTCAAGCCCGCGGACGCCGAGCGCGTGATCCTGGTTCCGGAGATCGGCAGGGCAAGGGCCGCCGTAAAAGAAGACCAGCTCTCGTTGGCCATCGGCAAGAGGGGCCAGAATGTCCGCCTGGCGGCGAAGCTTACAGGTTGGGACATTGATATAATGACGGAGGAAGATGCGGAACGCCTCGGCGAACTGGCAAGGGAGAGGATTTCGAAGATCGAAGGCGTCGAAAATGAGCTGCTCGAATCCCTCCTGGCGCTCGGCTTTGCCTCGGCACGCGAGATAGCTGGCAGCGGCCGGGAGATCCTCGCGAAGGTAAAGGGAATGGACGAGGAGAACGCACTCGCGCTGGTAGAGCGCGCTGGAAAGGCGGCGGCGGAGGAAATTCGTCTCGAAGCCGCAGCACGTGAGGCCGCAGCACGTGAGGCCGCAGCACGTGAGGCCGCAGCCCGCGAGGCCGCAGCACGTGAGGCCGCAGCCGAGGAACATCCGGAGGCTGAACCGGAAACAGGGGCTCAAGCTGAAGTGGGCGAGCCGACCGAGGAAGAGCCGGGAGGGGTGGAAGAATTGCCTGAAGAGAAGTCCGAAGGCGGGGAAGGAGAAGAGCGGGCGGCGGAGGCGGAAAAGAAAGAGAACCAGTAGGTTAGGAGCCAGACGTTGGCAATCAGGATTTACAAGCTGGCAAAGGAGCTGGGGATCGAAAGCAAGGTGCTCATTGAGCGCTGCGAAGTAGAGGGGTACGCGGTCAAGAGTCACATGAGCAGCCTGGATGACGAAGCCGCCGAGCGGATGCGGGGGATCTTTAAGGCACCCAAGAAGGAGAGAAAAAAACCGGAAACCAAGCCGCCGCCAGCTCCCAAGGAGAAAGCCGCTCCGGAGCGACCGGAGGCGCCGCCGCGCCCCCAAGAGGGGACGCCTCTTGTGGCGGGAAAGGCGGCGGTGGTCGCTGATCAGTTTCTCGAGAAGGAAACAGTTGCGCGGCAAAAGATCACGCCGCGCATCAGGCGGAGGGGCAGGCCCAGGTTCCGAAGGAAGTCAAGAAGGAAGGCTCCAAGACGCGTCGGCCCGTTGAAAAGCGAAATAGAGGTCTCGCTGCCGGTAACTATCAAGGATCTTTCCGGCGAAGCAGGACTTAAGGCGAGCGACATCATGAGAGTGCTGGTGAGCAAGGCAATAATGTGCAGCATAACGGAGCCGCTTCCGGTCGAAGCTCTGTCGCTCGTCTCGGACGCTTTCGGTTTGACCGTAAGCGTCAGAGAACCCCCGGATCTGGAGGGGCAGCTCCTGGAATCGTTCAAGGAAGCGGAGGCGGAAGGTGGCGAAGCAAGAGCGCCGGTCGTCACGTTCCTGGGGCACGTTGACCACGGGAAAACATCGCTTCTCGATACAATCAGGCGATCTAACCTGACCTCCATGGAATCGGGCGGGATCACCCAGCACATGGGGGCTTACAAAACTACGGCGGGTGGGCACGAAGTAGTCTTCCTGGACACTCCCGGTCACGAGGCTTTCACTGCGATGAGAGCGCGGGGGGCGAACGTTACTGACGTCGTCGTTCTCGTGGTGGCCGCCGATGACGGCGTGATGGCTCAGACGGATGAGGCGATCGCACACGCCAAGGCGGCAGACGTCCCCATAGTCGTGGCAATAAACAAGGTGGACCGCCCGGACGCGAACGCCCAGCGCGTGAGGCAGCAACTGGCCGAGCGCGGGCTTACGCCCGAGGACTGGGGTGGCGATACAGTGGCTGTCGAGACATCCGCCGTGACGAAGCAGGGAATCAGCGATTTGCTGGAGATGCTCTCTCTAGTAGCGGAGATGCAGGAGCTGAAAGCTGACCGGGACAGGTCAGCCAGCGGCACGGTTCTAGAAGCAGAGCTGAGCGGGAGCAAGGGTGTAGTGGCGCATTTGCTCGTGCAGAACGGGACCCTGAGAAAAGGGGACGTTTTGCTTTGCGGGGCGGCATTCGGGAAGGTGAGGGCGCTTTACGACGACCAGGGTAGGTCGGCTCGCGAAGCAGGACCTTCCAGCCCCGTTGAAGTTACCGGGCTTTCCGCCGTTCCTGAGGCAGGCGAGGCATTCTACGTCGTTGACGATGTGCAGAAAGCCAAGACCATAGCTGCGCAGCGCGAGCAGCGCGGCCGCGAGAGTATGCTCGTGCGCAGGGAGCACGTCTCCCTGGAGAAAGTCTTCCAGCAGATGGAAAAGGGCAAGCCGAGCGAGTTGAGGCTGATCATCAAGGCGGATGTCCAGGGCTCGGTGGAGGTCTTGACGAGCGCGATCCAGAAGCTGTCGGGGGAGGAAGTGGCGGTCAACACCCTCTATTCCGCGGTGGGCGCGATAACGGAATCCGACGTGCTGCTCGCCGACGCTTCGGATGCGATCATAATAGGTTTCCACGTGGTGGCAAACACCCGCGCGCAGCGGGCCGCCGAGACCCGCGGCGTGGAGATCAGAACTTACCAGGTGATCTACGAGGTCATGGACGACATTCGTGCGGCCTTGGAGGGTATGCTCGCTCCGGAAAAGCGAGAGGTCGAGGAAGGCAGGCTGGCGGTGAGGCAGACTTTTAAGATTTCGCGCATGGGTACCGTGGCGGGCTGCTACGTGGAGGAGGGAAGCATCACCCGACAGAGTAGTGTCAGGGTAGTCCGGGATGGCGTGATCATATACGACGGTGAACTGCAATCGCTCAAACGATTCAAGGATGACGTGCGCGAAGTGGGACAGGGCTACGAGTGCGGGGTCAAGATCGCGAACTTCGACGACATAAAGGAAGGAGACGAGCTGGTCGCCTACAGGATTGAAAGCGTGGCCCGGAAGCTCGAGCAGGCAGGCGGAAGCTAGCGCGGGGGGAGAAGTTGCTGGTCGGAACGCTCCACATGGTCGTGGTCATAGGAGATGCGCGGTCTCTGAAGGACAAGCGCCGGGTCATAAAGGGGCTGAAGGACAGGGTGTTCAACAGGTTTCGCGTTTCCGTCGCGGAGATCGGCAGCAACGATGCGTGGCAGAAGGCAGAGCTTGGCTTTGCCTGCGTCGGGAGTGACTCAAGGCACCTGAACAGCGTCCTTTCCAATGTCGTCAGTTTCGTCTCCTCTAATCCAAAGATTCAACTCGTTGACTACGAACTGGAGATTATATGAGCGCAGTCAAGCGGCGGCAGGAAAGAGTGGACGAGACCATTCGCCGCCAGGTTAGCGAGACGATCCTCTACCGGCTGAAGGACCCGCGGATATCTTTCGTTACCGTGACCCGCGTGGAGACTTCATCCGACTTCACCCTGGCCAAAGTGTACGTTTCGATAATGGGCACCGAAAAGCAGCAGCGCGAGACGCTGAGCGTACTGGGGGGCGCAAGGAAGTTTATCCAGTCTCAGTTCGCGCCGCTTCTGAAAACCAGGAATGTCCCCGTGCTCAAGTTCATTCTCGATCAGTCGGTGAAGAAGAGCATTCGCGTCTCGCAGCTTCTGCGAGAGGTGATGGATCAGTCGGCGGAAAGGGAGGCGGAGCCGGGGAGGGTGGAAGCTGAGGAAGACTAGCAACCACCGCCGCCGGAGGCCGGGGGGGAGTCCTCATCAACGCTCGGGTTGCTCTTCCTGACAGGCCGTTACCGGTCGGCTATCTTTCCACGGCAACTGTTTGCTTCCCGTACGGCGAGATCTCCCTCAGGCGGCTGATTATCGGGGGGAGTTGCTCGATTATGTAATCTATCTCATCATCCGTGTTGTAGCGACTGAGGCTGAAGCGCACGGAGCCGTGCGCATACGTAAACGGGATGCCCATCGCACGGAGGACGTGGGAGGGCTCAAGGGAACCGGAAGTGCAAGCGGAGCCGGAGGAGGCGGCAATTCCGACAGCGTTGAGAAGGAGGAGGATCGCCTCGCCCTCGACGTACTTGAAGCTTATGTTCACGGTGTTTGGGAGCCTGGGGGAGCCGCCGCCGTTGACGCGTGCGTCGGGGCAGCGCTGAATGAGGGCGTTTTCGAGTCTGTCGCGCAGAGCCGCTATGCGAGTTCGCTCATCGTGCATGTGGTCGGCGGCGAGCTGGCACGCCTTGCCGAGGGCAACACTCCCGGGGACGTTCTCGGTGCCTCCGCGGCGGCCCCCTTCCTGATGGCCGCCGATGATAAGAGGGCGCAATTTCGTGCCGCGACGGATGTAGAGGGCACCGACGCCCTTGGGCGCATGCAGCTTGTGGCCCGAGATCGTCAGAAGGTCAGCCGGAAGCTTTCGCAGGTTGAAAGGGATTTTGCCGGCGGCCTGTACGGCGTCGCAGTGGAATACCCCCCCCTTTCCCTTCACGATCTCCGCGATTTCATCTATGGGGAAAACCACGCCTGTCTCATTGTTGGCGTACATTATGCTTACGATCGCAGTGTCCTCCGTTATGGAGTCGTGGACCTGCTGGAGGTCCAGGCGGCCGCTGGAATCCACGGGGAGATAAGTCACGCGGTACCCGAGGCCCTCCACGTGCTTGCACAGGTTCAGCACCGCCGGGTGCTCTACTCGCGATGTGATAATGTGGCGCTTTTCAGGATATGCCTCGAGGGTGCCGCGGATGGCGGCGTTGTCGCTTTCCGTGCCGCAGCTGGTGAAGGTCACCTCGCTCGGTTCGGCGCCGAGGAAATGCCCGACGCGCTCGCGAGCTTCCTTGAGCTTTTTCTCGACCACCGCCCCGAACGAGTGCATGCTCGAGGGGTTTCCGTAGTGTTCGACGAACAAAGGAGCGATTTCCGCGAAAACTTCCGGCGCGACCATTGTGGTGGCGTTGTTGTCGGCGTACACGCGCATCACGATCGCACCTCCTTGACGTATATCTCCTCGCCGACGAATTCGCGGAGCTTTTTTTCCACCAGCTCTTTAGCCGTGATGGGGGAACTCGGGCAGTCAGTGCAGGTTCCCCGCATCTGGACTATGACGCCGTTTCCTTCCACGTCAACAAGCTCGATGCCCCCCCCGTCCGCCCGGAGGAGAGGGCGGATCTCGGCATCCATCGTGTCCTCTATGAGCTTTATCTTCTCGATGTTGGTGAGTTTCTTTCTCGGCTCCTTGGGGGGCGGCGCTTCTGCCGCCTCTTTGCCTGCTACCCGATCAATTATCTCCTGGATTCGGTCTTGGCACTTCCCGCAGCCGCCTCCGGCTTTCGTATAGTGGGTCACCTGTTCGACTGCTGTGAGACCGTTCTCCCTTATCGCCCGCTCGATCTCTCCTTCGGTGACGCCGAAGCACGTGCAGACGACTTGCCCCTCCAATTCCTTTTTCCCGCCGCCCTCGCCCTTGTAATTTGCGATTGCGGTTTCCAAAGCCTGCCGTCCCATGACCGAGCAGTGCATTTTTTCCTCGGGCAGCCCGCCAAGGTATCGCGCGATGTCCCGGTTGGTGATGTTCTCCGCTTCCTTTATGGTCTTGCCCTTGATCATCTCGGTGAGTGCGGACGCTGACGCGATGGCACTGGCACAGCCGAAGGTCAGGAACTTCGCATCCTGTATCCTTCCGCTTTGATCCAGCTTGAGAGTAAGTTTCAGGGCATCTCCGCAGGCCAGCGATCCGACTTCGCCAGCGGCGTCTGCATTTTCCACCTCGCCCACATTTCTCGGGTTCATGAAGTGGTCGAGGACTTTATCCGTGTAGTTCCACATGCTTTTTCCTCCCTATGGTAGCGCAGAAGTGGACACAGCGCTTTGCTCGCTGAGTCTCGCTTTCCCGTCCTGCAGCTTATGTATATTATACCCCGGGGTTTACTGGGGATGCAGCCCCGCGTATCGGCATGGTGACGCGGCCAAGGCAGGAAAACGTTCCCTCAGGCATAGATTTCGATATGGAGGTTCAGCTTCGCTGGGGAAAGACCGTTCTTATCACGTTGTAGGCGAAGATGCCGATGGCAAGGAACTCCAAAGCTGCGGAGACAACCGCGAGAACAACCCATACCACCGGTCCGTTGTAGCTGACGGGTATCCCGTAAGTTGCCGAGAGAGGTTGGCAAACGAGCCGCAGCCATATCCCCACGTTCAACATCCAGAACTGGACTACAGCCAGGGGAACCGAGTGGAGAGGGCGACCGCTTACTCTGGGAAGGATGTAGAACCCGAGACCGAATACGAATAGGCAAAGCCAGCCGACCGTGATGAGATGGAGATGCACGCCGAGGAACGGTTCGGGGGGCATTTCGCCTTGAGACCAGATGAAAGCGAGGATCGCCACTCCCCCCGCGAAAGCCAGGACAAGATAGCAGAGACTGGCGATGACATACTTCCTTGCGTGTTCATCCACCGGCTTCCTCCTTAAAGCTAGGGCGGCGTCATGCTTTGGTGCGCATTATCAGTTCAGTTACCGTGACTGTCAAGGGAAGCCGAGTAACGGGGGCTGGAGATCAGCATTATTCCCACCAATGGATTCGTGCCGTTTTGGCAGGCGCTGCGGACGAGTGGCAGAATGTCAAATCCGCGGGGCGTCTGCGGCGCTTTCTGTAAGGTGCTGTGGTGTAAA
Organism: uncultured Planctomycetota bacterium; assembly: GCA_964622675.1. Taxonomy (GTDB): domain Bacteria; phylum Planctomycetota; class DG-23; order CAZBND01; family CAZBND01; genus CAZUUK01. The sequence goes on along the minus strand of CAZUUK010000020.1, from coordinate 15,128 downwards.
GAGATACAAACCTGAATCGAATACATCTTCTTTGGCACAGCGGTTGCACTTCCGTAAAAGGGTCTAAGGGATAGACCCCAAGGACGCGCAAGAATCAAACAGGAAGGAGGTGAGCTGTCATGTTGAGCCTGGTAAGAAGAAGGCCGGGTGCAGCTCTGAGAGAGGGCCGTGACCTTTTCGGAGGCTTGTTCGATGACTTCTTGACCCCGTTCCTTTTCACTATAGAGGACGGTGAGTTGAGAGTTCCTCTCGATGTGGTTGAGAAGAAGGATCACATCGAGGTCAGAGCTGAACTCCCGGGCCTTGACGAGAAGGATCTCGAGGTGTCCGTCCGTGACGGCTACCTGACGCTGAAGGGTGAGAAGAAAGAGGAAAGGGAAGAGAAGGAAGCTGACTTCTACAGGATTGAGAGGCGCTACGGCACTTTCTCGAGGACGGTCGCGCTGCCAGAGTACGTGAACGCGGACGACGTCAGCGCGGAGTACAAGAGAGGCGTGCTCAAGGTCAGCTTGGGGAAGAAAGAAACGGTCAAACCGCGTCAGATACCCGTCAAAGCGGAGAAGTAACAGGGCAGGTCTCAGCGCATCTGGGACGTGAGGGGTAGAGGCGGCGGCGATATGCTGCCGCCTCTTTTTTGCTAGGCTGCGCCCACCCGCACGAAAATCGAAGCCTGTTCGAGTCGCTCGGGGAGCTTCTCTGCCAGGGTCTCCGTCAATTCCGTGAGCGGCTTTTTCAGCATTCCGGAAGCGGAGTCGATCTCTCCAGGGGAAGGCGTGTCACCGCCGTAGCCTATTTGTATTTCGTGGCAGTAGTTGTCGGCTATGTAGCAAGCAGCGGCTATGTCTGGGAAGCTCTCGGCCTCTTTGGGTTCGTGATGGTAGCGAATAGCCGTCGCCAGGTGGTCGGCAAGGTTCCATTTCTCGGCGAGCAGAAGCCCTATTTCGGTGTGGGATGCCCCGACGAGCGAGCGTTCGACGTCGCTGACCGACTCTCCGGTTGCCGCGGCCCGCTCGGCAATCTTCCGCTGTTTCTCCGGGAGTTGGTGGACTATCACCAGCCGGCCGGCTTCGTGGAGGAGGCCGGCTATGAAGAATTCCTCCTGGAGGGCTCGGTTCAAAGCCATTTTATAAGCTATGAGTTGAGAGCCGACGGCGCAGCCCAGCGAGTGCTTCCAGAAGGCGGCTGAGTCGAAACAAGCTCTTCGCGGCGCCTTCGAGAAAAGCGCCAGGACAGCAGTTGTCAGCGCGAGGTTCTTTATAGTGTTCATTCCCAGAAGTATAGTCGCTCTGGCCACGGAGGTTACCTTCGTAGGGATGCCGAAGTAAGCTGAATTGCACAGGGCGAGAACCTTCCCCGTGAGCACCGGGTCCACCTGGATTATGCGGATTAGGTCCCGCGCCGACGAATTCGGGTCGTTCACCAACGCCAGAACCTTGGCGACGGTGGGAGACAGGTTGGGCATCTTTTGAATTGCTTCCGCCACCACAGAAGCAGGACTTGTTTCGGGAGCAGGCATCAGTACTCGATCCCCGGCTGAGCTTTAAGGGCTGGAAATCTTATCTCTCGCATTTCGGTAACTAGGTCGGCTCTTTCGAGCAGCCATTCGGGAGCGCCGCGGCCCGTCAGAACGACCGTCACGGCAGCGGGCCTGTCTTCGAGGAAGCTTTGCACTTCGCCGTCGGCGAGTAGGCCGCAGGAAAGAGCAAAGTTGACCTCGTCAAGTACAACGATGTCCCATTCACCTGCTCTCATGCGCTGCCGGGCAACCTGTAGCGCCTTCTTTGCGGCGGCAACGTGCTCCTGAGCGGGGGTTCCGCCGGGAACGGTTTGTATGAAGCCCTTTCCGAGCGGGAGTATCTCCAGCCCGGGAAGGTTCTCTGCGGCGGCTAGTTCCCCCGTAAGCATTTTCCCCTTTATGAACTGGATCATCGCCGTGCGCATTCCGTGCCCGGACGCGCGCAGAGCAAGACCCAGAGCGGCTGTCGTCTTACCCTTCCCGCTTCCGGTGTAGACGATCACTAATCCTTTTGGGCGATGGGGCTTATGTTCCAATGGTGAAGGGTAATCAGCTTTCGGCGGTAGCCTCTTGCGGTATCTCGAAATTGCCGTAAACGTTCTGGACGTCCTCGTGGTCTTCGAGCGCAGCGGTAAGTGCCAGGGCCTTTTTCAGGTCAGAGGGTTCAAGGGAGATGGCATTCTTCGCGATCCAGCTCAGTTCTGCGGCGCGCAGTTCCGTGCCCTCGGACTCCAGCCCCTTTCTGACAGAGACGAACTCGCGAGGGTCGGAGTAGATTTCGTACGCGTCTTCGAACGTCTCCATGTCCTCGGCGCCGGCTTCCAGGGCGAGTTCCATGATGCGGTCCTCGCCGACGGAATCGCGGCCGACTATAAAGAGCCCCTTGTGCTCAAACATCCAGGAGACTGCGCCTGAAGCTCCGAGGCCCCCTGCGCGGCGCTCGAAAATGTGGCGGATTTCGGCGGCGGTACGCTTGCGGTTGTCGGTGACGGCCTCGACCAACAAGGCGGTTCCTGCGGGCCCGAAACCTTCGTAGAGGAGTTCTTCGAACTCGGCGCCGGGCAGCTCGCCCCTGGCGCGCATGATAGCACGCTCTATGTTGTCCTTCGGCATGTTGACCTCGCGGGCGCGGTCGATGGCATATCTGAGTTTCAGATTCGCGTCAGGGTCGGGCCCGCCTTGCCTCACGCTGGATATTATGGCTTTGGACATTTTCGAGAAGAGCTTCCCGCGTTTCGCGTCCTGCGCTCCCTTGCGTATCTTTATTCCTGCCCAGTGCGAATGACCGGACATATGCTTCGGCCTCCTGTGTCCGAGGGGCTAGCGCCCGTCGATTGCGGCCTGGATTTTCTTCTCGACCTCTTCAGGGTCGTAGGACGGGTCGGTGTCCTCGGGACTGTCCTCTTGCATCCGTAGTCTCGCCAGTTCCACTGAGCGCTTCCACAGCTCGAGGGCTTTACCCATGTCGCCCAGCGTTCTGTAGACGTCGCCGAGGTGGTCGGCTATGACCGGGTCGTCCGCCTTCGAGTTGGCCTCCTCGAGCTTTTCGCGCGCCTCTTCAAGCCTGCCCAGCTTGTAGTATATCCAGCCGAGTGTGTCAACGAAGGCAGCCTTGGAGTGTTCCTTTTCCAGTGCTCTCTGGACGAGCCCCAGAGCCTCCTCGAGATTCTCACCCCTCTCGGCGAAAAAGTAAGCCAGGTAATTGTTCGCCTGGGCAAACGCGGGGTCAATGTCGAGTGCCGCCCGGAGTTGGGGCTCTACCTTGTCATCCTGACCCATAAGGTCATAGGTGGCGGCCAGTTCATAGTGGGTAGCTTTGGTGATTCCCTTCATGAGATCGGAGATTCTATCGGCCTCGTCGAGGGATTCGATTGCCTGGAGTAGCGCCAGGAAGTTTTCCGCCGCGCCGGCGTAGTCCTTGCGGAGCCTAAGCAGCGTCCCAAGCTGACTACGCACCGGCAAGATCTCCGACACGTTGACGAGCGGCAGCGCGGCTGCCTTTTGCATAGTCGAGATGGCTTCGTCGTATCTGTCTTGGCTCTCATAGGCCGAGGCCAGTTCGTAATAAAACCTCAGCAGCTTCGACTTGGCGTTGGGATCCGACTCCTGCACGAGCCGTGTCGCTTCGTTCCACGTTTCTATGGCGCGGTCGGATTCCTCACTGAGGAGATATGCCTGTCCGAGGAAAAACCACGCCGTAATGTCGTCGCGGTCGGCATCTACGCGTTCTTGAAAATAGGTGAGGGCGTCGGGAAGCTGCTCCGCATTCTTGTAGGCGGCCAGAAGGGAGCCGTTAGCCATTTGTACGTCTGGATGGTCGTTAAGGTATACCTTGTAGCTTTCTATGGCCTCCTTGTAACGCCCTGACGTCAGATACGTGCCTGCGATGGTGAGTTCCAGTTGCGGGTTGGTGCCGGTCAGTTCCCTAACCTTGAGGAAGTGGGGGAGGGCTTGTTTTGACCGGCCCGTCTGCAAATAAAGCTGTGCGGCGGAGAGATGGGCGTGGGAACTGGCAGGGAAACGTTCCAGGAGTCGTTCCAGAGCCGCGGCAGCTTCAAGCGGCTTGCCCTCCTCCTGGTAGATCGCCGCTAGCAACTGATATCCTTCCGTCCAATTCGGATCAAGTCTCAAGCCGTCTTCTGCATGGCTCCTGGCCTCTTCAAAACCGCCCATTTTGAAATATATCTCGGCGAGCATACGTCGGATTTCAAAATTGGCTTCGTCCAGTTCCGCGGCTTTGTTCAACGCTGCCAGACCTTCTCCCAGATCGCCCGTCGCCATGTGTATTCTGCCTATTTGGAACGCGATCATTGCCGAGTCGGGGTCGTATTTCTCCGCTCGCTTGAAGGCTTTGAGGGCTTCCTGCCAGTTTTCTTCGTAAACCAGCATGAGGCCGCGGATGTAGTTTATGTGCGCCTTGGGATGGCTGACGAGAACGGCGCTTTCGGTCTCAGGCAATATGCCAAGAGCCTGCCCCAGGAGCGGCAGACCGCCGAGGCTGCCGAGAGTAGCTGCGAAGATGAGCAATATTCTTCTCAAGTAACCACTTCCCTATCAAGGGATGACTTTGTTCAGCGAGAACTCAATTATGCCTTCGGCCCCGGCCCTTTTGAGCTTGGGTATGAGTTCGCGCACCGCCTTCTCGTCAATAACGGTTTCCACCGCCGACCACCCGTCATGGACCAGGGGCGAGACGGTGGGCTCGCGCAGCGCCGGCAAGATTGAGATCACCTCGCCAATTTTGTTCTGCGGGACGTTCATTTTCAGCATCACTTTGTTCTGCGCCAGGATCGCCCCCTGAAGTAGCACAACGAGAGACTCGATCCTCTCGCGCTTGGCGGGCTCTTTCCACGAGTCGTTGTTGACGGCTAGCACGGTGACTGTTTCCATAACTGTGGCTATGACGCGGAGGTTGTGTGCGCGGAGACTTGTTCCGGTCTCCGTCAGTTCGACAATGGCGTCAACTAGGTCCGGCACCTTCACTTCGGTCGCCCCGTAGGAGAATTCGACGTTGGCCTGTACTCCATTGCCCCGGAGATACTCATTTGTGACGCGCACCAACTCGGTCGAGACAGATTTTCCCTGAAGGTCCTTGACGGACTTGATCGCCGAATCATCGGGTACTGCCAGCACCCACTTTATCGGGCGGAGTGTCCGCTTGGCGTAGTTGAGCTCGGCTGCGATCTGCAGGTCTGCTCCGTTTTCGCGGACCCAGTCCTTTCCCGTTATCCCGGCGTCAACGGCACCCTTGGCCACGTAGCGCGGTATGTCTTGCGGGCGTAGTAGACGCAACTTCAAGCCGTCGTCATCCACATCGGGGAAATAGGATCTACGGCTCATCGTTATCCTGAAGCCGGCCTTCCCGAAAAGGTCCACCGTTGCTTCCTGGAGGCTCCCTTTTGGAATCGCCAGTTTGAGGATAGCTCCCTTGTGTTTGGGCATTATGCGTTCACTTTCTCTTTGACAGCTCCATCTTGCCCCTTGGGCAGATGTTGCGCAGTGTGCAGGCAGAGCAATCAAACTTCCGGGAGGTGCAAACGGCAACGCCGTGATCGTGCAGGAGCCTGTAGGCGGAGTACTTGTCTCCCGGCGGCACAAGCTCTTCAAGCTCCCTTCGTACCATGGCCGGCGACGCATGATTCTTCACGAAGCCGAGCCTCTGCAGCACGCGCGATAGGTCCGTTGTCACGGGCAGGTCTTCCTCATGCGCCCAGTCCAGCAGGGCGGCGCCGCTCACACTGGAATCTATATCAAGCTTGGCAAGAGCCGCCTTGACCCGTTCGGTCGAGGAGTCGTGCGCTATGGAGAGATCGAGGTCATGGAACTCGTCGAAGCATTTCTGCAGGAACTCCTTGATCAACTGCCCGACGCGGCGCGAGTAGCTGTAGCGGCCGATGGCCGCGGATATTTCTTCGAGCGCGGAAACACGCAGTTCATTCCAGTCAACGAACTCCCTTCCCAGCCGGTTGACTATGCGGACCGCGGTCTGGTCGGAGGCGGACTGGCGCGCGAGCTCGAGCAGGATATGCTCAACGAGAGAACGCCTGGCCGGCTTACGCCGTAGGCCATATTGGTGCCGCAGCTTCTGCGTGTATTTCTTGAAGGCCTGGGCTTGGGTCGCGCGAGCTATGATCGATGCCTCCCGGGCGATTGACCTCTTGGCCAAAGTGCCCCCTGTGCCGCCAAAAACCCCCATCCGAAGAGTGAGACGAGATTCAACTATCTGATATTACACGAGTTCCGGTCATATGTCAACCTGAGCACCCCTTCACCGCTGTCCCCTCTGATGGAACTGGCCCGGCCGCGAGGTGCCCTGCGAATATCTGTGCCTCGAAAGGCGATCGAGGCGGTTCATCGGGGTTTCCACGCCCTTTGGTTATGACGGAGCGGCGACGCAAAAAAGTGCAGATTTTTCTGCAAAATTGCTTGACAAGCGGAGATGAAGTGCAGTAATATCTGCACTTGGACCCAAGAAAGGAGATAGTGAAAGTGCCAACGTTTACCGATGGGGAACTGGACGTGATGCGCATTCTCTGGAAGCACGGCGAGATGAAACCCACGGAAATCCAGCAGAAGTTTCCGCGCGAGATCAAAAACTCGGCACTCCGTTCGTATCTCTCAATCTTGCTGGAAAAAGCCCATGTGAGGCGCCAGCGGAGGGGAAAGGCTTATTACTACACTGCCGCGACAAAGCAGGAATCGGCTTTTCGCTCTATGTTACGGAGACTCGCGGACGCCTTCTGCAATGGATCCACCGAGGCCCTCCTATGCAGACTGATCAAAGAGGAACATCTCACGGAAGAGGAATTGGTCAGGCTGAGGCGCCTGGTGGATGAACATACCCAAGGCAGTAGGGACAAGTAGACAAGGGGAGGAGGAGAGATGGACGTTCAGTCCGCGCTTTTGCACTCGACTCTGAAGTTGGCAGAGGGGCCGTTGTGGGCGGCGGTTCTGCTTAAGGTGAGCGGGCTCCTGGCGCTGGGATGGCTTGGCTATCTATGTCTGAGGAGAGCCAACCCCCGGTGGCGCGTCTTGCTCCTGCGCGGCATGGCGGCAGGCGTTATCCTGATACCCATTGCGACGCTCCTGATGCCGGGGATCGAGCTGACGGTTGAGAGACCCGAATCCGTTGCCGAGTCTGCGCGAGTAGAGCGTGGACCTACCGAAGCCGCACGATCGCGTCCTGCTTCAACTGAAATCGAGACAGTTGAGAATGAATCCGAAGCACCTCTTTTGGGTGCGCGACATACGGATGAATTAACGTCCACATCTGTGCGGCAATGGGCTAAAACGCGTTCGCTGCAACGTGGTAAGCAATGGCTTCTGCCGGGGTTTTGGGTTGCCGCCGTTCTGGTGCTGGTGATGCGGCTCGCGTTAGGGTGGCGGCGGGTGAGAGGAATCGTTAAACGTTCTCTGCCAGCACCTGACTCTGTCACAGCGCAGTTTCGGACGGTTTCGAAAGCGTTGGACTGCAAGCGCAGCGTCGCAGTGCGTGTAGCGACCGACCTCACTTCGCCGTTCCTCACAGGCTTGCGGAGGCCGGTGCTTCTGTTGCCGGAGCGAATGTGCGATTCCTCCTACGATGAGGAGCTGCCCGGCGTCATCGCTCACGAGCTTTCGCATCTGCTCTCTCGTGACCTCTTGTGGTCACACATCATTCATTGGATTTCGATCCTGCTCTGGTTTCATCCGCTGGTTTGGAGAATGTTTGCAGCGCACGCATCGGCTTGCGAGGAAGTCTGCGACGCCATGTCAGCAAATTACGTCGGGGACAGGGAGGCGTACTCGCGCACGCTGGCGCGGGTGGCCGTGGAGTTGGTCTCATGTCCGCCGCTGGTAGGAGGTATTCCAATGGCCCGCGTATCGGAGATAAGTCAGCGCTTGAGTCTGCTGAAGAGGCGCGTCTTCTCAGCGCCGCTTGCTCGCGGTTACGTTATCCCGGCCGTCCTGGCCGGGCTGGCCGCAATTGCTTTGATCGGCGCCCTCCAAATCGCTCTTGCGGAAGCTGGGGGAGCGAAGCTCTTCTTTCGGCTAATCGATGCCGATACCGACAACGGCCTGGCAATGGTGGCGATGAAAATCAGGATTGACGAAAAGTCGTTCGAGGTACTTACAGATGAAGACGGCAGGTACGTAATTGATTTACCTGAGAAGACCCCAGACTATCTGGGAATTCATGTGGCGTGCAAACCCTACGTGCCCAAGAGTGTTTCCTGGAGCGCTCCGAAAGGGGATCTGATTCCGGACGTATATACGTTAAGGCTGGAACGCGGCGCATCCATTGGCGGGATCATTGTCAACGAAGACAGTGAGCCGATCGAAGACGTGGAAGTCTACCTGCATGTCTTTGATAGTCGCGGCGGGCCAGAGCGTGTCGCGTCCGGGGAGGATATGGTCACGACGGATGTTCACGGCCGCTGGCAGTGGGACCGCATGCCCACGGGTATTGATGATGTGCGTATACGCCTGGCGCACGCAGACTATATAGGTGACGATTCACACAGCGACAGGCCCACGCCGCCGATGCAGAGTCTGCGCGACATGACCAGTGTCATGGTGATGAAAAGGGGATTCAGGGTTGAGGGAGTCGTTCTGAGTGAGGACGGGATGCCAATCAGTGGCGCACGCGTCGAGCAAGGGTACGACGCGTTTCACGCAGTCGGCAGCGTGAGTGTGGCCACGACTACAGACGAGAAGGGGCGGTTCGTGTTCCCGAACTGCAAGCTCGGGGAGATGGGCCTGACTGCCCGGGCACGGAAGTACGCGCCCGAATTCAAGCGCGTCATCGTAGAGCCGGGGATGGCCCCAGTAGAATTTCAAATTGGTCCGGGGGGCACTATTCGAGGGCGGGTTGTAGATGATGCGGGTCGGCCGGTGGAGGGGGCGTCCGTCGGGGCGCGCAAATGGCGCGGGCTTAGATTGCTCAGGTGGACGACCCAGACCGATGCCGAGGGTCGGTTCGTCTGGGTCCATGCACCTCTGGACGAGGTCGAACTCAACATAGGCAAAAAGGGATACATGGCCATATTCCACGAATCTATGGTCGCCCGCGACGAGCAATACCTTGTCACGCTGCACAAGGAACTAGAGGTTTCGGGAAGTGTCATTGACGCTGAAACCAGGGAGCCAGTTGAAACCTTCACCTGCTTTCGTGGTATCAGGTGGGAGAATGGGCGTATGTCCTGGCCCCGCTTCGAGCCGATACAGGGAAAAGACGGACACTACAGTGTTACCTTCCATCAACCCTATCCTGCTTTGCTGGTCTGCCTCGAGGCCGACGGCTACATGCCGGCGATATCGCGCGATCTCAAGGCTGATGAGGGGAAAGTAACGTTCGACTTTGAGTTGACCAAAGCCTCGGGACCGACGGGGATAGTGCAGCTTCCCGATGGCACCCCCGTCGCGGGGGCTGAGGTGATCCTGTCTACGCCGACAGAGACGGTCTCCATTACGAATGGTAGAAGCTCATCTTATAATTATAGCAACAACCTAACCGTTGTGACCGGGGCTGACGGGCGGTTCTCTTTGCCGCCGCAGGATGGGCCCTACAGGCTTGTAATTTTCCACGATCGGGGTTGCGCGATAGTTGACGGGGACGAACCCGCTGCCTCGCGCGACGTAATACTCGAGCCCTGGGGGCGTGTGGAAGGTACACTCCGAATCGGCGCGAAGCCCGGTATCAACGAAAGGATTAATCTCTGGTCAACTCGCCCGCCCGATCTGCTTGGTCCGCGCATCCATTTTGATTACCGTGGAACCACCGACGAGGATGGCGGCTTTGTTTTCGATCGGGTGCAGCCTGGCCAGTGGCGCGTCGCCTGGAGCAGTTGGGCCGCATCGCGAACCGGTGGCTGGAGCTCCACCGCCCTTACTAGTATCGCCGCGGAAGTTGAGTCAGGCGAGACAGTCTACGTGACGATCGGCGGAACAGGTCGTCCGGTTATCGGCCGCGTCGTACCTCCGCCTGAGAGCGACATACAGATCGGCGGGGCCGAGAGCCGCTGCTCCCTGGAGCCCAAAGAGCCAACTTCCTCGTCGGTCAGGTACTCAGCTAAGCTCAAGTCTGATGGTACTTTCCGCTTCGAGGAAGTGGTCTCCGGCGCTTATGCACTGAAAGTGGTTCTGTTCAAGAAAGCGGAGCCGCAAGCTGGAGCTCTCTACTCGGCGGGTTCCGTTTCTCTCGAATTTGAGGTGCCGGAGATAGCCGGCGGCCGGAGCGACGAGCCGCTGGATCTCGGCACGCTTGAGTTGGAAATCGCCGAGCGTTGAATTCGTCGGCGCACAGCCACCGATGGTTGGCAGACAATTCGCCCAGCCAGTGCGAGGCTTGCGCCGCTCCCTCTCCTGGGCGGCGAGGCGCTGACACCAACTAGTAGCTTGCCACGCGTATAAAGCACGCTCACCCGTCCGAACGGGCTCCAGGCGGATGGGCACGTGGAGGCTGTGAGCCAGAGCGACTTTCGGCTGGGCCTGCCTGCCAGAGAATAGGTCGCCCTCAGCAGTAGCTCCCTCCATTTTTGCCTTTCAGTTCCTGCGTGCAGGTCGTCGCTTCGGGAGACCGTGTGCGATACATGGTGGACTAACTTCTGAGGCGTCGCCGTCGCCGCACTCTATCGGACTTGACGTGAGAACGGACTGCGACATGATTACCGGCGCAAAGGCCGGAAAGTGGTTTCCAAGGGGTGACGCCCTGTTTCATCGCAGCGGCTCTCACTTTTTAATTGTTCGATTCCAGTGGATTCTGCCTTTCGCCGCGTGAGTGCCGTTGTTACACTGGAAATGATACACAAGGAATGGCCCTTATGCCCGCCGCTGGCAGGAGGTATTCCGACGGCGCGTGTATCTGAAGTGAGCCGCCGCTTAGATGTCTTGAGTCGGTACGTCTTCTCCTCCCGTCTGGGCCGTGTCCGCCTTATCGTCGTAATTTTCATCGCCCTGATCATCATCGCGCTTATTGTTGCGCTGAGGATCTCCAGAGAGCCGTCCGGGACGGAAGCTGAATCCGCTGCTCAAGAAGCAATTGCATCACGAACAGGGGAGGCAAAGATTCCCTCTGGGGAGGCTTCTTCGCCTGCTCCTTCGCCGGTGAAACTGAAGGTGCCAACGGAACAGATGACCTTCGATGAGCTGATGAAATTCATCGACGGACCGGTTCATGGTAAGGACTCGTGGAAAGTAAGAATGCGCGATGAGGACTACGAAGAATGGAAGTCGAGATGTGATTTGATAAGGCAGGTGGTACGAAGTTACATCGACTCTCTAGATCAGGAAGATCTGGAGGAGGAGGTCTGGCGCTTGCTTGACGTGGCAGGGGACCACGCGATACAAGGCCACCACCCCATGCACACGACAATACTCAAGCTGAGAGCCCTTCCCGTCCATCTTGCCTTGCTGGAGCATGCTACCGATCCCGCCACGTGGGGCTATTGGGTCCCCTGGAAGATCTCTGAGGTTTCGCCCATGATCATACTGGATGCCTTCAAATCTCTGGACATGGGCGAGGAGTTCCAGGCGTGGGCAAAGAGATACCTCGCTGACCTGGAAAGCCGCCTCTCAAAAGCGGCTGCGGAGCGTGACCAGGCGCAGACGGGCTTCAAGGGTATGATAGGTTACTGGGAGATAAAGATGCGCTCGGCCAGGGCCCGCTTATATGAGGCGTTCGGAGAGGAAGCTGCAGCAAAAGCCAAATCGGACACAATTGATTACATGATCGACGAGCTGCGCTTCGGCGGCACCACAGAAGGGAGTCAGAGAAATATGTTGCTGGAGTACCTTGCAGCATTATCCAGGGAAATAGATGCCTACGACCGGGCAACGGAGGCTTTCACCGAGTTCCTTCCGAGCTTCGAGGCTGCTTTCGAAAGAGCTCACCTCCTCGATCTACAGGCGGAGCTATTCGGTGAGTGGGGCAAGGGGGAAGAGGAAGCTCGAGTAAGAGATACTGCAATTGCGGAACTTGCGCCGTCCCTGGAAGGGCTTGGCCAAAGTTACACACGGCAGCGCACCCTGGAGATGCTTGCCAGCCTCTGTGAGAAGGCAGAGAGATACCTGGAGGCTATAGAGTATTACGAAACCCTGTATGGAGAAATCTCCGGGGAGGCCGGCGCGCCTTCCCAGGACGACCAAGAGCGCAAGCTAAACGACCTCAGGACGGCCATGGTAATGGAATCGCTCACCGAGGAGGAAGCAGCTTTGTTCAAGCAGGCCGAAGAACGCCTGACTCAGCTGCGAGGGACTTTACTTGATTACTACAGCGATCACGGGAAGTTCCCAGATCGCCTGGACGAGTTGGCTGAGGGTGGCTACGTAGCCGACGCCGCTCTTCTCAAAGATCCGGTCACCGGCGAACGGTACGAATACACGCCGGGGCTGGGTATTAACGATCATTCCGCCGTGATCCTCCGCAGCAAGGAGAAGCACGGCCTGGCAAC
>CAZUUK010000020.1:0-2581 GCA_964622675.1 uncultured Planctomycetota bacterium | reverse complement strand
GAACTCATGGAATTCGTTGACGGCCCGCTTCACGGTAAGGACATATGGGATATCAGAGCCATGAGCCGGACGCGCGCCATTACGCCGGAAGAGTTTGATGAATGGAAGTCGAGATACGATGTAATAAGGCAGCTGGCGAAAAGCTATATCAACTCCGCGGAGCCGAAAGAGATAGATCGCATATGGTGGGAGCTGAGAATGGACCTTCCGGAGGAAATCAACCTGCTGAAATTCAGAGCGCTTCCACTGCACCTCGCCTACCTTGAGCATGCGATCGATCCGGCCGCTTTTGGCTATAACGCGGGCTGGGAGAGCGCCTGGCATTCGCCCCAACGTATAGTGGATGCGTTCACAGCTCTCCAGATGAGGGATGAATTCGAATCCTGGGCCAGGAAATTCATCGCGGATCTGGACACAGCTCTATCGAAAGCCGCCGCAGAGCGTGGGAAGGAAGGAGCCGGGCTCGACGTCTATGAAATCTTGATGCTCCCCGCGCGGGCGCGTATCTACGAGGCGTTTGGGGAGGAAGCCGCCAGAGAGGTCAAACTCGAGACGATAGAGTACATGATCGAGCAGTTACCCGAAGTCCATTCCGACAAACTTCACCGAGCAAGGATGATAGTAGACGAGGTTGCAAAATTGTCCAGGGAGCTCGGCAGTTACGACCGGGCGATCGACGCCATAGATATCGCTATCCCCATGTTTGAGTCCGCTCGCGAAAAGGCGGAGCTGCGAGCGTTTCAGGCAGACCTCTACGAAGAATCCGGCGACCAGGAGAACGCAAATGCTGTCAGGGCCACGGCTATAGCTGAGCTCCAAGCCCATCTGGAAGGGGCCGGAGCGCCGGGTGGGAAAGATGAGTTAGGACTGCTGGCCCGGCTTTGCGAGAAAACTGAGAGATACAGCGAGGCCATCAACTACTACACGGCGTGGTACGAACAAGCTTCGACCTCTCCCAAGGTTATCCTCTTGGACGAGAGCGGCACCGTAGTGGGCAAGGAGACCCCCGGGGAGCGCGAGTATATCGAGGCAAGGACGAGCCTCGCGCAGAAGCTGCTTACTGAGGAGCAAGCTGCGCTGTTCGAAAAAAGCACGGACAATCTGCGCTCCTTGATGAGGCCCTTCACGACTTATTTCGATGACCATCAGAAGCTCCCAGACGATCTGAGCGAACTTGTCCAAGGCGGATATATCCAGGACCCGAGCACCCTTAACGACCCCGTCACCGGTCAACCCTATAAATATACGCCCGGATTGAGTCGTTGGGATCTGGAGCCCCTCCTTCGCAGTGCATCGAAGCACAGCCTCGCAACAGTCTTGACTCTTAGACGCGGGCCACAGATCATCTGGGTTGAGGACTCGCCGAAAGAAACAGAATGACGACAGGCCTTACATAGTTTCCTGGTCCACTTAGCCGGTTGCTCCGCCTGGCCCGTCGTTCGAATTCCTGCCAAAAAGGCACTCGGCTGCGAGATCGCATCGGTAGGGACTATCCCGCCAGTTCCCTAACCCTTTTGCCGGCAATATCTTAGGCAAACTCTAGTATTTACCTGGGTTTTGGTATGCCGATTGCACAGGTGAGAATCAAAGGGGGTGAAAAGGTATGCAAATGGACAGGTTGACGATAAAGGCGCAGGAGGCGATGGCCGCGGCGCAGGCGCTTGCCAGGGATCGGTCGCAGCAGCAGATAGAGCCCGAACATCTATTGATCGCCCTCTGCGAGGACATAGAGGGATTTGTGCCCGCAGTTCTTCAAAAGCTGGGCGTGCCGCCGGCTCAGATCGCGGAAAAGGCCCGGGAGGCGGTTGGACTTTACCCGGAGGTCGAAGGGGCAGGGGATGTTTACGTTTCGCCGCGACTGTCGAAGCTGCTCGACAAGGCGTGGAAAGAAAAGTCCCGGATGAAAGATGAATACCTGAGCGTCGAGCACATTTTGCTGGCGATGGCCGAGGATGATGGCAGAGCGGGCGAGATACTGAGGGAGGGCGGGGCGACGAAGGAAAGGCTCCAAAAAGCCGTGGATGAAATACGGGCCGGCCATAAGGTCACTGACCAGTCGCCGGAGCAGCAGTACCAGGCGCTGTCCCGTTTTACAATCGACCTGACCGAGCTGGCCAGGGGCGGAAAGCTGGACCCGGTTATCGGCCGCGATGAGGAGATTCGACGCGTGATGCAGGTCCTCTCCCGCCGGACGAAGAATAACCCCGTGCTCATCGGCGAGCCAGGTGTGGGTAAGACGGCGATTGTGGAGGGTCTGGCGAGAAGGATAATCAGCGGCGACGTGCCGGAGGGGCTTAAGGGCAAGCGCGTGGTTGCGCTGGATATGGGAGCGCTTATTGCCGGGACGAAGTACCGCGGCGAGTTCGAGAACAGACTCAAAGCTCTTCTCAAGGAAATAACGGGCGCTTCAGGACAGATCGTGCTTTTCATTGACGAGCTGCACACTGTGGTGGGCGCGGGGGCTGCAGAAGGCGCGGCCGACGCGGCGAATATGCTCAAGCCTGCGCTCGCGCGCGGCGAGCTAAGGTGCATCGGCGCGACGACGCTGGACGAGTACCGCAAGCACGTCGAGAAGGACGCG
>CAZUUK010000019.1:11458-49715 GCA_964622675.1 uncultured Planctomycetota bacterium | reverse complement strand
CATAGATGCTGTGGAGATATATACGTCGGACTCGAGCCACCATTCGCTTGCGATAGATTGCCTCAAGGCGGGGAAGCACGTGATGGTGGAGAAGCCGATGGCGATGACGGTGAGAGGCGGCAGGAGGATGATCGAGGCGGCTGACGAGAAAGGGCTGGCGCTCGCAACCGCTCAATGCTTCAGGTTTGAAGACTTCGTCCGGGCGGCGAGGTTTATAGTGGATGAGGGGGCGCTTGGCGAGATTCAGGTGGTCTCGTGGTGCAACGTGGGGAGGGGAACCATATCGAGGATGAAGGACAGGGTGTCGGGGCTGTGGCGGCTTTCGAAGCTCGCGACGGCCGGGGAGGCGATCGAGAACGGGTGTCATTTCTTCGATACAGTGCGGTACGTGCTCGGGGAGGTCGACGAGGTGTTCGGGAGGGTGGAGACGTTCGAGAAGATCAGGCGGAAGTACGATTCGGAGGGGAGAGCCGTGCGGGAACACGAGAACGAGAATCATGACGCCTTCTTTGCGATTGTCAGGTTTCATAACGGCGCCGTCGGGCAGGTTTCCCACGTCAACAACGCTCACGGCGAGCCGCTGCAAGATAAGCCGATAAACTACGGCATATACGGGAATAAGGGCTGCATAAAAGGGCGCGAGCTTGTTCTTGATGATGCGTCGCGGCGGGAGGTTACGGAAGTTCTCGACGGAGAAGGCCCGCGGGAGATGAAGGAGCGGCTGTTCCCACTTGGGCTTAAGGATCGCTATGCGCTGGAGACGTATGACTTTCTCGAGGCGGTAAGGAGAGGCGGGAAGGCGGAGGTAGATGGGGGAGAGGGACTGAGGGCGATCGCAGTTGGTTGGGCGGTCGTTGAGTCTTCGGCTCTGGGCCGCATGGTGAAAGTGGATGAGGTCGAATCTGGGAAGATAGCTGCGGAGCAGAGAGAGATGAACGAGCATCTGGGCTTGGTCTGAGAGAGGAGGACGGATGGAAGGGCGCGAGCGCGCACAGAGAGCGGCGGACTTCGAAGGGCCGGACAGGGTGCCGATTATGCACTCAGTCCTCTTCGGGGCTTTCCACAAGTACGGCGACGAGCTGAGGAAACTTATCGAAGAAGATTTCCCCAGCGATTTCCTCCGCGTTGATTACCGGAAGGAGTGGGCGAAATCGCGCGCACTGGGGCCCGGTGAGAGCTTCACGGACGAATTTCAGTGCGTGTGGACCGGCCTGACCGATGACTACATCGGCCAGGTAGCCGAGCACCCGTTAGACGACCGCAGCGCGCTTTCAGGCTACGAGTTCCCCGATCCCGAAATGGTAGGGGACTGGGACCGGGCGGCGGAAAACGCAGCGAAGGCCGGCGATAAGCTCTACGTGATAGGTAAGGGAGGGGAGTACTTCGAGAGGATGCAGTGGCTGAGGGGGTTCGAGAACTTGATGTTCGATTTCGCGGAGGGCCGTGAGGAGCTTAACGTGCTCGGGGAAGAGATAGTGATGCACAATCTGAAGGTGTTGGAGATGTGGCAGGCTTCGGGAGCTGATCTTGACGCTGTGCAGTTCGGCGACGATTGGGGAAGCCAGATGCAGTTGATGTTGCGGCCTTCGATTTGGAGGGAGTTCTTCAAGCCCAACTACAAGAGAATGTTTGATCTCGCGCACGAGTTCGGGTGGCGGGTTCATTTCCATTCCGATGGGCACATAAGTGAGATCATCCCTGACCTGGTGGAGATAGGAGTTGACGTGCTCAACGTTCAGCTACCCGTGATGGACTTGGCGGAGCTGGGCCGCGAGCTGAAAGGGAAGGTGTGTGTGCGCGGCGGATTGGATCGGCAGAAGATCCTGCCCAGGGGGACGCCGAAGGAGGTCAAGAGCCACGTGCGGGAGGTATACTCGGCCTTTGGGAGCCCCGAGGGCGGGTGGATCGGCAATGGGGAGATAGGGCCGGACGTTCCGCTGGAGAACGCACGCGCGATGTACGAGGAAATAGTTGAGCTTGGCTGAGGCAAGAGAATGCAGAGGATTGCTGAGGTAGTAGGCAACATTGCAACGAAGCTGTTCGGCTCGGCGAACCAGCGTCAGCTTGCGGCGATCCAGTTGCTGGCTGACAAGATCAATGCGCTGGAACCTCAGGTTATGCGGCTGAGTGACACGCAGCTTCGCAAGAAGACTGACGAGTTTCGCAACCGCCTTGCCGACGGGGAGACGCTCGATGATCTCCTTTGCGAAGCATTTGCGACTATGCGGGAGGTGTGCAGGCGGGTGGTTCGCACGCTGGACGAAGAGAACCCGCAGCCAATGAGGCAGTTTGACGTGCAACTGGTCGGCGGCGTGGTGCTTCATCAGGGGAAGATAGCGGAGATGGCGACGGGGGAGGGGAAGACGCTGGTGGCGACGCTGGCAGCGTACCTGAACGCGCTTGAAGGGAAAGGCGTTCACATCGTGACCACCAACGAGTTCCTCGCGGGCCGCGACAGGAGTTGGATGGGTCCGGCGTATGAGTTCATGGGTATGACGGTCGGTCTGATAAAGCACGAGATGACGCCGGCGGAGCGGCGCGAGGCGTATGCCTGCGACATAACGTATGCCAGAAACGACGAACTCGGTTTCGACT
The DNA here is from genome assembly GCA_964622675.1 of uncultured Planctomycetota bacterium. GTDB lineage: Bacteria > Planctomycetota > DG-23 > CAZBND01 > CAZBND01 > CAZUUK01. Next base: position 47,120 of record CAZUUK010000019.1, on the reverse strand, counting down.
ACCTCCGGAACAACATGGCGCTGCGGCCGGAGGATCAGGCGCAGGGGAGGCTGAATTACGCCATAATCGACGAGGTGGACAGCATTGTCATTGACGAGGCGCGGACGCCGCTGATCATAAGCGGCCCGAGCGAGGAGTCGACGGATAAGTATTATCTGGCGGACAGGGCTGCGCGACGGCTGAAGGGGATAGAGATGCCGGAGTATGATCGTCGGGTGCAGAAAGGGGAGGCCAAGGAGGAGCTGGAGCAGGAGTACGACTTTGTCTACAACGAGAAGGACACTTCGGCGCATTTGACGGAACGCGGCACGAAACGGGCGCAGGAAACCCTGGGGGTGGATGATTTCTACACCGGTGCGAACATGGACTGGCCCCACCACATGACTCAAGCGCTGCGGGCACACCATCTTTTCAAGCGCGACCGGGACTACGTGGTGAAGGAGCGGAAGGTCCTTATCGTGGACGAATTCACCGGACGGCTGATGCCTGGCCGACGGTGGAGCGACGGGCTTCATCAGGCGATCGAGGCGAAGGAGGGGCTGCGAATCGAACAGGAAAGCCAGACGTGCGCGACGATAACGTATCAGAATTTCTTCCGCCTTTATAACAAGCTGGCGGGGATGACGGGAACGGCGGTGACGGAGGCCGCCGAGTTCGACAAGATATATGGGCTTGGGGTGGTGGTTATACCTCCGAACAAGCCGCTGCGGCGAACGGGACACGGCGACGTGGTTTATCGCACGGAAAAGGAGAAGTTTCAGGCAATCGAAGAGGAAATCGTGGGGGTGCACGAGCAGGGCAGGCCGCTTCTTGTCGGCACGGTTTCGATAGAGAAGTCGGAGCGGCTTTCGCGGCAGCTAAAAAGGCGAGGGATCAAGCACGAGGTCCTAAACGCCAAGCATCACGAGCGGGAGGCGGCGATAATCGCAAAGGCGGGACAGAGCGGCAACGTGACCATCGCGACGAACATGGCGGGGCGTGGGCAGGATATAATGCTGGAACCGGGCGTCCCCGAACTCGGGGGGCTGCACGTTGTGGGGACGGAGCGGCACGAGGCCAGGCGCATTGACAACCAACTGCGCGGGCGCGCCGGGCGGCAGGGCGACCCGGGCTCTTCGAGGTTCTTTCTGTGCCTTCAAGACGATCTGATGCGTTTGTTCGCTAGCGATTGGGTCAGCAATATGCTGCAGAGGCTGGGAATGGAGGAGGGGATAGCCATTGAGAACCGGCTGGTGAGCCGGGCCATCGAGCGCGCGCAGAAGAAGGTCGAGGAATACAATTTCGATATGCGCAAGCGTGTGCTCGAATACGACGAGGTAATGGACGAGCAGCGGCGGGTGATATATGAGCGAAGGCAGAGGGCGCTGGAGGCGCAGGATCTCAAGGAGATGGTCAGGGACATGCTGGAGGAATCTGTGGCTGTCTCCGTGGAAAGTTATCTCTCGCCGCCCAACCGTCCGAGTAGCTGGGATACTGCCGGTTTCGAGAACTGGGTGTACAGGACTTTCGATATCGTGGTCCGGGAGGAGGAGCTTGCGGAGGGGATGGCGGGGGAAGTCGAAGAGCGCATGGTTGAGAAGGTTATCGATGCGTACGAGGCGCGGCGGGCGCGGCTGGGGGAAGAATCGGCCAGCAGAGTGGAGCAGTTCCTCCTGCTGCGCGCGATAGATACCAAGTGGAAGGACCACTTGTACGCGATGGACCACCTGATGCGCGGAATAGGGCTTCGCGGATACGGCCAGCGCGATCCGCTGGTGGAGTACAAACGGGAGGCGTTCGAGCTCTTCGAGGAATTGATGGCGGCTATAAGGGATGAAATCACGGAGTTCATATTCAAACTGCGGGTTGAGCAGGAGGATGTGGACTCCTACAAGGGCGTGTGGCAGGTGGAAAGAGAGGTCCACGATCGGTTCGAAGTGATGCGAAGGGTGCAGCAGGCGGCTGTGGAGTCGTCAAAGGCGCCGGAGGGAAAGCCGGAGCCGATAAGGGTTGGGGTGAAGGTTGGTCGCAATGATCCGTGCCCATGCGGGAGCGGCAAGAAGTTCAAGAAGTGCTGCGGAAGGTTGCAGCGGTAGCGGCGTCGACCAGGCGCCTGCACTGCGTTGTGTTTCCTCGAGACCTCACTTTGCGAGGGAGCTTTGGAGACTGCCAGACGACGTGTGCCGTTCAGCTTGACCGGGCTGGATGTGGCTTACTTGTCAGTCGCGGCGATGGGCTGGCCGTACCTGGTCTACTTGCTTCTGACGAGGGCGAAGTATCGAGCAGGGCTGCGGGAGAAGTTGGGATGCCTGGAGGTGCGGGAAGGGAGCGGCCCGTGCGTCTGGGTGCACGGGGTCTCCGTGGGCGAAATCCTGTCGGTCAAGCCGCTGGTTGCCGCCATTCGCGAGAGAATGGCAGACTGGGAGGTGGTGATTTCAACGACGACGTATACCGGCAGAGCGGTGGCTGAGGAGAATTACGCGGGTCTGCGTGTTTTCCATTTCCCTTTCGACTTCAGTTGGGTGGTGGAGAAGGCGTTCGGGCGGATAAGGCCGAGCTGCGTGGTGCTTGCGGAGGGGGAGTTGTGGCCGAATTTTCTCGGGGAGGCCGTTCGGAGGAACGTGCCTGTGGCCGTAGTGAATGGAAGGCTTTCTGAAAAATCGGCTCGCGGATACGGGCTACTGCAGCGCTTGCTGGGGCGGAGGTTCCCTGCAGTGAGGCTGTGGTGCGTGCAGAGCGAGAGTGAGGCGGAGCGGGTTAGGAGGCTTGGGGTGAAGGAGGAGGCGTTGATCCAAGCCGGCAATCTGAAGTATGATAGGGTTTTCGGCGGCAAGCCGGCCGATGCGCCTGTGGCGGTGCGTAGAGCATTGGCCGGTGGCCGCGTCCTTGTTGCTGGCAGCACCCACGCGGGAGAGGATGAGGCGATACTGTGGGTGTTTGAGAAGCTTGGCGAGCGATTCCCCGACGCGAGGCTTGTGCTGGCGCCGAGGCATCCGGAAAGGTGGGGCGAAGTGGAAAGGCTCATAAAGGCGGCCGGTTTTGAAGCGGTGAGGCGGACGAGATTGACGGCGGATACGTCGGTGCGGCAGTCGCCGTGGGTGCTGTTGCTGGACAGTATAGGAGAGCTGAATTCGATTTATCCGCTGGCGGACGTGGTCTTCGTCGGTGGGAGTCTGGTGCCGATAGGCGGTCATAATCTGCTGGAGCCCGCTTCGGCGGGCAAGCCCATGTTGTTCGGCCCGCACATGTTCAAATCAGCGGATATCGCTTCGGACGTGGAAGCCGGGGGGGGCGGCTATATGGTGTCGGGGAAGGAGGAGCTGCTGGGGAAGTGCGCGGAGCTGTTTCTTGATCGGGAACGCGCAGCGGAGATCGGGCAGAAGGCGAGAGCGGTGGTGGAAGCGAATGTTGGAGCTGTGGAACGGACCTTTCAGGCATTGCGCCCTCTGATGGAGGAGGCGGCTACTCGAGCAACAGGAGGTTGACATGGACTTCGATGTGAAGTCGGTGGAGCTTGCTCCGGAAGGGAAGAAGAAGACGGAGTGGGCGGCTAGGGAGATGGCGGTGCTGGCGACGATAAGGGAGCGGTTTGGGAAGGAGAAGCCGCTTGACGGGGTAAGGGTGAGCGCGTGCCTTCACGTAACTTCGGAGACGGCAAATCTGATGAGGACGCTCAAGGCCGGCGGCGCGACGGTAAGGCTGTGTGCCTCGAACCCGCTTTCCACCCAGGACGAGGTGGCGGCAGCGCTGGCGAAAGAATACGGCATTCCCGTTTTCGCAATAAAGGGGGAGAACCGCGAGACCTACTACGAGCACATCGAAAAGGCAATCGGCGACGGCCTGGACATCGTTCTGGACGATGGCTGCGACCTGGTAACGACGCTTCATTCAAAGCACACGGACCTGGCCGACAGGCTGATCGCGAGCATGGAGGAGACGACGACGGGGGTGATGCGGCTGCGCGCTATGGCTGCCGACGGAGCGCTGCGCTTTCCTGTGTTCGCGGTCAACGATGCCGACACAAAACACCTCTTCGACAACCGTTACGGGACCGGGCAATCCACGGTAGACGGCATACTCCGGGCCACTAACGTGTTGCTCGCAGGGAAGAGCGTCGTGGCAGCAGGCTACGGGTGGTGCGGGCGGGGCTTCGCCGCCCGGGTGCGCGGGATGGGGGCGAACGTTATCGTGACTGAGGTTGACGCACTTCGGGCGCTGGAGGCGGTGATGGACGGATTTCGGGTTATGCGCATGAACGAAGCTGCGGAAGTGGGCGATATATTCTGCACGCTTACGGGCGACAGATCGGTGATCAGCAAGGAGCATTTCGATCTGATGAAAGACGGAGCGATTATCTGCAACTCGGGACACTTCAACGTCGAGATAAACATCGAAGAACTCGAGTCGGCGGCTGCGCAGGTGGAGAAGAACGTTCGGCCGCTCGTGGACCGCTACGAGATGGAGGATGGAAGGTCGCTGTTCCTGATAGGGGAGGGAAGGCTTGTGAATCTGGTCGCTGCCGAGGGGCATCCTTCGTGCGTTATGGACATGAGCTTCGCCGTTCAGGCGCTGACGGCCGAGTATGCGGTTCTGAACAAAGGCAAGCTGGAGAAACAGGTTCATGCCGTCCCACGAGAAATAGACGACTGGGTGGCGAGGCTGAAGTTGGCTTCGATGGGGGTTGCCATCGACGTGCTCAGTCCGGAGCAGAAGGCATACCTGGCATCGTGGAAGTCGGGCACCTAGCGGCAAGGAGATGCCTTCGGTGGCGGCGGTCCGGCCTTTCAGGGCGATAAGATACAATCTCGACAAGACCGGTGACTTGTCGCCGGTGGTGGCGCCGCCGTACGACATCATTAGTCCGGAGGGTCAGGAGGCCCTATACAGGAAGAGCCCGCACAACGTCGTGCGGCTGATCCTTGCAAAGGATCCTCCTGGCGGCTCGGGGGACGACAAGTATGGTCTGGCCGGGAAGACGTGGCGCAAGTGGCGGGACGAGGGTGTGCTTGTCCGAGACGACGAGCCGGCGATATATGTCTATAGGCAGCGTTTCAGAGAGGGTGGGGCGGAGGTCGTCAGAGGCGGATTCGTGGCGCTCGTCCGGCTCGAGGAACTCTCTTCGGGCAGAATCATTCCGCATGAGGAGACGATGGCGAGCCCGCGAGAGGATAGAATGCGCCTGATGCTTGCCTGCCATGCGAACCTTTCGCCTGTTTACGCGCTTTTCGAGGACGATAGAGGTGAGATCGGCTCACTGCTGCAAGGGCTGGCGGGACAAACGGAAATGAAGGCGGTGGACGATCAGGGGGTGAGGAGCGAGGTGAGTTTCGTTCAAGATTCAAAATCGGTGGAAGAGCTCCGTCGGCTGATCGAGCCGAAGCCTCTGTTCATTGCCGACGGGCACCACAGGTACGAGACGGCTCTGGCATACAGGGAGCTGGTTCGTAGAGAACACGGCGGCGGAGATGCGCCGTTCGACTACATAATGATGCTTTGCGTATCAATGGGGGATCCTGGGCTGCGTATTCTTCCCGCTCACCGGGTCGTGAGGGGATTGAAGCCGGAAGTGCTCAAGCAGCTTATCACTCGCGCGAAGGGGTTCTTCGACGTAAGGGAACTGGAGCGCGGTATTGAGTTGAAGGATGCTTTGGAAGAGCTCTCTCGGAACTCGAATGTAACGGCTTTTGCGGTGACGAGCTTCTTGGACGACCGATTCTACTTGCTCAAGCTGCGCGATCGGGAAGCCATGGACTGGCTCCACCCGGGTAGAAGCAGGGCCTGGAGGGAGCTTGACGTCGGAGTGCTTCACATCATTCTGCTCGGAGAAGTGTTGGGGATGGGACCAGAGGAGGTGAGGAAGGGAGAGAAGGTGGCGTACGAGCGCGACTCGGAGCGGGTGCTGCGGCTTGTCAGATCTGAGCGATACCAGGTTGGGGTCTTCCACAATCCGACGCGGGTCGAGCAGTTGAAGGAGGTGACCGCCGCGGGCGAACGGATGCCCCCCAAATCCACGTATTTCTATCCGAAGCCTTTGAGCGGATTGATGGTGAACAGTCTGGAGAGTTTCTGAAATGGACCCTCTCCAAGTGCTGAAGGAGAATCTCGAAGGAGTCAGGGAAAGGATGAGGCAGGCTTGCAGGCCGGTCCGCTCAGCGAGGGCTTTGGTTGAAGTGAACGTGAGCGGGGTTGCGGCGGGTCTCCCGGAGGAGTTCAGGGCAGGATGAGTCTGCGCGGCGATCGGGACTGGTTGGCCCCTGCCAAGGGCGGAACGCTGCTGGCGGTGAAGGTGCGGCCGGGCTCTCGGGAGAGAAGCGTGGGGGATGTGGTTGGCGGCAGGCTGAGGGTAGCGGTGACGGTTCCTCCGGAAAAAGGGAAGGCGAATAAGGAATTGATAGCGCTTCTCGCGGAGAAACTGAACGTTCCGAAGCGGGAGGTCGAGATAAAATCCGGGGAGACCTCAAGAGAGAAAACTGTTATGCTGCATGGCCTCGAACCGGCGACGGTTCGGGCGCGCCTTGGAATTTGAAAAGGGAGACTCACAGATGACGGAACTGCGGAAGAAAATCAAGGAGGCAGTGGGAGCGATAAGGGAGAAGGTGGAGCTGGTTCCGGAGGTGGCGATCATCTTGGGAACCGGTCTCGTGGGGCTTTCCAAGGAGATAGCCGAGCAGAAAAGAATTTCCTACAGCGATATTGCCGGATTTGCGGAGCCGACCGCGACAACGCACGTGGGGGAGCTGGTCTTCGGCGAGCTTTCGGGCAAACCGGTGGTGGCAATGGAGGGGCGCTTCCATTTTTATGAGGGATATTCGGTGGCGCAGGTAACATTTCCCGTCCGCGTGGCCAGGGCGCTCGGAGCCAAGTATCTTATCGTTTCCAATGCGGCAGGAGGTCTCAATCCGGCGTTCGACGCCGGCGACATTATGATTATTGAGGATCACATTAACCTGATGGGCGTCAATCCGCTGATCGGTCCTAACGACGAGGAGTTGGGGCCGCGCTTCCCGGATATGTTCGAGCCCTACGACCAGGGACTGATCCGGCAGGCCCAAGAGGTTGCCATGGAGGAGGGAATAAGGGTTCACCGCGGCGTATACGTGGCGCTTAGCGGTCCCTGTCTGGAGACGCGCGCGGAATACCGCTTCTTGAGGACGATAGGGGCGGACGCCGTAGGGATGTCGACAGTTCCGGAGGTCATAGTCGCCGTTCACTCCGGCTTTAAAACGCTGGGCCTATCGTGCATTACCGACATCTGCACGCCTGAAAGGCTCAGACGCGTTGATATAGATGAGATCATCGCGGTGGCAAACCAAGCCGAGCCCAGGCTCACCAAGATAGTCGCTAGCGTAGTGAAGAAGCTGTGAATATGAGGAGAAAGCCTGTGAGCTATAAGAATACACTAAACCTGCCCAAGACGACCTTCAGCATGAAGGCGAATCTGGTGCAGATGGAACCGAGGATACTGGAGGAGTGGGAGAGGAAGGGGCTTTACGGCCAGATCCGCGAGCAAAGGAAGGGCTCGCCGAAGTTCATCCTCCATGACGGGCCGCCGTACGCGACGGGGGACCTCCACGTAGGAACGGGGATGGGGAAGATCCTCAAGGACATGGTGGTGAAGCACAAAACGATGCGGGGATTCGACGCGCCGTTCCTGCCGGGCTGGGATTGCCACGGGCTTCCGATAGAGCATAGGGTGATGCAGGAACTGGGAAAGAAAGCGAAGGACCTTTCGGCTACCGAGATTCGCGGGCGCTGCAAAGAGTACGCCCTTCGGTACGTGGAGCAGAACCGGCGTGACTTCAGGGCGCTGGGGGTCTTCGGCAAGTGGGAGGAGCCTTATCTCACGCTGCAGCCCGAATACGAGGCGGGCGTTCTTGACATCTTCGCACAAATAGTTGGAAACGGCTACGTGTACAGGCAGTTGAAGCCCGTACATTGGTGCATGAGCTGCCGGACGGTGCTTGCGGAGGCGGAGCTCGAGTACGGTGACGAGACGAGCCCTTCGATATTCGTGAAGTTTCCAGTCTGCACGCCGGTGGGGGATCTGTTTGGCGGCGCCGAGGGGCTGAAGGCGCACATCCTCATATGGACCACGACGCCCTGGACGCTTCCCGCGAATCGCGCCATAGCTGTGCACCCAGGGTTTGAGTACGCGGCCGTGAAGACGAACGGAGAGGCGCTGATTGTGGCGAAAGACCTGGTTGATGCGGTGATGGAGAAGGTGGGGATCTCCGAGTACGAGGTGATCGGAAGCGTTCGCGGGGCGGAGCTGGAAGGGAACAAGTACGAGCACGTTCTGACCTCGGAGCCGCTGCCTGTCGTCCTGGCTGACTATGTCAACCTGTCCGAAGGGACGGGATGCGTGCATACAGCGCCGGGACATGGGGCGGAGGACTTCCTGACCGGGATGGAGTATGGATTGGAGGTTTTCTCGCCAGTGGGTCCGGAGGGGCGCTTCGAGGAGGCCGCGGGCGAATTCGCCGGTCTGAACGTCTTCGACGCCGACGAGAAGATCTGCCGAAGGCTGTCGGACCTCGGATTCCTTATGTCGCAGGAGAGTCTGGTTCATTCGTACCCCCATTGCTGGCGATGCAGGAAGCCGGTGATCTTTCGGGCGACCAAGCAGTGGTTCATCTCGGTGGAGCACAAGGAGCTGCGCAAGAGGCTGCTCGAGCACATTGACCGCGTGGAGTGGTATCCGTCATGGGGCAAGCCGCGGATAACAGCGATGGTGCAGGAGAGGCCGGACTGGTGCATCTCGCGCCAGAAGGTATGGGGTGTGCCCATCCCCGCGCTGTACTGCGAGGGGTGCGGGGAGGTGCTTCTTACGCGCGATTCGGTGCTGGGAGTGAAAGAGGCGGTGGCCCGCGAGGGATCAGGCGTCTGGTTCGAGAAAGACGCGGGCGAGCTGCTGCCGGAAGGAGCGGCGTGCTCCAAGTGCGGAGGAAAGAGCTTCAGGAAAGAGACGGACATATTTGACGTTTGGTTCGAGGCCGGCTCCAGCCATCGCGCGGTGCTCCGGAATCCGCGGAACGAGCTGGCTTTCCCCGCGGACCTTTATCTGGAAGGCCACGACCAGCACCGGGGCTGGTTCCAGCTTTCGCTGATACCGAGCGTGGCGGCTGAAGATGTGTCTCCTTACAAGGCGGTCGTTACGCACGGGCACTTGCTTGACGAGAACGGTAACAAGATGTCGAAGTCTCTGGGGAATCTCGTTTCCGTGGGCGATGCGCTCTCGGTAGTGGGCGCCGACATGCAGCGGCTGTGGGTGGCATCTTTTTCCTACCATCGCGACATAAGCATGTCCATGGCAGTCATCGAGGGGATGGCCGATTCGTATCGGCGGTTTCGAAATACGTTCCGGTATCTGCTGGGCAATCTGGACGATTTCGATCCGGCGCGTGACGCGGTGGCCAAAGAGGAGATGACGGCAATAGACCGGTGGGCGCTGAGCGCACTTCAAGGGCTGGTCGCGACGGTGACCGATGCTTTCGAGAGCTATCAATTCCATCGCGCGTTTCACGCGCTTCACAATTTCTGCACGGTGGAGCTGAGTTCATTCTATTTCGACATACTGAAGGACAGGCTCTACACCGCGGCCACCAGAGGGAAGGAGCGCCGGTCAGGTCAGACAGCGCTTCACAAAGTGCTTCTGACGCTCGTCAAGTTGAGCGCGCCTATCCTTTGCTATACTTGCGAGGAGGTCTGGTCGCGCATTCCCTCCGGGAAACCGGATGTCTGGAGCGTTCATCTGGCCGACTGGCCCGAGGTCGAGGAGGAATTGATCGATCGCGGGCTTGAGCGGAGTTGGGAGAGGATAATCGAGGTTAGAGGAGACGTCTATCGCGTGATCGAGCAGGCAAGGGCGGACAAAGTAATAAGCGGCTCGCTCGAAGCGCGCGTCGAGATCTTCACCGAGGATGAGGAGCTGCTAACGTTCCTTTCCAGCTTCCCGACGGAGCTAGAGACGGTGTTCATCGTATCGGAGGTCGCGCTGATCAAAGGGCAGGCCCCCGAGGACGCGCTGCAGGGAGTGGACGTACCTGGGATTTCGGTGAGGGTGAGTAAGTGCAGGTACGAGAAGTGCCAGCGGTGCTGGAATCTGCGCGAGAGCGTCGGCAGCTCTTCGGAGCATCCAAACATATGCCACAAGTGTGTGAGCGTAGTGGAGGAAATGGAAGGGCAAGAAGAGTGAGGAAGCCGAGGCTTGCCGTGCTGATATCGGGCGGCGGGACGACACTTCAAAACTTGATTGACAAGATCGAGGCCGGTTCGCTCGCGGCTGAAATAGCGCTGGTGGTGAGCAGCAAGGCGGATGCATACGGGCTGGAGCGGGCACGGAAGCACAACATTCCGACAGCGGCGGTGGAATGGAAAGAGATCGGCGACGTGGCGAAGTTCAGCGACCGGATTTCAGCGCGCCTGGATCGGGTGCGTCCCGACCTGATTATAATGGGAGGGTTCCTGCAGCTTTACCGCAGCCCCGAGCGGTATCAAGGCCGCATTATGAACATCCATCCGGCGCTGATTCCGGCATTCTGCGGCAAGGGCTGGTACGGGCACAGGGTGCACGAGGCCGTATTGGAGTACGGTGTGAAGGTAACTGGCTGCACGGTGCATTTTGCTGACAACCGCTACGATCACGGCCCGATCATCCTGCAGCGGGTCGTTCCGGTGATGGACGACGACACGCCGGAGAGCCTGGCGGCGAGGGTGTTTCAGGAAGAATGCAGGGCCTACCCGGAAGCGATAAGGCTTTTCGCTGAGGGCAGGCTGTGCATAGAAGGGCGACGCGTGAGGATCCTGCCCGCGGGCGAAGCGGAGGACGGCGAAACATAGATGGTAAGGAGAAAGCTGCCTGAATCGGTAAGGAAGTGCGCTGTAGAGTGCGGTGCGATGTGCTGCAAATACGTCACCGTCAAGATCGACGCACCGCGCTGGGAGTGCGATATTGATGAAATCCGGTGGTTCCTGGCGCACGAAAACGTGACCGTCTTTATCGAGAGCCGGCTCTGGTACCTTCAATTCAATACCCGCTGCAAGTTTCTGGACAGTTCCAACCTGTGTACCATATATGGAGATAGGTTTGAGACCTGTCGCGACTACTCAATGGAGACGTGCGACGGAAGCGACGGTGAACCTCCCATAGTCTTCAAGACAACAGAGGAATTTGACGAGTTCATTGAAGAGAGAAAGAGAAAGCGGCGGGAGGCGCGCAGTAAGCGAAAAAAGAAACGATCGAGGTGAAGATATGATAGGGCTGGTCAAGTATGAGCGCGGGGATGGGAAGCTTGAGCTGCGGGAGATCCCGCGGCCAAGAGTAGGGGCGGATGAAGTGCTGATCGAGGTTAAGGCGGCATCGGTTTGCGGCAGCGACGTGCACATATACCACGATGAACATCCCTACCGGCCGCCGATGGTGCTCGGGCACGAATTCTCCGGCCGGATATCGGAGGTCGGCGAGAGTGTCAAAGGCTGGAAGGTCGGCGACAGGGTGGTGAGCGAGACGCGGACGGGAACGTGCGGGGTGTGCCGGCAGTGCCAGACGGGGTTTCCGCAGCTGTGCTCGGAGAAGCGGCCGCCGGGGATCGGCCGAGACGGAGCTTTCACTCAGTTCGTCGCCATGCCGGCCGCGCTGCTGCATAGACTGCCGGACGCTGTCTCCTTCGAGGCCGGCGCAATGATGGAGCCGCTGGCCATTTGCACGACGGCGCTGGTGGAGACGGTAAACGTCAGGGCAGGCGACAGGGTGTTAGTCATGGGGGCCGGGCCGATCGGCCAGCTTTCGATGCAGGTCGCGCTGGCTGCCGGTGCCTCGTGCGTTATTGTAAGTGAACGCGCGGCGGCCGCTGGGTTGAAGCTTGCGAGGGCCAAGGAACTCGGGGCGACACGCGTCGTAAACGTTGACGAAGAGAACCTGGGGGAGATCGTTCTGGAGATGACCTCGGGCGAGGGCGTGGATCTGGTCGTGGACACTACTGGAGCGCCCCGGGCGATAGCCCAGGCCTTCGACATGGCCCGGAGGCAGGGGAAGATAGCCGCCATCGGCATTTCAGGTCGTGAGGAAGTGGCGATTCCGTGGGACAAGGCGATATTTAAGGCACAGCAGGTGCTGTTCTGCTTTTCCAGCAGCTGGACCGCGTGGGAGAGGGCGCTGTCGCTCCTCGAGGCCGGCAAGCTGAACGTGGAGGCATTAATCACTCACCGCATTAAGCTGGAACAGTGGGAAGGTGCCTTCCGGGATATCGAGCAGGGGCGCGCGATCAAGGTCATCATTTCTCCTTAGCCCGGCAGGTAAGAGTGAGCTACGTCATCGCCATAGACATCGGGACGAGCGGCACCCGTGCCATCGTGTTCGACGGTGAGGCTCGAGATGTGGCGACGTGCTACAAGGAGTATGCTACACATTCTCCCAAAGCCGGCTGGGCGGAACAGGATGCGGAGGAGATATTCCAGGCCACTCTGAAAATGGTGCGCGGGGTTGTGGATCAGGCGGGGCTGAAGCCTGGAGAAGTTGCCGGAGTTGGAATAAGTTCGGTGCTTTTGAGCATCATGGCGGTAGACGGGGGCGGCCGTCCTCTGACGCCTCTTTCGATCTGGGCGGACAACCGGGGCATCGAAGAGGTGGACCGGCTGCGGCGTGAGAGGGACGCGCACGAGACCTATATGCGGACGGGGTGCCAGCTACACCCGATGTATCCGCTTTCGCGAATCCTGTGGTTCAGACACAACTCCCCGGAAGTCTTTCGCAGCGCCCATAAGTTCGTCTCCATAAAGGAGTTCCTTGTGCATCGCCTTTTCGGCGAGTATCTTGTGGACACTTCGCTGGGTTCGGCAACGGGTTATCTTAATCTGGCTGAGCGGGACTGGGATGAGGAACTGCTGGGTGTGATGGGGATCGGGCGGGGGAGACTTTCCAAGGTGGTTGACGGGCTGACGGTCCTTAGAGGCATGCGTCCTGAATTGGCCGCGCAGATGGGTGTTTCTGCCGATACGCCCTTTGTGATGGGCGCGGGCGACGGGATGCTTTCGAACGTCGGGGTCGGGGCGCTCAGCGCGGATCGGCTGGTCTCGACAGTGGGAACGACGGCGGCGGTGAGGCTCACAATGGGGGAGCCGAAGCTTGATCCAAAGGAGCGTCTTTGGTGCTATGCTCTTTTCGATGACTACTGGGTTACAGGCGGCGCGCTCAATAACGGGGGCCTAGTGTTGAAATGGTTCAGGGACACCATCGGGAAAAGGCTCGCGGCCGGGCTTGATGAGAAAGGCGAGGCCGGCTTCTCCAACTTCTACGATGTCCTTGCTGAGAAGGCGCCCCCGGGGGCTGACGGCTTGATCGTTCTTCCCTTTCTGACCGGGGAGAGGAGCCCGAACTGGAACGCTCGCACCAAGGGGGTTATTTTGGGGCTGCGGCTTGGACACGGTTCGAGCCACCTGGTGCGCGCGTTGATGGAAGGCGTGACTTACCGGCTTTACGCGGTGTATAGGGCGCTCATGGAGTTTGCGTCCGGGCAACCCGATATAGTCATCTGCGGAGGATACGCGCGGTCGAAGGTGTGGCCGCAGATACAGGCGGACGTTTTCGGTCAGCCTGTGCTCGTTCCCTCAGTGACGGAGTCCTCCGCGCGCGGAGCGGCGATGGCGGCGATGAAGGCGCTCGGGCTGATCGAGGACTTCGGTGAAATCGAGACGCCCATTGAAAGACGCGTCGAGCCTGATGAGAAAAGACATCGCCTGTACCAGCAGCTCTTCGAGGTGTCGCTGCAAGCGTATGATAGACTGGTTCCGATCTTCGAGGAGGTGCACGCGCTATGAGCCTGATACTCGTGACGCCCCGGTCGTTCAGGGAGGCGGGTCCGGAGCCGGAGGAGAAGCTTCGGGGTGCCGGCTACGAGCTGGCGTTCAATGACCTCGGGCGAGCAATGAATGCATCTGAGATGGCTGAAAGGGCAAAGCGGGCGGTCGCGATAATAGCGGGGACCGACCAGATTACGCGGGAGGTCTTTGAGGCGGCGGCGGAGCTTAAGGTGGTTTCGCGATATGGGGTAGGCTACGACGCGGTGGACGTGGCGGCGGCGACTGAGTTCGGCGTGGTCGTGACTAACACTCCGGGGGTGAACAGCGAGGCGGTCGCGGATCTGGCGTTTTCGCTGGTTCTGGCGCTTGCAAGGTGGATACCGCAGTCGGATGCGCGAATGAAACGCCGCGAGTGGAAGCGCATTGTCGGGCAGGAACTGTCAGGGAGCACTCTGGGTATCGTGGGTCTGGGTGCGATAGGGAAGGGCGTAGCGCGGAGAGCAAGGGGATTCGGCATGAGGGTGCTTGCTTGCGACGTGGCGTTCGATAAGGAGTTCGCGCGGGCTCACGGCGTGGTTGAGGCAGGGCTTGAGGAGCTTCTGGCGGAATCGGATTTCGTCTCGCTGCATCTGCCGCTTACCGCGGAGACGGAAGCGATTATCACCGCGGATCGCTTGAGTTCGATGAAGCCGACGGCGCATCTTGTGAACACAGCCCGGGGAGAGCTGGTTGACGAGGTGGCGCTATATGACGCGCTGAAGGAGGGTCGGATTGCGGGGGCCGCTCTGGATGTTTTCAGAAAGGAACCTCCCTGGAAGTCTCGCTTGACGGATCTGGACAACGTGATCCTGACTCCTCACATCGGCGCGTGCACGCGTGAGACGATAAAGCGGATGGCTTTTGCGGCTGTCGAGAACGCGCTGGCGGTGCTTGAGGGGCGAAGGCCGGGGTCGGTAGTGAACCCGGAGGTCTACAAGAAGAGGCGGAATGATTGAATAGCGAGGGATGTCGGCGCGTATTTAGTAGGGAAGCAGGACCATTGAGATGAAGATAGAGTTCTTTTATCCCGGCGTCGAGCCGCTGGAGGTAGATGACCGGAATTTGATGGGCGTCTATGAGCCGGGGGAGGCGGACCCGAGTTCGTTACTGCCTGAGGAAGAGGCCATCAGGCGGGGGTTTAGTGAGCCAATCGGCGCGCCCAGGCTTGCGGAACTGGCCCGAGGGAAGCGCGACGCCATGGTTCTCGTTGACGACCTCACGCGTCCTACGCCGGTGAAGGAGATTATTCCGCAGCTAATTGGCGAGCTGAAGCGAGGCGGAATTGCGGAGGATGCAATCACGTTCATGGTAGCACTGGGAACTCACAGGCTGATGACGGATGAGGAGATGCGAGAGAGGTTCGGCGAGGAGCTGCTCTCGCGCTTTCGATTCGTTCAGCACGGGGAGCCGGGGTTTGAGGAATGCACGGACCTCGGCAGGACGGAAGGCGGGACGGAGATCTGGGTGAACTCTGCGGCAGTCAGGGCCTCGCTTCTCGTGGGAGTGGGCCATATCGTGCCGCACCGGGTTGCGGGCTACAGCGGCGGGTCGAAGATAGTCCAGCCCGGGATCTGCAACAATGTCACGACAGGGCAAACGCACTATCTAAGCTCGCGGCGACCCGGCAAAGAGATAAACGGTGTGCGGGATAATCCGGTGCGTGAAGAGATGGACGCTGTGGGGAAGGCTGTTGGATTGGCATTCATAGCGAACGCTGTGCATGACCTCCATGAGCGGCTTTTGAGGCTTGCCTGCGGCGATCCGGTGGAGGCGCACAGGGAAGGCTGCAAGCTTTCGCGCGGGATTGCTGAGGTGCACCTTCCGCAGTACGCGGACATAGTCGTAACGGACTCCTACCCGATGGATTCCTGCTTGTGGCAGGCGGCGAAGGGATTTTACATGTCCGAGCTTGCCGTGAGGGAAGGAGGGGTCGTGATACTCGTGACGACCTGTCCGGAAGGTGTTGCGGAACACCATCCGGATATAGTAGCATACGGCTACCGCCCGGTTTGCGAGGCGGACCGGCTGGTGGAGGAGGGGAGGATAGAGGATCTTACCGCAGCCGCCCACATCTCACATGTGGGGCGGATAGTGAGAGAGCGCGCGAAGGGAATTCTCGTATCGAGTGGGATAAGTAAGGAGACAGCGGCTAGACTGGGGCTCCACTACGCGGACACTCCGCAGGAGGCTTTGGATCTTGCGTACACATTCGTGGGTAAGAGTGCCAGGGTAGCAGTGTTTCGTAGAGGCTCGGAGGTACTTCCAATTGTGAGCGAGGCCCGCCCGCCGTCCGGCGGGTCGGCCTGAAGAGAGGAGGCAAGTATGAGGAAGATGTGGATATGTGCGGCGCTTGTCGCGGTAGGTATGGCGCTGGCAGCGCCTGGGCTGTGGGCGCAACGCCCCGACATGACCCCGGAGCCAACGGCGGCTGCGCCGTCTGGGCTGAACCCCATCATCATCGTGGAATTCCGCAACATTGAGGAGCTGATCAAGAAATTCGAGGGACAGATCGGTTCTCTGAGTCCCTCATACACACCGGGCGATTTGTGGAAGGCGATTGCAAGTCTGTCAAGTGCGGAGACCCTTTCGGGTGTGGACAGGACAGGGCGGCTGGCCATCGCCGTCTACAACCCGCAAGCAGTGGAAGGCGGGAGCCCTTTGGGTCTAGGCCTGACGGTCTCCAGCAGCGAGGAGCTGCTTGGCGGCTTGGCGACCAGCATGACCAAGGGGCAGGTCGAAGGTGACCTGCACGTTTTTCACCAGGAGAAAACGGGGTTCGACTTCGAGGCCTTCAAGGCAGCAACGCCCGAGGAGCGAAAGGACGTAAGCAAGTTCAAAAAGACTGAAAGGGTCCCGGTTTATGTCCTCCTGAAGGGGCGTCTGGCGATAATCTCGCAGAGCCGTGAGATCGTCGAGTCCATGGGCGGGATGCAGAGGACTCTTGAAAGAGGGCTTGCGGTATCCGATTGGGTCAAAGACTGCGACGTGCTGGGCAAGCTGGACATCCAGCAGGCGATGGCGGCGATCGAGCCGCAGATTCAGCAGATGATGATGCTGATGTCGATGGCGGCGGCGCAGGGAGGAGGAGGCGGCGGCCCAATGGGTCCTCAAAATGCTATGCAGATAGTGACGGCGGAGATTCAGGCCGCCAAAGCGATCGCCAAGCAAGTTGAGGACGTGAGCTTCGGGGTCAAGCTTGACGATGGAGATGTGGTGTTCCGTGAGTCGGCGAAAGCGATCGCCGGCACCGCTATGGCCAACTTCTTAAGCAAGCAGAAGCAGTACAAACCCACTTTCCTCGATTACGGCCTGGGCGACTCGATGTATGGGTTCTGGGCCGCCGTGGATGACTGGAGCCCTCTTGCCGATGCGCTTGGCAGCTTCATCAAGCAGCTCAGCGGAGGCGATCAGGAGGGCGGCTCGGGGTTTGCGAAGATGTTGCAGAACATGCCGAGCCAACTTGCGGCGCAGAGCGGAGAGGGTGTGATTTCGGTCCGTACGGGCCCCGAGGGTGGGTTTGGAATGTTGCAGGTGACGGCGCTCAGTGATGCGGCTGCGGGAGAGAAACTGATCGGCGAGACTCAGGCGATGCTCGGGGCTCCTTTTATGTCGAGCATGGGGCTGAGCTTCAAGAAGTTGGAGCCCGAGACGTACGAAGGGGTCAACGTCCACCGCTATGAGATTCAGATTGACGTGGGCGGGGAGGGTGTGCCTCCAGAGGCAGGCGAGATGATAGCGAAGATCTACGGCGAGTCGCCGATGACGTGCTACGCCATGGTTGGCAACAAGATGGTGACCACTTTTGGTGCGGAGGCCTTCGAAGCAGCAAAGCGCGGCATTGACGCAGTGAAGGGCGGAAAGCCACTTGGTTTGCAGGATACTTACAAGCGCGTGCAGAAGAAGGTTCCTCCGGAGGGGAATTGCCTAGTATTCATTTCGCTGGGTGCGTGGAGGAATTTCCTTGGCTCAATTGCCGGGCCTGCGGCGGCGATGCTTCCTGAGTTTCCGGACGAAGTGGTCTACGCCTACGGAGCTATCGCGGGCGACCGTATGGACGTTCAATTGACGCTACCCGCCGGCTTCATCAAGTTCATCGCATCCCAGGCGAATTGAGGATACCAGCAGACTGGGCGGGCGCGGCTGAGGGGCCGCGCCCGCTCGATTCTTGGGAGTTGCGCGGCTAGGCAGCCGCGCTTCATTTCAATGTTCCGGCAGGGTGTAACTGACTTCGTCGCCGACGAGGATATCAGGGGAGGCGGCGTTTGCCTGGGCGATTACCTCCGCGCAAATATTGCTTCCTTCGCAGGTGATGACGCGGGCATCCGCCATTTCCTTCCCGCCGCGAAGGATGCAGAGCGTTGTTCCGACAGGGACCGCCCGACCGTCGGCGAGCTTGACGATCACCATGGGCGCCATCTGATCCACTGAGGTTACGCTCCCTTTTATTACCTGCGATTTCGCTGGGGCGGCGGGCTGGCTGGCGGAGAGCTTGGAGAGCTGAGCCCTCGCTTCCTCCAGCTCCTTGAGCACTGCCCTATGGAAGAGCTTCAGCGTTGCCAGCTCTTGCTCCAACTGGTCTATTACTCTCTGATCTTCCTGGAGCTGCATCAAAAGTCCGGCCACTAACTGCTTCTCCTCAGGTTCCAGTTTGAGGAGCATCGCTTGCATCGCTTTCCTGTCATCCTCAGTGGGCAGAGCCGTGGGTTCTGCCGCCTGCGGGTCGACCTTCTCCGGTTGGGCCGTTACGCCGGTCGCGAGCGACGCACAGATTAAGACCCCGATAACTGCCCACTTGCCGAGCCGATTCACTTTCCCACCTCCTGCTCTTTAGAAAGCTTCCTTATGTTGGCGTACCTAACCATTATCGTTTTCCGATTTCCGACGCCGAATTCGATGACGAGTTTCTCGCCGCCATTTTCGGCGCTTACGACCTTTCCCATTCCGAACTCTGAGTGGTAAATTATATCGCCTTTGCTAAGAGCGTCCTCAGGGGATTGGCGAGGCGCTGTGGTCCTGGTCCCTTCGACGAGCGCGTCGCGAGGGAGTTCGTATATGAACTCTGAGGGATACTGCGGCGAAAGCGAGCCGTATATCGTCCTGGCGCGGGTGTAGGTGAGCGTGAGAAGGCTTTTGGCTCTGGTGATCCCGACGTAGAAGAGCCGTCTTTCCTCTTCGATTTCCTCGGGCGACTCGGCGGAGGCATGGTGAGGAAGCAGCCCGTCTTCTACCCCCGCGATGAAAACCGATTCGAACTCGAGTCCTTTGGCGGTGTGGAGGGTCATCATCGAGACGGCCCCGGCGTCGGAAGCGAACTTGTCCGCATCCGACACCAGGGAGACCCGCTCGAGAAACTCGACGAGGGAGGGTTGTGCTGCTTCCGAATCGAAATGCGCAGCAGCGGAAACCAGCTCTTCGACATTTGCGCGCTTTTCGTCGGCTGACTTCGCGGCAACCTTGTTGATGTGACCGAGGTAGCTGGTCTTCGCTATGACGGATCGGAGGAGCGGCTCGACGGGGCCATCGCTTCGGCTGCGGATGGCGTGTATGAGTTGGACAAAATCGGAGAGTGCTTTCCTTCGGCGAGAGGGAAACTTCTCATCCTCAGCCGCGGCGGCCGCGCCCTCGAGAAGGCTGATGCCTTGCTCGCGGGCGATGGCGGTGATTGCGTCGAGCGTTGTGCGTCCGATGCTGCGTCTGGGCACGTTGATGATCCGTCGGAACGCGAGTTGGTCTGCCGGGTTTGCCGCCAGGCGGAGATAGGCGAGGAGATCCTTGACTTCGGCTCTCTGGTAAAACGAGACGGACTCGACCAGTTGGTAAGGTATGCGAGCGTCTATGAACGCCTCCTCCAGTGCTCGCGACTGCGCGTTCGTTCGGTAGAGGACGGCTATCTGCGAAGGGTCACGGCCATTTTCGACGAGTCCGCGGACCATTTCAGCCACGCCTTCGGCCTCGTCCACTTCGTTTGAGCACTGCAGGAGCCGGATAGGGGGCCCTTCTTGATTGGTCGTGGTGAGCCTTCGCTCCAATCTTATTTTGTTGTTCTTTATCAACTCGTCAGCGGCGCGGACAATTGTGCGAGTCGAGCGGAAGTTCGTGTCGAGCATAATTACCTTGGCCTGGTCGT
Organism: uncultured Planctomycetota bacterium; assembly: GCA_964622675.1. Taxonomy (GTDB): domain Bacteria; phylum Planctomycetota; class DG-23; order CAZBND01; family CAZBND01; genus CAZUUK01. The sequence goes on along the minus strand of CAZUUK010000019.1, from coordinate 27,178 downwards.
GGTGCTCGAGGAAAGCGAACACGTTGCGTGGATGAGCGCCCCGCCAGGTATATATGGACTGGTCGATGTCGCCCACGGCGAAGATGTTTCCATTCACGCCCGCCAAAAGGTTCGCGAGCTCGAACTGCGCCCGGTTCGTGTCCTGGAATTCGTCAATCAGGATATAGCGGAAGCGGTTCCTGCAGCGCGACAGAGCTTCGGGGTGTTCCCTGAACAGAAGCAGAGCTTGGTTGAGGAGGTCGTCGAAGTCCATCGCCGCCGCCTCTTTGAGGATGTTCTGATAGGCCCGGTATATTCTGGCGACGGTTTCCTGACGGTAGCCGCTCGCCTGGGAGGCGTAGTCATCCGGCGAGAGCAGCACTGTCTTGGCCTTGCTTATCTCTTCGGCGACGGCCGAGGGAGAGAATGTGGTCGAGTCTATCGCGAGCTGCTTCAGCGCACCCTGAACCGCCGCTTTGGAATCTGCAGCGTCGTAAATAGTGTAAGTAGCGGGGTACCCTATAAGGGGGGCATCCTGCCGAAGAACGTATGCGCAGAAGGAGTGGAAAGTTGATACGCGGGAAGCCGTTTCGCCGCAAAGGGATGCAATACGCTGACGCATTTCGTCCGCTGCTTTGTTCGTGAAGGTAACGGCAAGGATTGCCCAAGAGGGGGCTGTGGAAGCGGCGAGATACGCGACTCTATGGGCAATAACCCTGGTTTTTCCGCTCCCGGGCCCGGCAGCAACTAGCAGAGGGCCTTCAGCGTGGGTGACCGCCTCCTTCTGGGCCTGCGTAAGGCCTTCGAGGATCCGCTCCGTTGTCGCCTGGAGGTAGACCATAGCGGCTATCTTATCCCGTTCCACAGTGTGGAGCAACTGGTCACGAAGCTTGAAGGCGACGCGGCTCACCACTAGAATACGGTCGCGTTTGAGCTTTCAGCCGATGGAGATGCAGGGATGGTACGGGGGGTGGGCGCGGACATCTCGGAGATCAAGAGGATAGAGCGGAGCCTGAAGCGGTTCGGTTCGCGGTTCCTGCGAAGGGTATTCACGGATCGGGAGCGAGAATATGCTTTTTCGAGGAAGTTTCCCGCGCAGCACTTGGCGGCGAGATTCGCGGCAAAGGAGGCGGTAATGAAGGTGCTGGGGACGGGGTGGGGGAGAGGAGTGAAATGGAGGGAGATCGAATTGATTCGAGGAGACGTCGGTCCGCCCCGGCTGGAATTATCCGGGACTGCGTCCGAGCTGGCGCGGGGGATGGGAATCTCGAGGTGGCACGTTTCCGTTTCGCACGCGGGGGGCATGGCGGTGGCTTTTGTTGTTGCTGAGGGGAGTGAGGCCGCGGAAGACGGGGTCTCGGCCGGATTTGGGGTTTCGTCGGAGAACGAGAAGTGAAAAGGGCAGACTATCTCCCGCTAGCCTTCTCCGCGGTTTGCGTGATCGTAACAGTCCTTGTGGCGGGAGGGCTGATTCGAATCGGGGTGGAGGGGGAATGGGTATGGCAGCGGGTCAGGCCGGCAAGCTGGTTGGGGGCGCTTGCAGGGGCGGTTAGTGGACTTGCACTTGCGGTGGGCGTCTGGTGGTTGTCGAGAGCTGGCCGGCGGCGAGTGGCGGCTGTGCTTGTTCTGCTTGTCGTCGGCGGATTCATCCTCCAGTTCGCCGTCGGCGCAATAGGCGTCGCCGATGTAGGCGGGGCCGAAGCCGCTCTGGTTACTGTCGTTCCGTATATCGGGGGTTATTTTCATCAGGCGAGGAACGTGGAGGACGGCGGGAGGTTCATCAGAGAATACGCCGAATGGATGGAGCCGATTCAACTGGACGACAGAGTGCTCGGACATCTTGGAGACCATCCAGCAGGTCTCGTAGTTTTCTACTGGGGGATTATCCGCACGCTGGAGGCCAGTCCGGCGGCTGTTGGGGCCGTCAATTCGCTGGCTTCCCTGGTAGCACCAGGGGGGGCGGAGCTCTCACTGGGGCTCGCGGGCCCTGAACTTACCGAGGCGGAGCTTGCATCGGTTTGGCTTTCGGCGTGGCTGCTGCGGCTTGCGATGGCCTTCGCTGTGGTCCCGTTCTACGCGCTGGCGCGCCGGGTATGCGGGAGAGAAGTAGCGCTGAGGTGCGCAGTTCTCTTCGCCTTTGTCCCCGCCTTTTACCTTTTCAGCCCGTCGCCGGACCAGCTTTTTGTCGTCGTCGCGGTGGCCGCGGGGCTTTTCGCAACGATGGCGTGGCAGGGCAAGCGCGTCTGGCCCGGAGTAGTTGCGGGGTTGGTGCTGTTCGTTGGGCTGAACCTGACGTTGGGATTGCTTGTCCTTATAGTGTTCGGGGTGGTGGCGGCTGTAGTGTCGGCCTTGGGAAGGTATCGAGCGGGCGAGCGGCTGGGGGAGCTGAGTGTGAGATTCGCATTTGCCGGCGGCACGGGGGCGGGGATGATTCTCCTTTTGAGCGCGCTGGTCTGGGTTGCCCTGGGGTACAATTCGTTCGAGGTCTGGCTGTTGTCGCTCAGGAAGCATTCACAGTTCGCAGGAATCTTTCCGCGAACTTACTGGAAGTGGGTGGCGGTTAATCCGTTGGAGTTCTGGGCGTTTCTGGGGGTTTCGGCCGGGCTGATGCTTATCTGGTCCCTTTTGGGGCGGGCCAGGGAGAAGGGAAGGGGACTCGTTTTTGAGGATGTTCCACTGGTCGGCTTTTTTGCCCTGATGTTTTTGTTGAACGTGTCGGGAAAGAATCTCGGGGAGGTGGGGAGACTGTGGATGTTTCTGATGCCCTACGCCATCTTGGCGGCGTCAGGTGTGGTTCGCAGAGTGGGGGAGGGCGGTGTTGCGATCATGGCCGCGGCCCAGGTAATTCAGCTAGTAGCTTTCAAGCTGGCCTTAGACATCTTCTCGATAAAGCAGTTGCTGCATTACTAATCGCCTACTTGCGGTTCTGCTTTTTCCTCCTCTGCCTGGCGAGGATCTTCCGTCCGGTTGTCGTCTTGCTTCTGGAAAGAAAGCCGGACTTCCTTGCTTGCCGGCGATTGGATTTGCGGCGATTGAGCACTCTGGATTTGTTTGTTCCCACTGTAGTTTGTCCCTTCGTATAGAGTTGCGCTCAGGGGCTCAGCGCGCCCATATCTGCCATGCTGATGTAGGAGCTTGCTCCTACTATGATGTGATCCAGAACTTCGATGCCGAGGAGCCTACCGGCCTCTGCAAGCCTCCTTGTTATGGTAAGGTCCTCGCCACTTGGCGACGCGTCGCCGCTGGGGTGATTGTGTGCGAAGATAACCGCGTCCGCAGACTCGCGGAGCGCCGGCCTGAAGGCTTCCCTGGGGTGAACCAAACTCTCGGTGAGCGAGCCCTGCGAGATAACCACATACTTCATCGGCCTCTTCTTGACGTCGAGAAGAAGCGCCACGAATGTCTCCTGCTTGCGTCCGTCCAGTTTGCTCCGAAAGAATTGATAGGCTTCTCTGGAGCTTGTTATCGCGTTCTCAGCCGTGGCGTCTTGAGCCCAGAGTCTTTTTGAGATGTTGAGTGCCGCCAGCACTTGAGCGGCCTTGGCCGGCCCCACGCCCCCAATGCTGCGGAGTTCGCCGGCAGTTGCCTCGGCAAGAGCCCTCAGGCTGCCGAAGGTCGAAAGGAGGCGCTCGCCGAGCTGAAGGGCGGTTTCCTGAGTTGAGCCGCTCCTGAGGATTATCGCAAGCAACTCAGCGTTGGAGAGCGCCTCGGGCCCATCTCGGAGGAGACGCTCGCGCGGCCGCTCTTCCTCGGGGATGTCGTGCATTGTGAGCCTTCCCTTGCGGAACCTGCAGTCTCTTGAAAGAGGGCACGCATCGCAGCGCGGCACCTCGGTACAGATGCCTTCCACTCCCAACTCGGCATCTCCCTCGGCGTAAAGCCTGAGCGCTGCGGCTGCAGTTTCCGCGGTGTATCCCGACGATTCTCCCATCTGGTCTATTATCCGTTTCAGAAGGCGGCTATTTCGGACCTCGCGTCGCGAAACCAGCCCAAGCCGGCTAAACATCCGGTGGACAGACAAGTTCTCCGCAAGGGACTCGAGCGGGGCATCTTCGCTCGCCTGCGTCGAAGCTGCCACCGTATGCACCTTTTCCGCCGGATACGCTTTAGCTACGGCCTCCGCAACATGTGCCGCAGCCTCTCTTGCACGACTCATCGTAGCCTCAGCCCAAGCCTGGCTTTTGCTTCGGCGGCAGCCCTGAGAATCCCGCTTTTCCTGCGCCGCCAAGTAGCCTGGTACGGTTTCTGCCCAGGCTTGCATTATACCTTGCTTCGGTCAAAGTTCAACGAGTGCGGGCTGTTGCGGCGGTGCCGCGCAACGGCAGCCGTGCGATAAGCTCGTCGAACTGAAGTCGGGTCAAGTAGGAAAAAGGCTTTGCAGGTAGCCGCTCCTGCGCGTCATAGAGCATGAGCAGCATCAGCCGGAATTCCGCTCTCTCCGCATCGCTTCCCGTGAAAGAGAGAGGTGTTGCTGAGTGATACGCTCCCAGTCATGGCTTTGTGCGACGAACTCCCTCGCCGCCCTGCCCAGGTTACGGCGCAACTCCGGCGAGGAGATAAGTTGCTCAAGAGCTGCCGTGAGCGCGGCTGGGTCCCGCGGCGGCACGAGGAGGCCGTTATCGCCGCTCCTGACGAGTTCCTCGCTTCCGGCGACATCAGTCGCAACGACCGCCAGGCCTGAGGCCATTGCCTCAAGCAGCGTGTTGGGCATCCCTTCGTAAAGAGAGGGAAGTGCGTAGATGTCGGCGGCTCTGTAGAGCTGGGGTACTTCTTCGCGGTCAGCCCACCCCCTGAATTCCGTAACGTTATCGACGGAAAGGCGTGCAGCGAGCTGCTCAAGGCGCCTTCTTTCAGGGCCGTCGCCGACGATCACCAGATGGACGCTGCCGCGAATGTCTGCGGGCAGGTTGGCGACTGCGCGGAGGAGGTATTCGACCCCTTTTTGGGGCGACAGCCTTCCCAGGAAGAGAATGCGAACGGGGACGTCGGGCCCGCGGAATTTGGGAGGATGGAATTTTCGAGTGTCAACGCCGTTGGGTACGACCTTGATCTCAAGACCCGGCGTGGTTCTTAGCGCCAGATCCCTGAGGCCGCGGCTGTTTGCGACCACGAACGACGCGTTCCTCCAGATGGCTTTTGTAAGCGGCATGGTCAGCGTGTGGTAAAGGGCGAGCTTTTCCTTGAGGAAACCGGGCACCTCTCCGTCGCGGAGCAGCACGAGGTAGGGGACCCCCAGCAGCTTCATCAACTCCAGAGCAATTGGCCCGGAGGGGATTCCGTTTACGGCCCACACGACGTCAGGCTCAAACTCTCTGACTAGGCGGGGGGCGTGCGTGAAAGCGCTCAGGATGTAGGAGATCATCTCCGGCACGGTGCATTTGTGCTTACTGAATCTCATGACGGGAATGCGGATAACCGTGTGGCCGGCGAGTGTCTCTTTCCGGGGCAGGTTTCGGAAGCCGGCAGTCAGTACGACTATTTGATGTCCAAGATTGGCGGCCAGCTTGGCCATCTCTGCGGTTGCCGTCGACGATCCGCCGCCTAGGGGAGGGTATTCATAGTTGACGATCAGTACCCTCATCGTGGTTCGGGCTCATCGCGTTCTTTGACCGTCCCCAGCGCCCTGTCAACGATGTACAGGGGCCTCTGCTTGGCCTCTTCGTAGAGACGCCCGATGTACTCTCCCAGGATTCCGACCGCGACGAGCTGCACCCCGCCAAGGAAAAGTACGGCGACGATAAGGGACGCCCAACCGGGGAGGTCGTAGCCGTAGATAAGCTTAGCGGCAACGACGTAGGTCGCATAACCCAGACAGGCGACAGAGATGACAAAACCAAAGTATGAGGCCAGCTTCAGGGGTATGTTCGAGAAAGAAGTGACCCCGTCCAGGCCAAGACGGATCAATTTGGGCAGGCTGTACTTGCTGCGGCCGGCAGCTCTTCCTTCCCTGACGTAGGAAACGGAGGCCTGCTTCAATCCGACCCAGGCTATCAGGCCGCGCACGTATCGCGTGCGTTCGCCGAAGCCGCGGAATATCTCGGCCACGCGCCGACTTACCAGTCGGAAATCTCCCGCATCGAGAGGCAGCTCGATACCTGCCAACGCGTTGAGCACGCGATAGAAGACGAAGATGACGGCACGCCGCAGAGCATTTTCCCCTTTCCGCTTGAGCCTCACGGCGTGGACCACTTCGCAGCCTTCCCTCCATTTCTCCAAAAGCTGGGGGATGACCTCGGGCGGATCCTGGAGGTCGCCGTCCATGATCACTACTGCGTCGCCGGAGGCGGCATCGAGGCCGGCTGTTATCGCGATCTGGTGTCCGAAGTTGCGGCTGAGTCTGAGGACTTTGAATCTGCGATCCTCGTCGTGCAACCGGCTGAGTAGCTCGTAGGAGCGGTCGGTGCTTCCGTCGTCAACGAAAATGGCCTCGAAGTCCGTGCCTGTTGCTTCGAGCACGCCTCGCAGCCGGCGCCCGAGCTCGGGGATCACCTCGGCCTCGTTGTAGATGGGTAAGACTACCGAAAGCAGAGCTTTTCGTTCACTCACCTGGTGGGCCTCCATTTAAGTTCCAATGGAGAATGATATGGGGCGGCTCTCTGCCCGTCAAGACATGGTCAGGAGCGATTGAAGAAGAGGGGCAGAGGCTGTACAATTGTGAGCTTAAGGCTATCCCGATGGCGATGTTCCTTGCGAAAGGGTAGGGGAATGAAGTTGCGAGAGATGATGTGCGCGAAGATTCACTTCGCGACCGTTACACAGAAGCGACTTGAATACAGCGGAAGCGTGACGATAGATAAGGCGCTGCTGGAAAGGACGGGTATGTTCCCTGGGGAGAAGGTCCAGCTTCTCAACGCCGCCAACGGCGCTCGCGTGGAAACCTACGTGATAGAGGGGGAGAAGGATTCGGGCACCATCTGTGTGAACGGACCGGCGGCGCACCTGTTTGAAGTAGGGGATAAAGTTGTGATTATCTCCTACGCTTTGGTGGACGAAGAGCAAGCCGGGAAGTGGAAGCCGACGATTCTCCTCGTAGACGCCAAGAATCGCCCGCTTCCGGGCTGACCGTCAGCGGCCCCTATTGTGTGCACACGCCGGCAAGCTTCTGTCGAGTTTCTCCTGCACATGAGAGGCGCACGGGCCTATCCTCTAGGTGCGTATTACAGACCTCCAGAAGCCGACGGCCTGGACTGGAAGCTGTCTTCCAGTTTCTTGAAGTTTGCCTCCGTCTTCTTGTCGTACTCTGTGAACTTCGCGTCCGCTGCCTGGTTCCCTTTCGCCCGCTGCATGGTGTAATAGATCATGTACCAGTTACCCAGGACGCAGTCGCGGACCAGCTCCACGTTTTCTCTATTCTTGTCCACCTGGAGGGAAAGTTTTTGCACGACGGCGTCCATACCTCTCGACCGATCCGTTGTGCTGCCGATGTTGTCCTTGATAAGCTGCATTACGTCCAAGGCTGCCGTCAGGGTCAGTTTCGTGCTTTCAACGTTCCTTCGCAGGGACTCCAGGTCATCTTTAACGTCACGTACCTCCCTGGCCAGCGCTTGAACCTTCGCATCGAGGTCCTCGCCTTCCACTTCTTCGGACCACGCAGTGGCTGCCAGCCAAGTTGTGGAAACGAGCAGGGCAAGCATAACAGGCCACGCTCGACGCAAACTCCTTCTCATGTCTACCTCCTTACTCTCCGTCCATCCAAGGTCTTTCCAACCTACCGGGGCCCGGCCCCTCCAGAACCGGGTCTTCCTCCTCGAGTAGATTACCAGTCGCAGGCATCCGAGTGCGCATCACCTCCTTCACCTTTCTCCAACAAGCCCGGCACCCGCAGCCGCCAAGCCATTATATAGCCTCGCTTCACCTTCGCAACCCCTGATGTTATCACGCACCTGACAAACCAGCCCCCTCAAGGGGGCAAACTGTTAGGGCCTTCATAACACTTTCCCCGGCCCTCGCCGCGACTCCGCCGCCCTTGGTCGCAGCAAGCGGGATCCTTGCGAGGGGCACGCCACTTGCTTGCGGGGCAAGCGGCCCGGGAGCTGAGCGTGCCAGCGCGGCCGCTTCGACGTTTTAAGGGCCCAGTCGCCCCTTACCGCTCGCCGCGGAGGCAGCCTCGCGAAGCGCGCACTCTCCCGGGCTCGCTTTACTCCTCCCGGCGGTTGGACGGAGGCACGGGGGTCTGCGAGGGGCTCGGCAAGTAACCGCACGTGGCGAGTGGGGGCCGCGGGGGCGTTTGGGATACAGGTTAGGATGGTGGTCTGTAGAGTCCGATAATAGATATTATGTTGCAGTCATACCCTCAGGAAGCCCAGATGCGGGTCCACAATCCTCAATCCTCATTCAGAGGTGTGTGCGGAGCACTGTCGCCGGGAGCTCTTTTATCTGCGGAGGAGCGTATGGAGAGCGTGGCGGTAATATGTGAGGTCGGATGGGCGAATGATGAGCGTCTGGGCTGGGTGGAGGCGGGAGAGGCGGGTGTAGATAAGGAATAGAAAGATGGTCTGGAGGCTATAGGAGGCGGTGGAGGCAAGTGCGGCGCCGCGGATGCCGAGGCGCGGGATGAGGAGGATGTTTAAGAGGATGTTGAGGGTGAGGGCGATGAGCGAGGAAAGGCTTGCGGTGAGGGGGGCGCCGCGGGCGACGATGTAGCTCTTTAGGAGCCAGCCGAGCGAGGCGAGGGCGACGCCTGGGAGCAGGAGGGTGAGGGCTTGGCTGCTGGGGATGTATGCAGGGCCGAAGAGTAGGCGGACGAGAGGGGTGTGGATGGCGAAGAGGAGTGCGGCTAAGACGATGCTGATAGCGAAGCCGTTCCTGATAGCGCGGGCGGCGATTGCTGAGGAAGCGTCGTCCTCCGCTTCGGAGAGTCTGGGGAAGAGCGCAGCGACGAGGGACCTGGGGAAGAACCAGACGGTTTCCGCGAGGGCGACGGCGACAACGTAGTAGCCGACGTGGGAGAAGTCGAGGTAATAGCTTACGAGGAAGATGTCGAGGCGGAGGTTCAGAAATTCGAGGATGCTGCCCGGATGCCCTCTGATGCCGAAGGCGAGTGAATGGCGCAGGAGCCCCCAGTCAAAGGATATGCCGGTGTGCTGCTTGGCAAAGAGGAGGAAAATGGCGGTGAGAAAGGCAGCCAGGGCGGCAGCGAAGAAAACGACAACACACTCCCCTACCCCACCGTTCATGCCGAGGAGCACGACGAGAAGGCCGACGAAGAAGAGAACTTGGCCGGATGCCTGGGCTATGTTATAGAGGTCAAGTCTGCGCTTGGCCTGTAGGATGCTTGCGGCGTACTGGGTGAACATGGCAAACGGCAGCGTCGCAGCGGCGAGGTGTACTGGCCATCTGGGCGAGCCCTTGAGGAAATAGTCAAGAAGGCCAGCGTGCGCCGCTGCAATGTAGGCGCCGAGGAACAGGACGGCGACAGCGGCTGAGATGATCAAGGAATTGCCCACGGCAGCCGAGGGTCGTGCGCGTCGCCGGCCTATCATATAGACGTTTGCCATCGAGACGCCCATTTCCCCAAGCGTTTGGAGAAAGGTCGGGACCAGCAATATGACCCCGAGGGCTCCTTTGCCTGCGGGCAGCAGCACGCGCGCCGTCAGTATGCTTCTCGCACCTAATACCAGCCAGAGACCGACGCGTGTGGTGAAGGTTATCAGTGTGTCACGTGCCAAGGACATGCCTGACTCCGGGCAGCGGCAATGGCGTGACTGTGGGCCGGGAGACCGACAGGCCTCCAACTGGTCCGAGATAACCAGTCCCGCGGGCAGCTTAACCGGCGCGAATCTAGCATAGCGCCATCTGAGGGTCAAGCGATGAAGTTATTGCCGGCGAGAGAGATTTGGAGCGATGCGGGTTCCAGGGGGTGCGACTTCGGAGTGCAGCTTGCGTGGGATAACAGGATCGCGCGACAGGAAATCGCTGCTATTCTGATTCGAAGTCGATGAGCGAAAACAGCTCGTAGTCTGGCAGCTTCCGTCGCCCGTCGAGGAAAGACAGCTCTATGAGAAAAGCGCATGCGACTATCGTTCCGCCCAGCTCTTCGACCAAGCGGCAGGCTGCCTCCATTGTTCCGCCGGTTGCCAGCAGGTCGTCTACCATGAGCACGTTTTGGCCGGGCCTCACGGCATCCACGTGAACCTCCACGGAATCCTCGCCGTATTCGAGCTGGTACGTAGCGCGTCGAGTTTTGTAGGGCAATTTGCCGGGCTTTCGCACCGGGACGAAGCCAGCGCCCAGCTTGTAAGCGACCGCACCGCCGAGGATGAGGCCGCGCGCCTCGATTGCGCACACTATATCCACGTTTCGCTCCGCGAATCTCTCTGAGATCAGTTCAACTGCGCGGAGAAATGCGGATGGATCTTGCAGCACGGTGGTTATGTCCCTAAAGACGATCCCCGGCTTGGGGAAACCAGGGATGCTACGGACGAGCGATTTGAGGGCCCGATCATTGAGGCACTTTTGGTGGGGCGCAGACATTACTTGCCCTTTCGAGGCTTCTTTGGATACTTGGTTGTCTCGCGAGCGAGGACCTCGGCCAGTTTCTTTATCGCGCGGTTTTCGAGCTGCCTGACACGTTCCCGGCTCAACTTGAGCTTTTCGCCGATCTTCTTGAGAGTCATCGGCTGGGTGCCTTCGAGGCCGTAACGCATTCTGAGTATGGCAAGCTCGCGGTCGTCAATGGCCTGAAGCATTTCCCAGAGCTTCTGTTTTGATTCCTCATCCAGCAAATCATCTTCAGGGCGGCGGTGATCGGCGACTGCATCGCCCAGCAGCCAGAGGCTTTCATCCGTTGAGATTGATCCGCCGGACGCGGCGCTGATGGCGCGGCGGATGACGCGCATCTTCTGGGGGGAAACGCTGAGCGCCTCAGCCACTTCTTCCACCGTTGGCTCGCGATTGAGCTTGTCGGCCAGTTCGGCCGACTTAGCCCTCCACTTCGTGATCATCTCAACCATATATGCGGGGATACGTACGGTCTTTGATTTGTTGATAAGGGCCCTTCTGATAGCCTGTTTGATCCACTGGGTTCCGTAGGTGCTGAAGCGGAAGCCGAGTTCGGGCTTGAACATTTCCACCGCACGCAGAAGTCCGAGGTTGCCTTCAGCGATGAGGTCCACAAGCGGCAAGCCTCGGCCCGAATATCGCTTTGCGATGCTGACGACCAGTCGCAGGTTACATCGAATCATCCTGTCCCTGGCTGCCATGTTGCCCTTGGCGACCTTCTGCGAGAATTCCACCTCTTCTTCGGGGGTGAGGCGAGGATATCGATTTATTTCCTTCAAATACTGTCTGAGGGAGTGATTTTCTGTTTCCGCCGTGGAGGACTCGCGATCCACGCTTTGAACCCTCGCTTTCTCGCCAGCGCGGAATCTATTTACGCCGTCTCGCCTTCCGTCGGTGGGCTGGGCGTATCCTGGCCAGCCTCCTCGGTCGGTTCAGACGAGGAGGGGCTTTCTTCGTGGGCGGGGCGATACTTGGGTTCCTCGGCTTCCTGCTCTCCGGCATCGGCGGCTGGCGGGGTTTCAGCGTGAGCAGGTGGTGAAGGTTCCGTCCCGTCCCGAGCTTCGCGTGCTTCCGGCTTCTGCTCGGAGAGTTCTGTCTCAAGCTGTTCCACTTCCTCAGGGGAGGCCTTCCGCATGCTCAGCCCGATCTTTCTTTCTTCAGTATCCACCCGTATGATCTTGACGGGAATCTCTTGCCCGACCGAGAGCACGTCCTCGGCCTTCTCGATCTTTCTATCCGCGATTTCGGAAATGTGTAAGAGGCCTTCGAGGCCGTCTTCGATTTCGACGAAGACGCCGAAGCTGGCGATCTTCGTAACCTTTCCCTTGACAAGGTCGTTGACATTGAAGCGTTGCGGGATCTCGTTTTCCCACGGGTCGGGAGTAAGCTGCTTGAGTCCGAGGGCGACACGCTTACGCTCCGGGTCCACGGATAGGACGACGGCCTCAACCTTTTCGCCTTTTTTCACCACTTCTGAAGGCTTGGTTATCCGCTTGGTCCATGACATATCGGACATGTGGAGGAGTCCGTCAATGCCGTCCTCCAACTCTATAAAGGCCCCGTAATTGGTCAGGTTTCTAACCCTACCCTTGATGACCTGTCCCGCCGGGTATTTCTTTTCGACCTCCGTCCAAGGGTTGACCTCGGTCTGCTTCATCCCGAGCGATATTTCCTCCTTGCCCTTGTCTATGTCGAGCACAACCACTTCGATTACATCACCGATGGCCACCAACTCCGAGGGGTGGCCAATGCGCTTGGTCCAGGACATTTCGGAGATGTGAACGAGTCCCTCGATTCCCTCTTCCAACTTTACGAAAGTGCCATAGGGGACGATATTAACGACCTCGCCCCGCGCCCTGGAGCCGATCGGGTACTTCTCCTCGACGTTCTCCCAAGGGCTGGGGGATTTCTGTTTGAGGCCGAGGGCGATGCGTTCCCGCTCCTTGTCCACGTTCAAGATGACGATTTCAACTTCCTGGTCTATGGCCACCATCTCAGAGGGATGGCTGATTCTCCCCCAGCTCATGTCGGTAATGTGAAGCAGCCCGTCCATGCCGCCCAGGTCTATGAAAGCTCCGAAGTCGGCGATGTTTTTGACGACGCCCTTGCGCAGTTCGCCGACCTGGATTTCCTCCAGTAGCCGCTTTTTCTGCTCCTCGCGCTGTTCTTCGAGGAGCTTTCTGCGCGAGACGACGATGTTGCGCCGGTGCTGATCGATCTTGAGTATCTTGCAGGAAATCTCCTTGCTTACGTATTCGCCGATGTCCGGGCTTCGGCGTATGTTGACCTGCGATGCCGGGAGGAAGGCGGGAACGCCGATGTCCACCAGCAGGCCGCCCTTGATCTTGCGCATGACTCTCCCACTAACCACGTCGCCCTCTTTGCAGTTCGCCATTATCCTGTCCCAAGCTCTTATCCTATCGGCCTTCCGCTTGGAGAGAACGATAAGTCCCGTATCGTCCTCGACGGCCTCGAGCAGCACCTCTACCTCGTCGTTCACTTGGACGTTCTGCGGATCGCCGAACTCGTAGAGAGCAATAACTCCCTCGGACTTGTACCCCACGTCGACGATGACGGTATCATCCAATACCCTGACGACTTTGCCTTTGAGTACACTTCCCGAGTCGAAATCCCTTACGGACTCCTCGTAGAAGGCCTGCATCTCCTCAGGGCCGCTTTCCCCCATTGACTCCTGGACTTCGTGTTCGATATCTTCGTCGGTCAACTTGTACTGAGCAAACAACCTGCGATTAACCATTAACTGAACTTACCTCCGGCGCCGTCGGCTGTCGTTTGCCCGGCACTCTGCCTAAAACCTGATTGAGATAAATAGACCTCACGACTGTTGCACCGGCCCGCGAGGGCGTGCTGAGCGCATACTCCGCCCAATATTCAAGATTATAACCCGGACCTCCTCCGAAATGAAATGATAATCTTTGCGCGTGCTGCCCGTCAAATCTATCGGGTCGCCGTACGCAACCTTTAAGGGGCGAAAGGTGAAAACCTTCTGGTTTCTGGGCCATGCTTCAAAGGCGCCATCGATTGCCACCGGGACTATAGGTGCGTTTCCTCTGGCTGCGATGGTGCACATGCCGCTGTGAAAGACGCCCACGGAGCCATCGTTTGTGCGGGTTCCCTCCGGGAAGAGCAGCACTATTTCCCCTGCGCGCAGCCTCTCGATGGCCATTCTTATGGCTGCGGTGTCCGCGGCGCCTCTTTTGACGGGGAACGCGCCCAGGGAGCGAATGAGCCAGTGGAAGAATCTGCCGCGAAAGAGGTCTTCCCTTGCGAAATAACACACCTGGCGCGGAAGGCCCACGCTTACGATTATCGGGTCGAGGAAACTCTGATGATTCGCTATGAGGAGGACCCCGCCTTCCTTCGGAATTCTCTCGCGCCCAAAGGTCCGAATCCTGAAAAGCAGCACAAACAGGTGCTGCGTCCAGAACTGGAGAAACCTATACCATGCCCTCTGTGACCTTCTTTTCATGTATCTTCCTGAGGAGTAGTTCAACGACGTCTTCGACGTTCAAATCGGAGGTGTCTATGGTGAGAGCATCTTGGGCCGGGCGGAGGGGGCTCGTCTGCCTGGTGGAGTCTCTGTTGTCCCGGGTCTTCAACTGCGAGAGCACTTCTTCAAGCGTGCCGGCTATGCCTGCGTTCTCCCTGTCTTTTAACCGTCGCTGGGCTCGGACCTCGGGCCTTGCATCGAGGAAGAACTTAATCTGCGCGTCGGGAAATACCACCGTTCCCATATCGCGCCCCTCCGCGACGAGCTTTCCTGCTCGAGCGGCTGTCTGCTGCACCGGCACCATCTTCTGCCGAACGAAGGGAAAGCGCGAGATCGCCGAGGCCGTTTCGGCGATTTCAGGCATCCTTAGAAGCGCGGTAACGTCACGTCCATCGACCTGCACCGTCAGCGCGCCGGTACTGTAGTCAAGTGAAACTTTCACGGTGTTGGCAAGGTCTTCAAGCGCCGACTGGTTGTCAGGATTGATCTCCTTTTCAAGCGCTGCCCATGCCAGAGCGCGGTACGTCAAGCCGCTATCCAGGTATCGGAAGCCCAGGCGGCGGGCAAGTTCCTGGGCGACGGTACTTTTTCCCGCGGCGGACGGGCCGTCGATTGCAATTATCACGCTTTGACTCCAGGGATTTGCGGCAGTGGCAGTAACGAATGGCGAGAATTTGTATTCTACCCTCCCCCACCCCAACGGGCAAGCTGCGGCTACACCTTTCTCAGACCCGCTGAACGCTCGAGCTTTTCCACATCCTCCACGGCGAGATAGCCTGCTGAAGGCCATAGGGCCGCTGCGGAGCCGCACGCCACGGCGCGCACCAGCCGCTCGGGAGGAGATCGCCCCTCGAAGAAAGCGCTGACGAAGCCGGCGACAACCGCATCGCCGCAGCCGACCGTCCCCCTTACGCACTTCTGATCGACGACGGCCTTAGCATGCCATGCGCCATCCGGGCAGACGTAAACCGCGCCCTGCGCTCCGCACGAGACGACGACGTGCGGGACTTTTTCCAGCAACGAGCGCGCAGCGCCGGCCACATCTTCTATTGACGCCAATGGTGTAGTTAGTAGCGCTGAGAGTTCGTCCTTATTCGGCTTGACCATGAAAGGTCCGAGTTCCACAGCAGCCTCGAGATGGGGCCCGGTGGTATCAACAGCGAGAATCGCGGCATTCTGTTTGGCCGTGCTGAGAAGTCTTGCGTAATCGTCGCGCGTAAGCCCAGGCGGCGCGCTGCCCGAGAAGACCACCCAGTCTCCGCGCGATAGGAGTTGGCTGAGGACGGCGGTGAGCTCTTCGAGATGTTTCTGATCGACCTCGAGGCCGGGCTGGCGAATGTGGGTCTCCAATCCAGTCGCCGGGTCAACGACCGTCAAGTTGTTGCGGGTGAATCCCGGGAGCGCCAGGAGCGTGTGCGCTATCTGCTTCTCGGTGAGGACGCGATCGTAAAAATGCATCTCGGGTTCGCCAACGAAAGCGATGGCGTGCACGTCAACGCATAGGATCTCTAGGTACCTCGCCAGGTTTATGCCTTTTCCCGCAGGTTCGTGGGCGATCCGTCGTCCTGAAACAACACCGCCCTTGGAAAAATCCGGCGCTTCAATGGTACTATCTACGGCAGCGCTCAGGGTTACGGTGATGACCAAGGGCGCGCTCCTACGAGGGTTCTTTCGGAAGCTTGCTCAGGCGCTCGCTGGCGAATTTGGCGAAATACGAGCCTGGATAGCGA
>CAZUUK010000019.1:0-11358 GCA_964622675.1 uncultured Planctomycetota bacterium | reverse complement strand
ACCGCCACATCGGCGTTCACATCGCCGGCCAGAGCCAGTTCGCCTACCCTGATGGCGGCGGCTAGGCTGTTCGGCGCGTTCTGGGATGAGGCGACCCGCTGGAACTGGAAGACTGCATCGTCCGGCCGGCGCATTTTGACGTAGAGTTCCGCGAGCCTGAGTCGAGAGTCCAGGTCTTCGGCGTTTTCCTGAATCGCCGCCGTCAGGAGCTCTTCCGCGCGGTCGAGGTCCCCCTGCCGCTCGGCCAGCTCTGCGGCGTCGGGGAGCTTTTTGCTAGGTCCTCCTTCTGACATGAGCGCGTCGCGGATTCGAAACATCTGCGTTGCCAACGCATAGGCTATGAAGGGTACGTTTGTGGCAGCGGCCACGAAGGTTGCGAAGAAGAATCGCAGAGAGATCCCCACGGTGTAAAAGGGCTGGTCGGGCCGCAATAACGAGGTAAAGCCTTTGACGGCGGAGACGTAGATAAGGGCAAAGACGGCGACAAACGCGAATTGAAACCAACCGCAGTCCTTCAGGGAGACGTGGCTCAGCAATATGCAAATGGTTGATATGCCCATCGCTGCCATGAGGGCAATAAGGACGAAGTACATGGGTTACCTCACGGTCTCCTCAAGCGATATCGAGCAGCTTCTGGTCGCGCATTCTCTGCTTGGCTTCTTCGTAAGTGACCAGACCCTTCAAGTAAAGGGTCTTTATGGCGGCATCCATTGTTTGCATGCCTTCTTTCGCTTGCGTCTCCATGACGGTGTAAATGTTGTGGATTTTACCTTCGCGGATCAGATTTGCAACGGCGGGGATGCCGCGCATGATTTCCACGGCAACAATTCTGCCGCTGCCGTCAGCGCGGGGAAGAAGCCGCTGTGAAACCACTGCGAGCAGGCATAATGCCAGTTGCGCCCTGACCTGCTGCTGCTGGTGTGGTGGAAAGACGTCAATTATCCGGTCTATCGACTGTACTGCGTCGTTTGTGTGAAGGGTCGCTATGACCAGGTGGCCGGTCTCGGCGGCGGTGAGAGCGGTGGCCATCGTCTCGAGATCGCGCATCTCGCCGACGAGAATGACGTCGGGGTCCTGGCGCAGTACGTGCCTAAGCGCGGAGGCGAAGCGCAGCGTGTCTTCTCCGACCTCTCGCTGGTCCACGACGCTTTTCTTATTGGTGTGAATGAACTCTATCGGGTCTTCCACAGTGACAACGTGGCAGTGCCGCTTGTCGTTGATTATGTTTATCATCGCCGCTTGGGTAGTGGTTTTCCCGTGTCCGGTCGGGCCGCTAACGATCACCAGGCCTTGATTGCTGAGGGCGAACTCTTCGAGCACTGGGAGGAGTTTCAGCTCCTCCAAGGACGGGATCCTGGCCGGAATCAGCCGGAAATTGGCGGCCACACAGCCGCGCTGCACGTAGGCGTTTCCCCGAAAGCGGTACAGCCCCTTAAGCGTAAGCGAAAAGTCCAGCTCCTTTTCGGCCTCAAACTTCGCCTTCTGCGAGTCCGTCAAGATGCTGTAGACAAGCGAGCGTGTGTCCTCGGCGCCGAGCGGCGCCGCTTTAGTCAGGGTGAGTTGACCGTTAAGTCTGATCACTGGCGGCGAGTTCGCCGTTATGAGTATGTCTGATGCCCCACGCTCGATTCCGAACTTAAGGAGCTGCGTTATGTCCACGGCTCTCCTCAGTAGTCGAAGCTTCGATGGCCGAATGTTCCTGATTCGTAAGTTAGATACGAGCCCTTCGCCGACCAATCACCGAGTACATAGAGATGGTGAGTGCGCCCATTAAGCTTATACTGCTCGTGCTTCGGTGAGTGAACGTGGCCGCAGATGATGACGTCAATCCCCAGTTTGAATCGCCGAAGGAGCTGCTCGTCCACCAATGCAAGCGTCTTATCGGGCTTGCGGCCGACGGTGCGGCTGCTGTGATTACGAATGCCCATGGCTAGAAACTTCGAAAGACGCGGCGGCAGCGAACGATAAAGCTTCATGACCGGGCGGGTGCGCGACAGCGCGCGATACATAACGTAGGCGGCATCCCGCGTGCATAAGATGTCTCCATGCGTCAGCAGCACGTTCTGTTCGTCGAGCCTAATGATCACTGAATCGGGCAGGACGCTGACGCCCACTTCTTTCTCGAACTGTGAGTCGAGCTGGAAGTCGCGATTGCCCGGGACAATCCCCACGTTTACACCGGCCCTCGCTAGCTCTCCTAGAGCATCCGCCACATCCGCATAACCGGTCGTCTTGATCTGCGTCGGCCCCATCCAAAGGTCGAATAAGTCGCCCAGGATGTACAGCGTAGGGGTATTTTCCCGGCAGTATTTGAGGAAGTCCAGGAACCCTTGCCTTTTTGCTTCGTCTTCGGAGCTAAGATGCACGTCCGATACGAAGAATATGCTAGTCACGCTGCCGCTCCTTCTTCGGCAGAGGCAGGATATCAAATAGAGCCTTTATCAGTTCAATTGGTGCCGCCGCCACATCAATGCTGACGTCGGGCTCGGCAAAAGTCCCCTTTACCCTGAATGGGATAACCTTCTTTGGGAGAGCGCCCACAATCTTGAAAAGCTGATCCACAAGTGGTATGGGGAGGATGGATTTACTTGTTGGCCTTATGCCGAGCTCCAAGTCCATAGAGGTATCATACCCCACGGTGCCCTCTCCGTCGATAGCAAGGACAGTGCTCAATAGTTCCAGCCCTGCAAGCCTCACGTGATCCGTGCCCAGCGTAAATGCGACCTTCCCCTTGCTAAAAGTCGTAAGCTCTCCCAGATTGAACGGCAGAATCTTTAGGAGCGCCGTAAAAAGGGGTATCTCCCACAGGTATCCGTCTTCGATTCGGGCCTCGCCGGTTCCGGAGATCGTCTTTTCTTTCAAGTGCGCGGCTATATTAGCGTCAATGTCCACCTTCCCCTTGGTCCTCTGACCCGCAACGGCCGTCTGGCCGACGAAGCGCTCCAGTTTGGCCGAAGCGAGCCGGAAATGCGCTTTGAGTTCGCCTTCCGCAGAATCAGTTTCCAGGTCCGCCTCGAGTCTTCCGCCATAGGCGTTCGCTTGCAGCTCTCTCAGCGCGAACCCTGCGTCATCCCAATGCACCAGCGTCTCCAGATCGCTCAACCTCAACCAGGCCACTCTGGCGGAGTCGAGGCTGGCTCTTCCCGCGATGTCAACGCCCTCCTCTTTCACATCTCCGACCAGGACCAGCTCTCCCGACAGGTCACTAAGGCTCATTTGTTCACGAAGTGAAAGCTCTTTCAACCTCACTGCGGCCTCGAACTGGTGGGAGCCCTTCCTGCTGCGGATGGAGCCGTCGAGAGCCAGCTCCCCTGACCGCAGAATGTCATTCACGTTAGCTGCGTACGTTTGTGGAATTGCCTCTATCAGGCTTTGTGAGACCTCGAACGGTTGAGTTCCGAAGCGGAAATCTCCCCCCCACTGTCCTGCCTCCTGGCGAAGGAGCCCGTTTACCGAGAAAGGAATCGGCCCGAAGTTCGCTTCGAAGCTAGTAACCTCTACCCTACCCTCTTCGAACGAGAACGCCCCCTCACCGTTGGTTATCTTGAATCCGCCTGGGTTCATGGCGCAGTCATGCAGCGCGATTTGAAGCGGTATCGAAGCGACTTGGTCTCCGACTTTTCCTGAGAGTGCCGCAGCGGCATCAATCGTGCCCGAAGGCCGCGCTTTCAGCCATATTTCCTTTGCCGCGGGGGGCAGCGCAGAGTACAGCCGATCGTCCATGGGGAGGCCGTCGGCCGCGACGCGGAGATCGTAGGTAGGCACATCGGCCAGGCCGGATATCTTTCCCTCAATTACCAATGCTCCCGGGGGTCTCGGCGCTTTTTTTGGCTTCGCGGGGACCTGGGTGAAAGTCAGCTCTCGCCCGTCGTAAGAAGCGATTGAGTGCACACCTGCAAATCTGTATGGGAAGCGAGCGGGGCTGATGCTTAGCTCTGAAAAGTCCACCTCCGCTCTCATCTTGGGCTCATCGGCTTCCGGCGACACGGCGAAGTGGAATTCGCCGCTCAACGTCCCCATGGGTCGAAGCTCGTCCCATACATCGCTGACTTGTGCGGGAAGGCATTGCGCAAGCTCCTCGGTAGCCGGCAGCTTCTCCGCCGTGATGTCGGCCTCCAGCGACAAGCTTCCCTCCGGCGTCTGGATGGAAACGTTTGCGTTTATCTCGCTCGCCTCGGCTCCGGCGACATTTCCCTTCAGGTCCCGTGCCTGGAAGAGTTCATTCGAGAATGAAACCCGTCCTCCTATTTTCTCTACAGTCAGCGGGAACTTGCTGTATTGCACTTCGCCGTCGCGAATCAGAGCTTCGCATCCAAACTGCGGCGGCTCTCCGACAACGCCGCCAATATCGAATGAGAGGTCGCTCTTTCCGCTGATGACGTTTACTTCATCCCAGACTTTCTGCACCTCTGGCTGCAGAGCGTTCCTAAGCTTTCCGTCGAGCGGGAGGTCCTCCGCTTTTATGTGAAGGTAGAACTCAGGCTTGTTTCTTTCAAATCCCGATACTGTACCTTGAAGGGAAAGCGCGCCCGGATCTGTGGAGCCCCGCAGGTCCTGGAAGACGACCCCTTCTCGTCCCAGCTCTATGTTGCCCGTTACCATCGAGACTTCGTAAGGGAACAGCTCGTAGTCGACCGAGCAGTCGTGCAGATTAGCGTTAGCGGAGACTTTGGGCGGACCTTCATCGGCTGGTCCGAGCTGGAGCGAAAGAAGTAGGCCGCAACTTCCCGCCGGAGAGAATCTTCGCCATTCCTTGCGAGCGTTTTCGGGAAGCCATTCTTCGATGCGCGCCAGGTCGAGCTCGGGCTGCAGAAGGTTTATTGACGACCTGTCGGTTCCCAGCGATATCCCGATGCGCCAGCTACCCAGAGTGCGCTCTTCGCACTCGCCGTAGATGTCGTACGGGGGTGCGCCTTGCAGACCCTCCACATAGCCGTGCGGTCTAAGTCCGATGTTCTTTATCCTTGCGCCTAGAGGCCCTTTCTCGAAAGACCGGTCTCTTAGATCGATCACCCCTCTGCTCGCGTAGATGTCCCGGACTACGTAAGGTTCCCCGGTCGACTTTGTTTCGGCAATGGTCTGGAAGATTTCTGCAAAGTTCCAGCTTCCTTGCTTGTCCCTGTGCAGGAAGAGCCGGGGGAGCTCAAGTGAGATTTCGGTTACCCTGAATCGGCGTTGGTGGAAACTCGGTGGCGAGAACTTAAACTCCAGTTTTCTGGCCGAAGCAAGGGAGGCAATTCCCTCCGCTGTCTGCGTAACGAGGTAGGCGTTTTCGGCGACGAGCGTGTTGGGAAAGACGTAGTATGCCTTTTCGACAAAAAACTCTGCCCCCGTGCGGCGCTCGACTGTTCTTCTCACGAGGGTCTCGACCCGGTTCGGGCTCAGCACGATGCGCGCGGCAAGGTTTGCCAGCAGTACGAGAAGGAGGAGAATCTCGAGCACGACCCTGATTTTCCCCAGTCGGCTCAGCTTCTTCCTTCTCGGTCTCGGCACTCCTTCCCTCTCGGGTTCAGAAATTTGCATTTGGTCAGCACCCATATCGCCCTTAGACCGTCGAGCCAGGTGATCTTCTTTCCCTCAGCCCTGCTCCGGGGTTGGTAGGAGATCGGCACCTCGCTGATCCTCACTTTTCTTAGAAGCATCTTGGCTGTCACCTCGGGACAGAACCCGAAACGATCTTCCCGGAGTTCCAACCCCTGTAGGAGTTGGCGCTTGAACGCCTTGTAGCAAGTGGCTTCATCCGTGAGGGAGCTTCCGTACAGCAGGTTGGTCACGAGGGTGAGCAGTCTTCCGCCAAGGTAGAACGCAACGGATGAATGCGGCGCGTTTCCCAGGATCCTCGAGCCGTAAACCGCATCCGCTTCGCCGGAGAGGATGGGACGCACGACGTCCAAGTAATCGGTTGGGTCGTACTCAAGGTCGGCGTCCTGAATGATCACGGCCTTACCTTTTGCGCGCGACATGGCTGTTCGGACGGCTGCCCCTTTTCCCCGGTTGCGCTCGTGGACGATCAACGATAGCCGCGTTATGTCCCTCTTCAGCTCCTCTACGATTTGGCCCGTTCGGTCGGTCGAGCCATCATCAACAACTATGATCTCCTTTCGCAAGGGAGCGGCCCAGACCCGCCGGATCGCTTCCCCGATAGTTGCCTCTTCGTTGAAAGCCGGGATGATTACCGAAAGGTCGGGCTCCATCAGGAACTCGCTTTCAGGCGCCGCCTAATTCCAAGCCACACTGCATTTGCACCGTTGCCGGCAAACGTTATCACGTATGGCATTATGGGAATCCTGTACCTGACGGATCCGACGAAAACCGAGTGCAGCAGCATGTAGTACAGGATCGGGACAACTAGAAGCCCCGTGGCCCTCTTTTGGCGAACCGACCAGACGAGGCCGACAAGCCCCAGGAGCATAACCGGGACGTATGAGACAAGCATGAGCGCGGAAACAGCTATTGTTCTCTGTTCAGGATCGTTGGGCACAGGGTTCCAAAGGCGTCGGAACTTGACCAGCGTCAGCTTGAGCGTTCTTCCCGGATGCGATCGCATATAGTTAAGCGCCTTTGCCAGAAGGTACCGGTTGCTTTCGTATTCCGACATGGATTGAAGCTCTTGCGGCCATTTCGTCTTATCCATCGCCGGTCCGCCTGTTGCGTCGGGCGAGTTGGCTTCATAGAGAGATGCCCCAACCTGCAGCGTCGTGGCCACCAGCTTGCCCGTATGAACGTAGTTTCGCACAATCCATGGGGTGAGCACAAGAAAAGAAGCCGCCGCGGATAAGGCCCATAGTCCAAGAGCCTTGAGTCTCTTGCCGCCATGCGCGACGAAGAACGGCAACAGGAAGAAAATAAAGAGGAAATGCGACGGCCTGAGCAGGCAAGCTGCCCCGTTCAGCGCTCCCGCCGCGGCGGCGTGTCGCCACCTGAGCCTGGCCCTCACGTCAAGGAGCATCAGCATGGACCACATGAAGAAGAAAATGAATACCGTCTCGCTGAGAAAGGTTCCTGCCATGAAAGCGAAGCTCGGGTAAATCGCCGCCAGTGCGGCCGCGTATTCTGCCTGCGTCTCGCCGAACTTCCTTCGCGCCGATGCGTAGACAATGTAGCAAGTTGCCGTGCTCGCCAAAACCTGGATGGCGACTGCGAACCAGAGTCCCCCCAGGCTCAAAGAGGTCGCGAGGAGCACCGGGTAGCCAGGCGCTCTCAGAAGAATCCTGCCCCGAAACACAAACCCTTTGCCATCCAGGATGTTCCGAGCGATCTCCAGGTCGGTGATGCTATCCGGGTAGGTGACCTGCTTGAGCAGGCCAAAAGTTCCTCTGGCGGCGAAAGCCACAAGCAGGATAACGATCAGTCTTTTGCTCAGGCTTTTTGCCAACGGGCACGCTGCTCCCAGCTATTACGTTTTGCCCAGCCTCTTCTCCTCGGCGGCCGGCCTCCGCAGGTAAACGGGAACAAGAGAATGGACATCGTTCGTGCCATGTTCCGCGAAAAATTTCTCGCCAAGCTCCGCCACGACGGAAGCCCTAGGCCGCCATAGGTCTTCCGGCGCCAGATTAAACCCTTTCTTCAGGAAGAATTCCCCATAGGGATGCAGTGCGTCTCCGAGCAGAACGGCGCTTCTGGGGATCATCTCAGACGCCGCTTCGGGGCGCAAGACGCTAGGCGGGGACGCCGCTTTGAGGCCTTCAGTCTCCCGCCTGAACAACTGAACGTACACTTCCCTCCTTTTTGCGTCTAGAAGCGTGCAGATTGTCTCGGCCGCATCCTGGACATTCCTTGCCAGGGCCTCGAGGGTCGATATGCCGACGATCGGCTTTCTCAGTGCATATGCCATGGCCCGTGCGGTGGCAACTCCGACACGGAGACCCGTATACGACCCTGGACCGTTTGCGACGGCGAGCAGATCCACGTCTTTCGGGCTCAAGCCGCACGAGTTAAGAAGCTCGGCCAAGGCAGGAAGAAGGTCGCGCGCGTGCTGAAGCCTTTCGCCGAAGGACCGTTCCTCCGCCTGATCCCCTTTGAGAAGGGCTACACTTCCGACCGCGCCCGATGTCTCTATTCCGACTACTATCAATGTCTTCTTAGGGAAGCCTTGCAAGGGCCTTGGCGCCTATGTCCTTGCGGAAGTGGGCGCCTTCGAAGTGAATGAGTCCGACGGCCTCGTACGCGTGTCGTATTGCGTCTTCTATATCAGTTCCTAGCGCAGTCACGCCAAGTACCCGCCCGCCATTTGTGACAAATCGCCCGTTCTGGAGCTTCGTCCCCGAGTGGAAGACCATAACGTCCTCCATCTTCAATGCCTCATCGAGCCCGCTGATTTCAAAGCCTTTCCGGTAGCTTCCCGGGTAGCCACCGGACGCCATCACCACGCAGACTGCTGCTTTATCGTCCCATTTCAGTGTGGAGTCGTGCAGCTTCCGTTCCGCCACAGCCACGAGGGCCGGCACGAGGTCACCTTTCATTCTCATGAGCAAGGGCTGCGCCTCGGGGTCCCCAAAGCGAACGTTGAATTCCAGCACCTTGGGCCCGCGCTCGGTGATCATAAGCCCGGCGTATAGAACGCCCTTGAACGGCCGGCGCTCGGCTCTCATTGCGTGAATAGTCGGCACGAGGATTTCCCGCTCTATGCGGCTTTCCAGTTCATCCGTTACGATCGGCGCCGGCGAGTACGCTCCCATCCCACCGGTATTGGGGCCCTCGTCTCCGTCGTAAACCGGCTTATGATCTTGGCAGGTCGGGAGCGGGAGGATCGTGCGCCCGTCAGTCAAGGCGAGGATCGAAACCTCTTCCCCTTCCAGGTGCTCCTCGACGATCACCCGTTTTCCCGCTTCCCCGAACTCCTTTGCGACAACTATCCGGTCGATCGATTCGAGAACTTGCTCCAACGTCTTGCAGACGATGACCCCCTTCCCCTTTGCCAAGCCGTCCGCCTTAACGACGAGCGGAGGGCCTAGCTCACGTGCATATTCCTTGGCGGTCGCGGCTTCGTTGAACACCCTGAATTCGGCCGTCGGTATTCCGTGCTTGCGCATGAGCCTTTTGGCGAAGACCTTGCTGGATTCCAGTTCTGCCGCAGCCTTCGACGGGCCGCTCACTTTCAGCCCGGCTTCTTCGAAGAGGTCCGTTAGGCCCGCCGAAAGACAGTCCTCGGTTCCAGGTACCGTCAGGTCGATATCGTTTCTTTTGGCTAAACGGAGAAGCTTCTCCACATCGGTTGCGGCGATATCAACACATTCCGCGTGCTGAGCTATCCCGTCGTTTCCCGGGGCGCAGTAGATCTTTTCCACCAGGGGAGATTGACTGATCTTCCATGCAAGGGAATGTTCCCTGCCGCCGCTTCCCACAATCAGGACTCTCATTTTCCTCTCTCTCCGAGCCGCACTGGCGGTACGCACGTGCACGTTCCTCAGCTTTGCGTCACACTCCGCCTGGCCGTAAACAACTGCACCGCTGGAGCCGGCGCAGGGTTACATGACTCGATGAACCTGCCGGGCAGCGGCTGCCTGAGGACGGCTTCGAGCCTCTCGCGTTGGAGCTTGACAGCTTCAGCGTTCACCTCGGAGACATCCTCGATCTCACGCGGGTCCGAAGGCAAATGATAAAGGCGCTGCCATTCCTCCTCGGGATTGCCAACCGGGGCGACGTAGCACCACTCGTCGTCGCGAACAGAGGCAAATCCCACCCCAGGCCCGCCAGAACGCGTTACACTCCAACCAGCCCATCCCGTAACGATGTGGTCCCTTATCCGCTCCTTTTCGCCCGTCACAAGCGGCCACACGTTCTCGCCATCAGCCGAGAACGGCACACCCAATAGCGAAAGCGCCGTCAGGGCGACGTCGTGACTCTGGACATAGGCTTGGACCGTCTTGCCGCGCGGCCCCCGGGGATGTCTCACGTACCATACGAACCTTGTGTTGTAGGGCCTCATGTCTCCCCTCCCCTTCCCGAACTCTCCGTTCTCCATCAGTTGTGTGCCATGGTCCGACAGAACCATCACTATCGTGTCGTCCCAGAGTTCGAGTTGGGTAATGGTCTCAAACAGCTTGCCCACCCAATTATCGACAAGGGTCACCTCGCCGAAGTAACACGCTTTGATCCTTTCGATCTCTTCGCGGGAGAGCTTGCCGTCCTTTCCCGTGAAGAAAGGGTAAATGAAATCTTGACCGGCATAGTCTGGGAAGTATATGTCAGCATACTCGGGAGGCGGATCCCACGGCTCGTGGGGATCGAATGCATCAACCCAGAGGAAGAAAGGCTTGCTGTTGGCGTTATCACGCAGCCATTTTGAGGCCGCCCGGCATACCCTCGCGCAGAAGTAGTCCTCCTCCGCGCGTCGGTCTTTGACGTTCACAAGGTACTGGACGAGACCGGCGAGTCTGTTGCTATCGGAGGGCTTTCCCGCGAGCTTTCTGAGCTCTTCCTCGACCATGGCAGGATTAGCCACCCGGTAGTTGTCCGTCTCCTGCCCCCTGATGAACTCATAGCTGCAGAAGCCGCGGGTGTAGTTCATCGTCGGCTTGAACATGTGGTAGGTGTCGGCGATCAGCCCGGTAGCGTAGCCGCGTCCGAGGAGCGTTTCAGCCAGTGTGTCTTGATGCGGAGGTATCTTCTGCCATCCGGGAGCATGGTGCCAGTGCCCGCGGCGGTCAGTGTCGTAGTTAAAAGGAAAAGACCGCATCCCTGTGAAGAGCGCCCTTCGCATTTGCAACGTGGGCTGGCATTCGCCGAAAGCCTTTTCGAAGTAGACGCTCTCGGCCGCAAATCGATCGAGATTCGGCGTCTGAACGAATCCAAGCGGCTGCCCGCGCCCGATTATGTCAGCCCTGAGGGTATCGAGGCAAATGCAGATGAGGTTCATTCTTCCTTCGATTCATCGAGGAGCACATTGAACGAATTGCCGGACAGTATATCCCAGCCCATCCGGGCCGTCAACATTACCTGCCGAAGCTCATGGAAGCCAGTCAGCGTCGCCGGCGACAGCCCCGAAGCGCCCTGGCAGAAGATCCGAAAACCGGGTGACCTTGTCCGCCTCGCCATCATCGCAACACGCGCATCCAATTGCGGCGGGGAGCCGGGCTTCCACCATATGAAAAGACGCAGACCATCAGGGCTTGACTTCCCGGCGAGAGCGTGTGATAATCACCTAAGAAAGAACACTTGTGATCGCGGGGTGGAGCAGTCAGGTAGCTCACCGGGCTCATAACCCGGAGGTCGCCGGTTCAAATCCGGCCCCCGCTACCTCTTGACAGAAGACCCGCCGCAGATTTGGCGGGTCTTTTGCTCTTCTGATGGGGTCTTGCGGAGCGCGTTGCGGGGGTAAAGGGCTGCGCGAGGTCAATCGGGCGCTGCTCAAAGGCG
>CAZUUK010000018.1:28742-51253 GCA_964622675.1 uncultured Planctomycetota bacterium | reverse complement strand
CCTAGGCCTTTTGGCCGCTTTACCATCCGCTGACCCAACGACGAACAATCTGGATCTCCTCTGAGGCACGCCATAGTCAACGGCGTTCAAGACCCACCAAGATGCAGTATAGCCGCAAGTCTCAAAGCCTTCAATAACAAGCTGCAAAAAATGTCCTTGTTCGGTCTGCATGATTCCTGCTACGTTCTCAAACACAAGCCAGTCAGGCCTCCACATCCGGGCCACTCGCAAGAGTTCCTTGAACAGCCAGTTATCGGTGTTAGCCCTCGTTCTTGTTCGTTGGTTTGAGGTAGAGAACCCGCGACACGGAGGCCCGCCGAAGAGGATTCTTGGCTTGCCATTCTCGGAGACATCCAGCGCACGGAGCCTACGGATATCCTCGGCGAACACTCGCGTGTCGGGATGATTGCGTGCGTACGTCGCGACCGCATGCCGGTCGGACTCAACCGCAAAGCGCACGTCCACCCCGGCCCATCTTGCCCCCAGCGACATCCCCCCCGCGCCCGCGAAGAGATCAACACCTATAGCGTTCGAGTTTCCCATAATCTGTTGGGCTCCACGTCCGCGACGCAACCACATTGCGCAGTGCCTCACGGGCATTGATAGAAGTGGCCCGAGTCATTGTCCACCCCTACGCCATCGCATTCAAGCGAAGATCCGAGAGACAGGCAGAAAATTCTGCGGGTGAGACATGATTATCCGCCAATCGCGCCAGCTCGGAAAGCCTCAGCCCCGTATCGACATGCACTGCAACCATCTCACCGAGTTGCTCATCGCAGGCCGCCAGCAGCCGCTCCTCCTCAAAACTGAGGAAGCGGGGTGTCTTCTGAGGCACCGGCACTTTGGGAACCGCATGGAGTTTGTGTGAGTCCAGGATGCCGAACTTCACGGCCCAGTTGTACATCTCAGCTCCTGCTTGAACGCTTCCAAGTCGGCAGGCGCGTAGGTGCTTCACCATTTGCACGCAGGAGACGCATATCAAGCCTCGCTCCGCAGCCCTCCTCTAGACTTCAGTTGTGCTGCCACAAGCCGGTCTTGGTTCGGATTTGCCGCAGCGTCCTCCAGCCAGCTTATGATCTCCGAGGGGTCATCCAGCGAGGGATTGCCGCGTCGAAACATCTCGGCACGCGCCTGCGCAAGACACCAGTCCAATCCCATCCTCTCCACAAGCTCCTGCGCGCGGCCCACGATCTCGTCGTCCGGGGAGATCTCCCCGTCGGTTGCCTCAGTGCAGAAAGTTAGCAACTCCTCAGCACCGCCTGCATTTACACGCCCCACAGAGTCCCCCCGGGACTGGTGCGCCGACTGACAGGGAGAGGGAGGAGTTAAAGGATCCGGCTCAGTGGTCTGGTCCTGATCTGTTTCTATCAAATCTTGTCCATTCTCCTCTACTCTCTTCTGTTCTGTTCTTGTCTTATCTAGGTCGTACTCAGTACGGTACTTCTTCGGCACAAATCCGCTGACTAGATCGGCGCGGTCTTTGAACTTGGGTTTCCATTCCTTATACCTGTGAACCGAAGCCTCCTTTTGACAGCGGGCCAGTAGCCCAGCGCAGTACTCCTGCTGTCTCGCGAGGATGCCCTTAGGCGGGAGGGGTACGGTGCTGAAGGCGGGATGCTGTATTCTCTGCTGAGTGAACCACTCGGGAATCAAGATGGCCTTGCGGCCGCTTGAGCATGTGTCATAGCGCACGATTATCCCGGCTGCTGAAAGCTCCTCCATTAGCTTATCCATGCTCGCCCTGCGTCCCGAGAAGACGTAGTCCTTCCAGTGACTCTGAGACTCCCAGAGACGCCCCTCGTCATCAGCATCGGCGACGAGCGCGACGAAGAGGAGCTTTGCATATGGCGAAACCGATTGGATCCCCGCATCCTGATACCACGCTGCCATTAGCATTCGCTTGCGTGCCATTTTTCCATTTCCTTTCTACGTTTTCTGTTGGGAAGGCCATCAGTTCGGAACCCCCAGGGCCCTCGCCGCAGCCATCGCCCTCATATTTATTTCAGTTCATTCTTGCTAACATGTTTGCCGGGGCCTCCCTCGCCGGGCGATTTCGAGAATCTCTTTCCTCACTTCACCGGGAAGCTCGTCCCATACCTCGAGTAGGGGTAGAAGATCTGCGGGAAGGAAAGTCCCGTGCACGCTCTTAGCACACTTTTTATGCACGGACTTGTCAGTAGAATGTACCGGAAGTGTCGTTATCGGCCCGGCGTCACGAGGCGGAAGTCCACCAGTGTCCTGAACTTGTATTGCTTTTGTCTGAGTGTTGTCGTATTCTTGAAGTGGCCGGGGTCGGGTTCGAGTCCTGTCGCCCCGACCAAGGCGGCCCTAGCGGCCGCCTCTTCTGATCCGGCGGGGGCCGCACGGCGCGAAACGGGGAGTGCGTAATGTCTGACGAAGACTGGAGCTGGGCGGCGGAGGCGGGCGCTGAAGCAATCAAGCGTCTGGGGCCGGAAGCGTGCCTCCTTCAGGGCGACGCGCTGGAGATCCTGCCGAAGCTCCCCGCAGGCCGGTTCGATGCCATCTTCGCCGACCCTCCCTATTTCCTTTCCGCGGGCGGAATTACGTGCAAGAGCGGAAAGATGGCGAGCGTTGACAAGGGAGAGTGGGACCGGCCCGGCGGTTTTCAGAAGATTTACGACTTCACGAGACAGTGGCTGAAGGAATGCAGAAGGATGCTTACGCGCGATGGCACGATCTGGGTCTCCGGCACGCGCCACATAATCTATATAGCCGGCTGCGCCATGCAGGAGCTCGGCTACAGGCTCCTGAACGAGATCGTCTGGTACAAGCGCAATGCGCCGCCGAACTTGAGCTGCCGCTACTTCACGCACTCGACCGAGACGATCCTCTGGGCGGCGCGCTCAGAGAAATCCCGCCACGTCTTCAATTACGAGGCGATGAAGGCGCAGAGCGGCGGAAAGCAGATGCGGAACCTGTGGGAATTCTCGCCGCCGAAGAAACCCGAAAAGCGCTACGGGAAGCACCCGACGCAGAAACCGGAGGCGCTCCTGGAACGGATAATCGAGGCCTCGACGGAGCCAGGCCGGCGCGTGCTCGACCCATTCTGCGGGAGCGGCACTACGGGCGTCGCGGCCCTTCGGCGCGGGTGCCGATTCCTGGGAATTGACTCCAGCGCGGAATATCTCTCAGTAGCACAGAGGCGCCTTCTGGATGAAATGGGCGGAAGGCAGCAGCAAAAACTATTCTAGCTGCATTTGCCGCAGCCCGGGCGATCAATATCACCATTTACAAATCAGCCAGAAAGTCGTAAAATACCGCAGGGAGGGGTATTCGGCTGGGAGGAGGGCCGAGATGCGCGGCAGAAAAGCGCTTCTGGCAGTTGCGGCTGTTGTCGTCATTTACCTCATCTTCATCCATCGCTCCGCCATATTTGTGTTAAGCGAGGACTTCCGGCTGCTAAGGGCGGCGGCGAAGGGCTATGGAGAGGGTGGCTGGTCCTGGGCGGAGGACGAATCGGGAGAGGTCAGGGAGGCGGCTGGCGAAGTCGAGAAGGCCGGTTGGGAAGTGGCAAGTGACATCATTGAGGAAATTAGGTGGGCGGGGGACTTCGAAGCAGCCCCGGACCACCAACCGGCCCTCCAGAGGCTCGAAGAGGCGGAGAAGGCCGACCCTGAGAACGCTGTCATCAACTATACGCGCGCCATAATCCTTATTAACGTGCCGGGGCAATCCGTATGGAAGGAAAAGGCCCTGGCCGAGGTGGAAGCGGGCAACCGCAAGGCCTATTACGATCATTACGGCCGACGCGCCGGGCAGCGCGTCTATGACAGAGCTTTGGAGGAAGGCGGCCTCCCCCGCTTGCTGGCGACTTGCTATGGCATCGGTGCGGTGGCTTCTCAGTCTTTGCCGGAGCTGGCCAGGCTGCGCGAGCTTGCGAGGCGGGCTTCTTACGCCGCCGAGCATTACCTGCGAATCGGCCAGCCGCGAAAGGCTCTCCACTACGCCCGGCTCAACTCAGGCATGGCGGATAAGGTCTACGGTAGCTCATCCAGCGGGATCATAGACATGTTGACAGCGCTAACAGTGGACTATATCGGCACGTCCATGGCCGCGAAGGGCGCAAGGCAGCTCGGCGACAGGGAGGCCTTCGAGCGGGTGCGCCGGAGAGCGCTGGGCTCCCATCTGTGGCAGCAGCGGCTGCGCCCTTCGATACCCACCGCGTGGAGGGCCGTCGTTGTATGGCCGCTTGTACTGGCTTCGACAAGCGTTCTGGCTATCTTTGCGGGCCTGTACATTGCTTTTGGGCTGATCGCCTGTCTCGTCGGCAGGAGGCGGAAAAGCCTCACCAGTGCGTCACAACACAGCCGCCTGAGCTCGGTATTCCTGGCCGTACTTGCCCTTTTCAGTCCGGTGCCTGGGCTGCTTGCCTTCGCGGGAGTCTGGAAGCTCCAGCGGCCCGGCGCGTATGAGGCGGGGGGAGATCTGACGGAGGCAGCTACGGGGGTCGGTCTCTTGTTTTGGCTTGCAGGCGCGGCGGCTGGCTGCCTGCTTTTCCTCTGGCTATTTGCGCCGCTTATCTCTCGCCGTGCCGTCTCAAGGCGGCTCGGGCGCAAAGTGGGTCTGCTGAGGCTCTACAACCCGTTCTCGCGCCGGGAGGAAGCGCGGGTGCTCAGAGGCGATGTCGGCCGTGCCGTTCTCCACGCAGGGCTCATCATGGCGTTGCTGCTTATAGCCTCGTTTCTGCCTGCAGCCAGGGCCATGCAATGGGCGGAGCATGTCATCTGGGACGAGCACGAGTACGTGACCGACACGGTGGGAACGCTGCCGCACGTAGTCGATGCGGATACCTACAAGTCAGAGACGAACAGGCTGGTCGGCGAGCTGCTCTCCCAGGATGGATGCACTGTGGGGCGAGCCTGTTTAGGCCTCGAGCGAGGCCGCGCGTACGAGAGGATTCCCGACATCATCAGCGCCTTAGGCGAGCAGGAGGATCCCAAACTCAGGGGCAGGCTCTGGGATTGCCTTAGGAGCCTGGCGGCTGAAGTATCGCTTCAAGCGCTTGTCCCCCACCTTATGAGCGAATCTGGTGAGCCGAACTTCGATGCGGCTTCGGTCATCGCCGGGTCGGAGGATCCGGCGGCCAGAGAGGCCATGGAGGGACTGCTCGCGATGATGAAGGCCGAAGAGACGGGAGTGCCGGAAACCTCCGCCGACGAAGCCGATCCTGTGGCGACTTTCCTGCATGAAGTCGCGGCAGTCATTCAAAGCGGCTCCACGGCTGACTGGGTTGAGGAGTTTGCAGTCAGTCTCGCGGAAGGGGGCCACAAGGAGCTTGCTACCGAAGTCGCAAGAAGGCTCGTGCAAGCTGGCATTGAACGTCAGAGCCGCACATTCACGGCTTTGGGCTACGTAGCCAGCGACGAGGCAAAGGCGATCTACAGGCAGCATTTGGAGAAGAGCGGATACGACTACGGATGGGGTTGGTGGCCGAGCGCAATGGAGCTGATCGATGACGATCTCGTCGAGCACATACTTAGAAGGGGTATAGACAGCGGCAAGTGGCCCGGGAATACAACGGTCCTTGTTGCGTTCGCGCATCCTCGCTGGGTTCCCCTCTTTCTGGAAGGTTTGGATCCGCGGCAGCCTGCAGACACGCGATACTACTGCGCCTACATGCTCGGCTACGCGGGCGATGAGGCCGTCGTGCCTGCCCTTGCAGCGGTGCTCACGGAACCTTTGCCGGAAGCATCTCCATCCCGGCGACTGACCCAAAGGGAAGGGGAGCAATTGCTGATGTGGTTTGATGGGCTCCGCCTGGATTACCGCGTGCTCGAGGAAGACGAAGACGGGAATTTAGAGGTGGAGGTTCCCGGCGTCGAGGCGCACTGGCAAGTGCGAGCCCGTGCCACGTACGCGCTGGGGAGGATCGGTTC
This sequence comes from uncultured Planctomycetota bacterium, assembly GCA_964622675.1. GTDB lineage: Bacteria > Planctomycetota > DG-23 > CAZBND01 > CAZBND01 > CAZUUK01. Next base: position 45,356 of record CAZUUK010000018.1, on the reverse strand, counting down.
GGAGTCGGCGCGGGGCGCTCTGGAGAAGGCGCTTCGGGACGAGCACGAGAAGGTGCGCGAGGCGGCCCGCTGGTCGCTTGAGCGACTAGACGCCAGGGGATAGACTCGGCGTAGCCGAGAGTTCACCCTACCCGACGGATGTGCTGCCATGGGGGCAAAGGTGGGACAGATCAGGAAGCGCGACGGGCGGCTCGTTCCATTCGATGAGAATAGAATAACCGCCGCTATAGGGAAGGCGCAAAAGGCGGTCGGAAGGGAAGATGGCACGCTGGCTGAAAGGCTCACCAAGAAGGTTGTAGAGGAGCTTGGGAAACGCGCGGGACCTGAGCCGCCGACCGTGGAGGAAGTCCAGAACCTGGTCGAGGTGGCGCTTATCGAGGCGGGCGAGACGGAGGTCGCGAGAGCCTACATTCTCTATCGCGGCCAGAGGACGGCGGCCAGAGAGACGCGGGCAGCGCTGGGAGTGGTTGACGATCTGAAGCTCACCGTTAACGCATCGAAGGTTCTCGAAGAGCGTTACCTCAGGAAAGACGCGACCGGCGCCGTGATAGAGACGACGTCGGAGATGTTTGGACGCGTGGCGAAGGCGGTAGCGGAGGCGGACCAGGGATACGAGGGGGAGTCAGCGGCGAGGGAAAGCGAAGAAGCGTTCTACCGGATGATGACGTCGCTCGAGTTCCTCCCCAACTCGCCCACGCTGATGAACGCAGGCACGGAGATAGGGCAGCTATCGGCGTGCTTTGTTATCCCGGTCCAGGACTCGATGGAGAGCATCTTCAACGCGCTGAAGCACATGGCGCTGATACATCAATCGGGCGGCGGGACGGGCTTCAGCTTCTCGCGGCTTCGGCCCAGAGGAGACCGGGTGAAGTCAACCGGCGGCGTCGCTTCGGGGCCGGTTTCGTTCATGCAGATATTCGACCAGGCGACGGACGTTATAAAACAGGGAGGCCGAAGGCGCGGCGCGAACATGGCCATCCTCGACGCGGCGCATCCGGACATCGCCGAGTTCGTGCGGGCGAAAGTGGGAACGTCGCTGCTTCGGAACTTCAACATCTCCGTCGCGGTGACGGACGAGTTCATGGAGGCGGTGAAGTCGGGCGGCGAATACGAGCTTAGGAATCCGCGCACGGGCCGCGCGGCAGCAAAGATGCGCGCGGGCGACGTCTTCGACCTTATCATTCAGGCGGCGTGGGAGTGCGGCGACCCGGGCCTTGTCTTCATTGACGAAATAAACAGGCACAATCCGACCCCGGCGCTGGGAGCTATTGAGTCAACGAATCCGTGCGGCGAGCAGCCGCTTCTCCCTTACGAATCGTGCAACCTGGGCTCCATAAATCTCACGAAAGTCGTCCGCGGGGGCGAGGTGGACTGGGAGAAGCTGGAAGGGCTGGTCGGGCTTGCCGTCCATTTTCTGGATAACGTCATTGATGCCAGCCGCTTTCCTCTGCCGGAGATAGAGAAGCTGACGAAGGGAAATCGGAAGATTGGGCTCGGGGTGATGGGGTTTGCCGAGTTTCTGATAATGCTCGGGGCCCCGTACGACTCGGAGGAGGCGCTGGAGTTGGCGGAGCGGGTGATGAAGTTCATCTCGGAAGCGGCGACGAAGGCGTCGGTCGAAATGGCGCGGAGGAGGGGTTCGTTTCCTAATTTCGAGCGGAGCGTCTATCGGAAGGCGGGCTACGAGGCGATGAGAAACGCAACCAGGACGACGATCGCGCCGACGGGAACGATAGGCGTGATAGCGGGCGTCTCGAGCGGCATCGAGCCGCTATTTGCGCTCTCCTATCTGCGGAGGATAAGCGAAGGGGCGCGGCTCGTGGAGATAAATGAGGAGTTTCGCCAGGCGGTGAGGAAAGTGGGGCTGGACGAGGAGCGGATAAGCGCCGTTGTCGCGAGGACCGGCTCGGTGCGGGAAGTCGAAGAGGTCCCCGCGGAGCTGAGGCGGCTTTTCGTAACAGCCATGGACGTCTCCCCTGAGTGGCACGTGCGAATGCAGGCGGCGTTCCAGAAACACACGGACAACGCGGTTTCGAAAACCGTCAACCTCCCGGCGAGCTGCACGCAGCGCGACGTCCGCGATGTTTTTCTGCTGGCTCATTCTCTCAAATGCAAGGGGATAACGGTCTACAGGTACGGGAGCAGGGAGGGGCAGACATTGACGGTGGCAGGTCCCCTGGACGTCGCAAGCGACTACTGCGGGAAGGAACGGGAGTGCTGCACGTAGGCTGATCTGCTGGCGAGCCCGTTCTCGGGACCGGACTAATGCGTGCATACAAGAGGGAATCTCTGTAGACTGTTCACCTTGAAATCGGAGGAAAGATGGTCGGCATTGAAGAGCTTCTGAGTTCCATGGAGGGCGTCGGACTTGAGGTCGCACCGTGGAAATTCTTCGTCGGCGATGAAAAGGAAGCGGCACGCCCTTCTTTCGACGACTCGACCTGGAACGAGCTTCCTGAAGCGGCGAGCTATCGGTTCTTCCAGCAGCGGACGCTCCCTATTGTGTGGTTCAGGACGAAATTCACGGTGCCGCAAGCCCTGTCGGGCGATGAGGTTTGGCTGTACTTCTCAGGCGAGGGGCGGGGAGAGATCTTCTTGAACGGTCGGCCGGTCGAGTCATTCGATAGAGGCGAGCCGTTCCGGGTGAGGGTGCTTGAGAACGCCCCGGCTGGCAAGGAGTTCGTGATCGCGGTGCGAATGGCAGAGGTGACTCTTTCGGCCCCGGTAGACCAGATGCGAGGCATCATCTGCCTGGACACGCCTATCCGGAGGGAGCTTTCTGACTACGCGAGGCGGCTCAGGTTCGCCGGGCTCGTCGTGGAAAGCGGGAAGGCGCCGGGTGGGCCGCTGGAGGAATTGCTGCGCGGGGTCGCCGCTTCGCCTTCCGACGCCGAGGCGCTTTTGGGTGAGCTGCGTGAAAACATCGGATCCCTTGCTCCGTACGACGATGTGCTCAAGGAATACGCGGCGCACGTGATCCCTCACGCGCACGTTGACCTGGAGTGGGGCTGGACGATGGAGGAGACGGAGCGGCGGTGCCGGACCATTCTGTCGTCGGTGGCGGAGTTGCTGGAGAGCGAACCGCAGGCGACTTTCGCCCAGGGACAGGCGGCGGTCTACATGCTTTACCAGGGGACGCCGCTTTTCGAGCGCATAAGACAGCGCGTTAAAGAAGGGCGGTGGGACGCCGTCGGCGGGAACTTCTGCCAGGCGGATGCGGTCCTTCCGTGCGGGGAGGCGCTGGTGCGGCAGTTCCTTTACGGGAAGCGGTTCTTCAAAGAGGAGTTCGGCCGGGACGTCAAGGTCGCGTGGAACCTGGATTGCTTCGGCGGCCATTCGTGGGCGCTGCCGCAGATACTCAAAAAGTGCGGCATCGAGATGTACGTCTTTTCAAGAGGCGTAAGCCGGGAGGTCTCCGAGTTCTGGTGGGAATCGCCGGACGGCTCGCGAATCCTCGGCTACCACCTGATCGGCGGCTATAACTTCGGGCTCAGAACGTTCGAGAGGAATGTTTCAAAGCTTGCGGAACACTGTATCGCGCGCTCGCCGAATAAGGCTTTTCTGGTTCCCAACGGCGCGGACTTCAACATTCCCGACCGGACTACGGTCCGTAACGTCAATCTGCTGGACCAGCTCGAAATCTACCCGCGGGTGAAACTCTCCACTCCGCACGAGTTCCTTCGGCAGGTGAAGAAGGAGGCGGAATATCCGCTAGTTCGCTACGAGCTGGATCCGGAAAGCGCTTCGACTCCTTCGCCGTGGACCGGCTGCTACACGACGCGCGGGAGGATGAGGAGCCGCTACAGGAAGCTCGAGGCGGAACTGTTCTCGACTGAAGCAGCGGCATCGGCGGCGATTCTCTGCGGGCTGCCGCATCACGAGGCGGATTTAAAAAAGGGCTGGCTTGGTTTGCTTCACGTGCAGGATCACGACATTCTCGGCGGCACGTCGGTGGATAAGGTTTACGAAGAGGTAGACCGCATTTGCGACCAGGCCGAGCAGACAGTCTCCTCCGTGCGTCGAAAGGCTTTGGGCCAGATAGCTTCAAGGATTGATACGACCGGCGAAGGAATCCCGGTGCTTGTGTTCAATCCGCTTTCGTGGAGGAGGGGAGGGGCGGTGGAGCTGGACATTTACGCGCCGAGGAGTTTGGGGAGGCAGATCATGGTGCTTGACGAGGAGGGGAAGGTTGTCCCGACGCAAACGCGCAGGCTGCCGGCGCCGCCTCACATGCTTTCCTTTCGTTGGAAAATAGTCTTCCGCGCTGATGACGTGCCCGCGCTGGGGTACAGGCTCTACCGCGTGGTGGGAAAGCGGGGCGAGCTGCCGGCGGGAGTTATCGCTTCCCTCCACCGCCTTGAGAACGAACATCTCAGGGTGGGAATTGACGAGAAGACCGGCGTGCTGAGGAGCATCTTCGATAGAGAGGCCGGCAGGGAGACGCTGGACGGGTCCAGGGGCGGGAACTTGCTTCAAGCGCTCAAAGACGCCGGTCGCGTGATGCCGGCATGGACGACGGAATTGACAGGTGAGGTCGAGGACATTGTGGATGCGAAAGCGATTCGCCTGGTCGAACACGGCCCGGTGAGAGCGGCCGTCGAAGTGAGGAGGGAGTTTCGCAACTCCAGAATCACGCAGAGGATTATTCTGGAGGCGAACTGCAGATACGTCAGGTTCGCTACGGATATAGATTGCCACGACGGGAACTACGTCTTCAAGGCGGCCTTTGCGACAGGGTGCCATGAGGGGCTTGCGGTATGCGAGACGCAGTTCGGGGCGATTCCGCGGCGAGTTGTCGGCGGCTGTAGCGAGTTGCTTTCTCCCTGGAAGCTCAAGCTGGCCGGCGAGCCCGGGATACTCGCGATGAAGCGCGGCGGCGAGTGGGCGGCGCAGAAATGGGCCGATCTCTCATCTCTAGATTACGGCGCCGCAATACTCAATCGAAGCCGGTACGCGTACGATCTTGCCGAGGGAAACGTACTTCGCCTTTCGCTTCTGAGGAACATATATCACGGTCCCGCTGCGCAGGAATCCGATCGAGGGATCACGAGCATCGAATACGCCTTCTACCCTCACGCCGGTGACTGGCGGGAGGGGGCCGTCACGCGGGCCGGATACGAGTTCAACCATCCGCTGCTCTCGTTCGTTGACACCGGGCACGAGGGCGATATGCCGTCGCGGCATAGCTTCTTGGAAGTTGCTCCGAGCAACGTCGTGCTGAGTGCATTGAAACCCGCAGAGGATGGGAAGGGCCTGGTGCTGAGGCTTTACGAGGCGCACGGCTCTGAAACGGAAGCCACAATCACTATGGATAGGAACGTGAAGAGCGCGTGGGAGAGCGATATGGTGGAATGGGAACGCGTTGGCGGGGTGAGTGCCGACGGTAACGTGCTTCGACTGCGCTTCAGGCCCTTCGAGATAAAGACTGTCCGGGTAGAGTCGGAGTGAGGATGAAGTAGCGCGTGCCGCCCGTTCGGCCGCTTAGAAGGGGGGCGTTACGCTCCTTTCGGCGAGCATGGAGAGGGCGATCGCCGCCAACGCCGCGCCGAGCAGGGCGTAGCCGACTCGCCGCACGATTCGCAGCGACGCATCGAAACGCGCTTCCTCCTCGGGGTTTCCCGCAGTCCGGTTTATGAAGGCGACTCTTTTCGCGACGCTTGAGTGGCGCCAGGACCAGGAGTTTCTGCCCCCGCTCAAGGACGCTATCTTTTCAAGCGCGCTGGAGACGGCGTGGGGGGAGGAGGTCTTGGCTGCATAAAGGTCCGCCTGTCGCTCAAACCGCCTGGAGATAACGCCGAAGAGCACGCCCCAGTAAGCGCCGGTGAAGAGGATAAAAGCACTGAACGCCGCCCATCCACGCAAACCGGAGGTCTCGGGAAAGACCGTCCAGAAAGCCACTGAGAACGCGACGAAGCAGAACGACAGCAGCAGATAGAAGGGTATGTGGCGGCATTTTATGTGGGCGAGCTCGTGCTGGAAGACCGCCTCGATTTCCTCTTGGCTCAGGCGCTGAAGGAGGGCGTCGGTAAATATGATGTAGCGCAAGCTCCCTATAAGGCCCGTTACCCCGGCGTTGACGACGCCGCCGTAGGTCGGATAGACGAGGATATTGCGGTAGCGAAGCCCGACACGCCTGGCGATTTTTTCCAGCTCATTTCGGAAGGGGCCGTCGGGCAGTCGCTTGAGTCCCCACGTAAGGCGTATGGCGAACGGGAGGAGGAGTGCGATAGCCACGATCGCCGCCCCGGCTCCAAGCCAGGAGATGAAGGGGAAGCGAGCGGCCGGCGCCCAGGGCAGATCAAGACGTTCCAGGATATCTGCTACGCCGAGGAAGCCGAACCACAGCACCAACGGCAGCAGCAGCTTCCGCACGTTGTAGGTGAGGTAACCGCGCAGGTCCCAGACCGCTCCCCGCAATGCGACGTCAAGCCAGTAGAGCCCCAGGAGCGATCCGAAGAGGGGAACGAGGAAAGGGGCCATGGTGAGAATGTCGTCCAGCAGGATCGCATGGCCGACATAGGGGAGATTTTCCACCAGCCTGCGCCAACCCAAGGCGATGAGTTCGTAGGCGAAGGCTCCCAGCGGCAATCCCAGGAGAAATAGCATGAGTCTCCTGAGAGCAAGTGCCTTGAGGCGGGAGGAGCGGCGCTGTCTCAGAATCAGGACCGGCAGTGCACTGCCCAGCAGCGTGACGACCACACTGATAAACAGCGTGGCCCTGATAGTCACGTAGGGGTTGTATCCTGCCGGGGCTGGCAGGTCTCCTACAGAATAGGCGAGAACAAGTGCGGCGATTATGACCAGATACATTTACGCGACGTCCAAAGGGCAGGCCTCTCAGAAAGCCACCTGATTACCGCCCGCCTGTTTGGCTCGGTACATTGCCTGGTCGGCTGCGTCGAGGAACTCAGAAGGCTTCCGGTATTCCGGCGAGAAGCAAGCAATTCCCACGCTTGTGGTCAGGAACTCTATCTCCGGGGAGGCGGAGGATCTGAACTTGTAGTCGTCGAATGTGCCGCGGACTCGCTCGGCCGCAGTCTGGGCCGCCTTGGCGTCGGTCTCGGGCAGGATCACGAGGAATTCGTCGCCCCCGACTCTACCGACGAGGTCGTTCTCGCGGGCACCGGAGCGGAGGAGCGCCCCTACCTGCATAAGCACTTCGTTGCCGACGCGGTGGCCGTAGAGGTCGTTCACGCGCTTGAGCCCGTCCAGATCGATGTAGAGGATGGAGAGGGGATGGGAGTAGCGTCGAGCGCGCTCGGTCTCCTGGCCCAGCCTGGTATGGAGGTAATGGTAGTTGTAAACGCCGGTGAGGCCGTCTGTGAAGGCGAGGCCGGAGACCTTACTTTCGAATCTGGCTAGCGCCGAGCGGAGGAAGTGGAGCTGAAGCGCGCAGAGGATGAGGCAAATCACAGCCACAGCTCCCGTAACACCCATATCGAGAGAAGTGGGAGGAGACGGGACGAACGCCCGGTATATGAGGTAGGTTGCAAGGATAGAGAGCACCAGCAGCAAGATGCCGGAAATGACGCGCACTTCCAGTTGTATGTCCTGGAACTCCTTGAGCTCAGAAAGAAGTTTTCTGGGCATGGTCTCAGGGTTTCCTTTCGTCGCTCAAGGATCGTTAAAACTGCTTGAAGGAACTCCCCATCGCAAGGATAATAGCCGCGGTGTAAAATGGTGTCAATTGCTTTGTTGCCGCGCGATTGAGGTAAAGATCTCCTGAAACTTCGGACGATAACTAGCAAGGAAAATAAGCAGAGGGGGTGGAGGATGAGGATGAAGCCAGCGGTAGTAGGGGTGGTGGTGCTTTCGCTTATTGCGGGTGGATGCGTCGGGCCGCGGAAGGCTGAGGCGCCAGCCGAAGAAACCTTGGAGCCGAAAGGGGAGTTTCCCCTTTCCCTGCCACCCAGGTTCAAGACGAAATCCTTCACAGACCTGCGCCAGCACACCTTCACTCAGGTGGGCGAGGACGCGGATCCGTCACTGTCGCCTGACGGGAAGCTGTTGGCCTTCTCCTCGTCAAGGCATAGCGGCGAGCCGGACGTTTACATAAAGCCCGTTGACGGCCGGATGGTGTCGAGGAAAACTTTCGACCAGAGCGCAGAAATTCAGCCCGTCTTCTCGCCGGATGGTCAGTTCATCGCCTTCGCCTCCAATCTGAACGGCAACTGGGACATTTTCATCATAAGGACTGGTGAGGAGGGGACGAGAAGACAGGTGACCACCGAGGAAAGCGAGGATCTGCATCCGAGCTGGTCCCCTGATGGCACGAAGCTCGTTTACTGCTCGTATTCCTATGTGCAGGGGGAATGGGAGCTGTGGATTGCCGATCTGGAGACGGGAGCCATGACGAACCTGGGCTACGGCGGGCTGTTTGCGGTGTGGTCCCCGCAGGGCGATTTGATAGCTTTCCAACGTGCCAGGGACAGGGACGAGCAGTGGTTTGACATCTGGACGGTTCACCCGGATGGTTCGAACCTTACGCAAGTTGTGGGCAGCGGGAAGTGGGGGGCGATAAACCCGGCCTGGTCGAGTGATGGTAACAGGATATATTTCGCCACCGTTCCACCCGAGGATCAAGCGGAAGGCGGCGGCTTGGGGCGGGCCAGAGATGTATGGGCGATAGACCTGCCCACGGGTGCGCGCATTCAGATAACCGCTGACCTGAGCCCGGACTGGGGACCGGCTTGTTCGGCGGACGGCAGGGTTTACTTCTGTTCGGAGCGCAACGGATTCATAAACATCTGGAGTCTTGTACCGTCAATGTAGGAGGGATGAGGGACGGTTGAGTAGCTGGCATCGTTCGGGACGTTTGGGCAGGACATGGATCCTTTTTCTCCTTCTGCCAGTCGTGGGCGGGTGTATCTTCCAGGACTGGTCCGAGAGAAGGTATCGAGAGGAACCGATAGCGGAGAATCCTTTCCCGCAGGTGCGGCGTGTGGTGGTGGCTGAGTTTCGAGACTGGAGTGGCCGGGGGATTAACGGGCGTGAACTGGCGGGGATTTTTGCCTCCGAGCTTTCGGCTCTCGGATTCTACGAGGTGGTTCCTGTCGCCCAGGCCATGGCGGCTTCCGCCGAGAGGAACTTGGACAGCGCCGACCCGAGGGGAGCCGTGATCCTCGCGAGGGCGCTCGAGGCCGACGCAGTCGTGGTGGGCGGCGTCAGTTCATACGAGCCGTACGTGCCCAAGAGGCTCGGGCTGAATGCGGTGGTGCTTGCCACGGGTCCGGAGCTCTCGGCAGAGGGGGCGAAGTTGATAATGGAGCTGGAGAGGGCCGGCAAAGCAATGCGAGCATTTCCCACAGCGGGCGCCGAGGGGATATTGGCTTTCAAGGGGCGCCTCTTTGACGCTTCCAGTAACGATGTCGTCGAGGAAGCAAAGTTCTACGCCGCCTGCCGCCGTGGCCGCGAAGGGCCGCTCGGCTGGAAGGCGTATCTTGAGATAACAGACGAATTCCTTCGATTCGCTTGCAATCGTCTCATCCGGGGAATGGTTTCCGAGGGCATCAGGACGAAAGGAGCTGGCGCGCAAATTGGGACGGAGTGACATGATCTGCATGCTGGCCTTGTTTGCTGAGGGGGAGTGGTACCTGGTGGGATTCGAGCCGGGGCAGGAAGAGGAGGCGGCCGAGACTATCGCCTCTTATGCGGAGGACGAGCATTATTCCCTGAGCTGGCAAAACATCGAGGGGCTGTTGCCAGAGGTGAAGGACGAGGCGAGCAGTGTAACGGGGGCTTGACCTCCGATGGATGGTCGGCGGCTCGTGAAGAGGTTCCTTTCCTGCCTGCGCGACCAGCGCGATTACTCCCCGCATACACTCAGGGCCTACGGGCGCGATCTCGAGGATTTCCTCCAATTCGTCGGGGAGGAAGAGGTCGAAAGGGCCAGCGGGCTCCGCATCAGGGCTTTTCTGGCGAACCTCCGGCAGCGGGGGGTCTCCAGAAAGACGATGGCCAGGAAGCTGGCGGCGCTTCGTTCTTTCTACAGGTATCTCGCCCGCGAGGGGATGGTCGAAGGAAATCCCGCGGTGGGAGTTCGCTCACCGCGCCTGCCCAAAAGGCTGCCCAAATTCCTCACCGAGAAGCAAGTCAATGCGCTCCTGGATGCGCCGGACAAGTCGAAGCTATGGGGGCTGCGCGACGCGGCGATCATGGAGATGCTCTACGGCAGCGGCATCCGAGTGAGCGAACTCGCCGGGCTGGAAAGAGACGATGTTGACCTTCTCGGAGAGATGATTCGCGTCAAGGGAAAAGGGCGGAAGGAGCGCATATCGCCGCTGGGCGGTGTGGCGGCAGCGGTTCTCCGCAGGTACCTCGAGGCGGTTGATCGCGAGATAACCGGCCGCCGAGATAGGCGAGCGCTGTTCATCAACCAGCGCGGCGGCCGTCTTACGGCAAGAAGCGTGCGCAGGGTCGTGGACAGGTATCTCGCCCAGAGCGGTGTCGGCGCCGACACGTCCCCGCATACACTGAGGCATTCCTTCGCGACGCATTTGCTCGACAGGGGAGCGGACCTGAGGGCCGTGCAGGAGCTTCTCGGGCACGCCAGTCTGAGCAGCACCCAGATCTACACGCACCTGACGACTGAGCGTCTCCGCGAGGTTTATAAAGTCTCGCATCCGCGCGCGTAGGCCCGCTTCGCCGCGCGGCCTTGATTGGTGGGGCGCGGAATGGTTGAATTGGGGCTGTGCGGGGCGCAATTCTCCATTGCCGTTTAACGAGGAGCGCGAGAGATGGAAGTCGCGGTGCTGATCTCGGGCGGGCTCGGTACGAGGCTGCGACCGGTCACGTACGAGATACCCAAGCCACTCATCCCCATTCAGGGGCGGACACTCACCGAGCAGATCCTCGACGTGCTCAAGGAAGGCGGCATCAAGAAGGTCTACATGAGTATAGGGTACATGGCGCCCAAGATAATGGACTACTTCGGAGACGGGAGCAAATTCGGCGTCGAAATGAGGTACATTGTGGAGAAGGAAGAGCTGGGAACCGGCGGCTGGATGAAGCTTATAGATTCAGTGCCGCATGACGACTTCGTAGCCCTGAATGGAGACAACTTGCTGGATGTGGATCTGAAAGACATGCTGGATTTCCATCAGGGGAATGGCGCGCTAATCACCATAGCTCTCACCGAGGTGGAGGATGTTTCCTCCAGAGGGGTGGTGCGCCTCGACGGTGACCGAATTGCCGAGTTCGTGGAAAAGCCCAAGCCGGAAGATGCACCGTCCAACCTGATAAACTCAGGCTACTATATTTTCAATCCCGGCGTTTTTGAGATCCTGCCGGACGGGAATAGATTTATGCTGGAGAACCACGTGTTTCCCAAGGTGGCGGAGTTGGGGAGGCTCTGCGGCTATCCGACTACGGGCCAGTGGTTCGATACCGGCACGCTCGATCGCTGGCAGGAAGCGATCTTCAAATGGCGGAAGGTCTGAAAGGGCCTGGGATTGGGCAAACCGCGGGGGTTGCTTCTGAGTCTACGGCCGAGGTGTTCACGCGAACTGGGGGAGGAAGTCAGCTTCAAGCTCCATCAGTTCTTCGAAGGCCGTCAGGGCGGCTTTTGCTGAAGGTATCGCTGGGTCTGCCATAGCCGCCTGAAGCGCAAGCTCCCTGTCCCCCGTCATGGCGGCCTCCACCGCCATCATCTGCACGTTGACCTGCGCCCGGAGCATGGTCAGCACCCCTTCCGGCAGTCTGGGCATCTGAAGCCCGCTTATCGAGTGACTCGAAACCGTAGCGGGAACCTCGACTATGGCATCTTCAGGCAGGCCGGGCACGGAGCCTGCGTTTGAGATATTGACCGCCGGCTCGAAGCTTTCGTTTCCGGTTTCGAGGGCGGAGATAATCGGCATGGCGCGCTCCCCGGAAGGGGTGGGAGGAGCGGCCTCGTCAATCGGCAGCTCGCCTCTTGCTGCTGCGGCGAGCTTTCTCATCCGGTTCGCCCGCCACGGACCTTCCTCGAAACGCGCAAGAGCCCTGGGCGGAGTGAACTCGGTCGCGTACGGCAGATACTCGCCCACGTGATTGTCGCTCGGCGAAGGGAGGAGGCCGAAAGTCTTCTGAAGAAACCTGCAAAGAGGGATGAAGTCTTCCGGCGCCTCGGAAAGCTTCTTCCGGATAAGCGGATAAAGATCCTCTCCGGTGCGCCCGTGCTTGATCTCGTGAATCCAGGTGAAATGATTCAGGCCCGATGCCAGCAGATTAAGCTCATCCATCTCCATTCCCAGAAACTTGCTCAGCCTCGAGCGCTGCTCGTCGAGGCCGTGGCAGAGGCCGACGAATCGCAAATTCGTGTAGCGTGAAATGGCCACGCATATGCGGCTCTCGGGGTTGGTGAAATTGAGGATCAAGGCGTCCGGCGCCAGCCTCTCCACATCTCTCGCAATCTCCATAACCAGCCACACGCTCCGCAGCGTGTGGAACAACCCTCCCAGTCCGCCGTTTTCTCCCAGCGTATGGCGGATGCCGTGCTTCATGGGGACCGTGAAGTCCAGTTTCCACAGGCGATTCTTGTCCCGCGCGACGGAGATTATGACGTAGTCGGCGTTCGGGAAAGCCTCGGCCCGATCGGTGGTGGCGCTGATCCTGAGTGGGAATTTTCTGGCTTCGGAAAGTCTGCGGGCTGCGCCGGCCATGATTTCCAGCGCCTTTTCGTTCACATCCACCAGAGCCAACTCCGAGCCGCAAAGCTCGGGACTAAGGACGATATCGCGAAGCATCTTGACGCCGAAGACGGCACTCGCCGCTCCCACGATGACGATCTTGGGCATGGGTAACCTCCTGCGGGGTGAACGCTAAAGAGAGCCTCATGCTAGCAGCGCCGCGCACTTTCTTCAAGCATCGGCGGTCAGGGTCAGCGGAAAGACGGATGCCGGGGTGAGCACACATCCTGCTCGAGCGCTGAGTCGAGGGGGAGCGGACTATCTGCTTGTTTTTGCGTTGGCTCGATGTTGGCCGAGCAGTATACTTGAATGTGTCCGGGGTTGTGAGCGGGCGAGCCGCGATGAGATTCGGGATGACGGCGGTGGGCGGCCGCCACCCATTCTAAGGTTCCCATTTGTTCGAGGATCGAGGTGTCGTGTCTATGGAGACTTCGAATCTCGTAGAAGCGATAGTGGGCTGGCTCAAGGGGCGGCTTTCGGAGGTGAAAGCCGATGGATTGGTCGTTGGCGTGAGCGGCGGCGTGGATTCGGCGGTGGTCGGGGCGTTGTGCAAGCGCGCCGCAGGCGAGAACGCATTGGGGGTCGTAATGCCGTGCCACAGCCAGCCGTACGACGTGGAGTGTGCACTGAAGTTCGCGCGAGGAATCGCGCTTGATGTCTTAAAGGTGGAGCTGGACGAGATACACGACGCTTTCCTCAAGGCCCTTCCGGAAGGCAGCGCCCTGGCTCGCGCCAATCTCAAACCCAGGCTTCGTATGGCGGCGCTCTACTTCATCGCCAATACGTGCAACTATCTGGTCGCCGGCACCGGGAACAAAAGCGAGTCCATGGTGGGCTACTTCACCAAGTACGGCGACGGGGGTGTTGACATCCTCCCGATCGGGGATCTTTTGAAGCGAGAAGTCGTCGAGCTGGCGAGGTCTCTCGGCGTGCCGCAGGAGATAATACACCGGCCGCCTTCGGCGGGGCTCTGGCCCGGACAGACTGACGAAGGGGAGCTCGGGCTGAGTTACGCCGAGCTGGACGAGGCCCTGGAAGCGATGGAGAGGGGGAAGGAGGGGGGAGTCGAGCCGGCGGCGCTGGAGAAAGTGCGCCAGCTCATACGGCTTTCGGAGCACAAGCGGCGTCCGCCTCTGATATTCAAAAGGGACAATGCGCGCTGAGGCGCGCGGACTTGGCGGCGTTTCGGCGCTTTTCAATGCCGACGAGATTTCCGCTGGCGCAGGCGACATCATGAACTTAAACGGTCCTCCCGATCAGTTCAGCTCAAACCATCGCTTCGGGGATGTTCATATGGAAGCGAGCGAAAAATGCGGCGTAGTCGGCGTCTATGGCGTCCGGGACGCCGCCGTGAAAGCTTACTACTCGCTCTTCGCCCTGCAGCATCGAGGTCAGGAGAGCGCCGGATTGGTTGCCTCCGACGGGGCGCAGGTTCGAAGCAAAAAGGGGCTGGGTCTCGTCGGCGACGCCTTCTCGGAGGATGACCTCCGGGCGCTTCCGGGGCATCTGGCTGCAGGTCACGTGCGCTATTCCACCACGGGCGCAGAGCGGGTGCAGAATATCCAGCCGCTGGTCGTTGAGTATTCCCGCGCTCTCGTGGTAGTCGCTCACAACGGCAATCTGGTTAACGCCCGAACGCTTCGCGGCGAGCTGGCGGAACAGGGGGCTATATTCCAGACCTCGACGGACAGCGAGCTGATAGTGCACCTGATGGCGCGTTCGAGGATCGCGGACGTAAAGGAGTGCCTTACGGAAAGTCTGAAGGAGCTTCGGGGGGCTTTCTCGTTCGTGATAATGACCAAAGACGAGGTATTCGCCGTCCGCGACCCTCAGGGCTTCAGGCCCCTCTGCCTCGGGACACTCGACGGGGGATGGACGGCGGCTTCCGAGACGTGCGCGCTTGATCTGATCGGCGCAGAGTTCGTGAGGGAAGTCGAGCCCGGTGAGGTCGTCTGCATGGGGCCGGAAGGCTTATCGAGCTGGCGCTTCGCCGGCGAGAAAGAACGACGCGCCCACTGCATATTCGAACACGTTTACTTCGCCCGCCCCGACTCCTACATATTCGGCGACAACGTTCACATGGTCCGCGTGAGGCTGGGGAGGAATCTGGCCAGGGAGCATCCGGCTGATGCTGACGTGGTCATCCCCGTGCCCGATTCGGGAAACTCGGCTGCGCTGGGATACTCGTTGGAGTCGGGAATCCCTCTGGACTTCGGCATAATCCGCAATCACTATATCGGCAGAACCTTCATCATGCCGGGGCGGAGTGAGCGCGCTAAGGATGTGCGCATCAAACTGAATGCGGTCAAGCAAGCGGTGAAGGGGAAGCGGGTCGTCCTGGTCGAGGATTCGATTATCCGCGCGACGACGCTCAGGGCCAGGCTTGGCATGGTAAAGGCGGCTGGGGCGAAGGAAATTCACATACGCATAAGCTGCCCGCCGGTATGTTCCCCCTGCTACTTCGGGATCGATTTCCCCACAAAGAAGGAGCTTATAGCCGCAAACCGCACCGTCGAGGAAATAAGGGAGTACCTGGGCGCAGATTCGCTGGGCTACCTGAGCGTGAAAGGATTGCTGGACGCGGTTTCAGGGGCTCCCCAGGATTACTGCGTCGCTTGCTACACGGGCGACTACCCGGTGGAATGCGAGGAAGGGATGGAGGACAAGATGGCCCTGGAAAGCCGGGTGGCCCGCTGAAGCCACAGGTGCCACGCGGCTTTCCGTCCCGGTCAATCAGCGTGGCGTTCTTCCTCAACCTTGTCAGAAGTCACCGAATCTTCCGAGGTTCCCGCCTGTTCAGAAAGGGCTCCTATAAGGATGCGGAGCTCGAAAGGTTTCTCAATCAGTATGATAGGTGAATCTCGCAGCACCTGTTGCGCCTTTCCTGACAGCTTTTTGGGGACCAGCACGACCGTGGGAACCTGCTGCGACAGGAGCTGGGTGACGAGCGGAACTAGCTTGGCAGAGACCTCTTCGGTTGGCAGGAGATTGATGACGGCGTGGTCGTGGTGGTTCTTGGAAAGAGTGCCGGTAGCTTCTTCGATTGACCCCATGGTCACATCTGCATTGAGCTTGCGGAGTGCTATCTCGACGGGGTCCACCTGGCAGGGCGGGTCCTGAACCAGGAGAATCTTGCCGCTGCCTCTCAGAGCGTTTTCCAGCGGGTCCCGGGTCTGCTCAGGTGACACCGAATCTCCCATGATGACGATGAGCAGTTGGACTACCTCCACCTCGGCCCGTTCGAGGGCTCTGGTGAGCATCGGCGGCGTGATCCTCAGTTGCGCCAGCATGTCGGCGGGGAGATCATCCAAGACATTGTCGCCGCCGTAGCCCATCCTTGCGGCTTTGGCGAGGAAACCGGCCAGGTGGATGATGGCCGCCTGCTGGAAGTGCGGGGGATGTCTTTGGATTAGGGTGGCCCAGGGGACGTGGCTGTCGGTCACGATCAAAGGGATAGGGTCGGGAATCTCCCACGCACGCAGGACCTCGCTGCCTGCGTCAATGTGGGTCAGGCCGGTTGCTTGTAGTTCGGCGATTCGCATTGGCAGGTTGTGCTGGGAGGCAGCGGCCAGAGCCGCATCGAACTCCTCCGGCATGCATTGGTTCAACACCGTCTTACCAACATCATGGAGAAGTCCGGCGATGAAGATTTCATCGGGGGAGCAAGCGCCCGTGTCCCGTGCTAGAAGCTGTGCCAACGTGGCGACGGCGACAGAGTGCTGCCAGAACAGCACCGAGTTGAATCTCCCGCGCGACTCTCCGGGTGCCACTGCCTTTGCCACGGAGATGCCCAGGGCCAGATTCCGTATCACATTGGACCCCAGTTGAACAGCGGCGCGCCTGAGTTCCGTCACGCGGTTTCCGGTGCTGTAGACTGATGAGTTGGCGAGCCTGAGCACCCGCGCCGCAAGGATATGGTCAGTGCTTATGACCCTGGCTATGTCTTCCG
>CAZUUK010000018.1:22700-28642 GCA_964622675.1 uncultured Planctomycetota bacterium | reverse complement strand
AGCACCCGCGCCGCAAGGATATGGTCAGTGCTTATGACCCTGGCTATGTCTTCCGCGGTGGCCCGTGGGCTTTTGGCCAGCCGTGCCAGCTCCGTTACGATAAATGGAGGACTTGTCAACTCCGCTACCTGGCGAAGCTTCGCAAGATCGGGCTTCTTGTCCGGCAGCGTCAAAGCGTCGGCAGACCGGATCACCATCCGGGTTCCGCGGGCCTCGCCGGGGGGGGCGCCTGGTTTCTCCGGCTGCGCTGCCTCCTTGCTGAGCGCAAGTTCCCCGCGCGCTTCACGGACCGCTTTGGGAAAGGCCCCTTTCTTCACCAAGGCGTACGTCTTCGCCTTTTCCAGCACCGTTTCGATGCGGAACGGCTTCACCATGTAGCCGTCGGCCCCTGCCTCCTTGGCGCGCAGGACTTCGCTCTTATCCCCTGAGCCGATGAGAATAATCGCGGGAGGAGGGAGGCGGCGGAGATTTCTCTTCAGCTTTCTGCAGAGTTCGAGCCCGCTAACTCCGCTCAGGGCCACATTCACGAAAAGGAGGTCAACCGCCACCTCCTGCAGGATGCGGAGGGCTTCTTCGGCCGATTGGGCACCCGTCACCCGGTAACCGGCATCCGCCAGAGCGGGTCTGCAAATGCTGTGCGTCAATTGGTCGTCGTCAACAATTACTACGTGAAGTCTCTGTGGATCACCGCTCGCCTCGATTTTCCAATTTCTCATGCTTGGCTTCACCCCCGCGAGCTGGTTCCCCCAATACTTCGGGAACAACTTTGGCAATGTTAGGGTCGTACCAAGTCCCCGCGCTGAACACTATCTCCTTTATAGCCGAGGCCGGTGAATCAGGTGGTCTGTAAGGTCGCGGAGAGGTCATGGCGTCAAAGCTACCGGCCACCGCCAGTATCCTTGCGCCGAGTGGTATCTCCTCTCCCTTCAAGCCTGTTGGATATCCGCGCCCGTCGTATCGCTCGTGGTGATGCAGGATTATGTCGGTTACGGAGGTGTCCTGGATGGCGGGACGAAGAATTCTGGCCGCTATTGACGGATGGGTCTTCACGTGCTCGAACTCTTCTTCCGTAAGGGGCCCAGGTTTGTTGAGAACCGCCTCCCTGAGGCCGATGTTTCCTATGTCGTGGATTTTCGCCGCAAGCCTCAATTGTTCTTCGCTGGGGTGTTCCACCGAGGCCGCCCTGAGGATCCCGACGGAGAGCCTGGCGACTCGCTCAGAATGACCCTTCGTGTAAGGGTCCTTAGCGTCGAGGCAGTACGCCAGGGATTCAATTGCGTTGAGGAAGGTCCTCTGCACCTCGCCGGTTCGTTCGCGAACACGCGCTTCCAGATCTTTCTCGTATTCGCGCTCGAGAATGGCCGCTCGCCTTCGGTCCAGCGCCCTCGAGGTGACCTCACGGAGTTCGGTTGAATTGACCGGTTTTATCAGGTAGCTGTCGGCACCCTTCGGCAGGCAGTCAACGGCCATGTGGACCTCCGCAGGAGCCGACACCATAATCACAGCGATATCGGGGACCATGCGCTTCAGTTCAACTAGGAGAGAACGGCCGTCGCCGGCGGATACACCTATGTCGCATAGCGCAAGGGTGAAGCTTCTTTCCGAGGCGAGTTTGCGGGCCTCTTCGGCGCTGGCCGCTTCGTGACAGACATAGCCTGCCTCGGAAAGGGCCCGGGAGAGCGCCTCTCTGACGTCACGCTCGTCGTCAACGACTAAAACAGACTTTCTCTCACTCTGCACGAAGAGTCCCCTCGATCTGCTTGCTTCCTCAATAACCCTCCGCGCCTACTTATTTCTTCGGCAAACACCATTCGTTACCTTTATACGAATATTTCGGCCCTAGAGGTAAAGCGCCGAGCCCCTATGACTGCCGTTGAGCGGCTTACAGTCAGGCGGTAGAATGGATCTGGAATGAAAGAGCCTTTCCTGCGGCAGATACTCGATTCGATTGCGGATGGCGTATTCACCGTCGATCTGGACGGCAGAATAACGTCCTTTAACCGCGCGGCGGAGAAGATCACCGGGTTCTCCCGAGACGAAGCATCGGGCGCCCACTGCTTCGACATTTTCAGGACCGATATATGCGAGTCCGGTTGCCCGCTTCGAGAGGTGATGCGGACCAAAAAACAGATCGTAGACCGGAGGGCAACAATCCTGACCAAAGACGGTCGTGAGGTACCCATAAGTATCTCGGCAGCCGTGCTGCGGGATGAATCGGGGGAAGCCGTTGGCGGCGTGGAGACCTTCAGGGATCTGTCGGCTCTCGAGACCCTCCGCCGCGAGCTTCGCGGCAAGTATTCTTTCGGCGACATCGTCAGCAAGAACAAGAGGATCCAGGAGATACTGGATATCCTCCCCGACGTGGCCGAAAGCAGCAGCACCGTCCTGATCGAGGGCCCGAGCGGGTCCGGCAAGGAGCTTTTCGCCAAGGCGATTCACGAGCTGAGTCCTCGAAAGGATGGCCCCTACGTAAAGGTCAACTGCGGCGCGCTTCCGGAAACGCTTCTGGAGTCGGAGCTCTTCGGCTACAGAAAGGGGGCGTTTACCGATGCACGCGCGGACAAGCCGGGCAGGTTCGAGCTGGCGAACGGAGGCACGCTTTTCCTTGATGAAGTGGGCGACCTGCCGACCTCGCTGCAGGTTAAGCTCTTGCGGGTACTCCAGGAAAAGGCTTTCGAGCCGCTGGGAGCGACGGAAACGATGACCGTTGACGTCCGCGTCGTAGCCGCCACGAACCGAAGGCTTTCGGAGTTGGTTGCAGCGAGGGAGTTCCGTGAGGACCTCTACTACAGGCTCAATGTAGTGCGGCTGGAGCTGCCGCCTCTGGCCGACAGGAGGGAAGACATCCCGCTCTTGGTTGACCATTTCGTCGCCCGCTTCAATGCTTCGATGGGCAAGGGCGTGAAGGGCCTGTCGCGAGAAGCGATGGGAGTAATCATGCAGCACCGGTTCCCCGGGAACGTCCGCGAACTCGAGAACGCAATTGAGCACGCCTTCGTCCTCTGCCGCGGCGAAGTCATCGAACCCCAGCATCTTCCCCCGGAGATCGTCCAGAAGGTCAGGAGTTCGGCCATCGGCAGAAAGGGAGTGCTCGAAGAGGCCGAAGCCTCGGCGATCAGACAGGCGCTGGAAAAGGCGGACGGCAACAGGGAGCTGGCCGCCAAAGAGCTGGGCATTCACCGAACGACGCTCTGGCGGAAGATGAAACGTCTGGGCATCTGCTAATGCTGCAAATCCTTTGCAACGTTGCATAGCCGCGCTGCGATAATGCAACACCACCCGCCCATTCTTCATTCAGTCCACTTCACGTATGTTCTTATAGCAATGGCTGTTAGGGCAATGGGGCCCGATTGGCACACACTTTGCATGCTTGCCCGGTGAGGAGAAAGCCGTATGAGA
The DNA here is from genome assembly GCA_964622675.1 of uncultured Planctomycetota bacterium. Classification (GTDB taxonomy): domain Bacteria; phylum Planctomycetota; class DG-23; order CAZBND01; family CAZBND01; genus CAZUUK01. The sequence goes on along the minus strand of CAZUUK010000018.1, from coordinate 25,243 downwards.
GTCGCAATACCTCTTTTTGGTGAGCGTGTTGCTCCTAGATTCGAGTGCGCCAGCTCGGCCCTGGTCGCGGACGTGGACTCGACTGGTGTGCACGGGCGACAGACATACCCGCTGGTTGGCCTGCCGGTTCCGGCCAAGCTCCAGTTACTGAGGTCGCTGGGCGTGGAGGTTCTGGTGTGCGGCGGGATGAGCGGGTTTTACGCGAGGCGGCTTCAACGGGGAGGGGTGAGGCTTTACACGAACGTCATGGGAACTGCGGAGGCCGCACTCAACGAATTGGCCGCCGGTAACCTTCGACAGGGCTGGCGCGAACCGGGCGGCCCGCGGAGGTTCCGCGGCGGCAGGCCGCGGCAGGGCCCCGGCTTCGGATTCGGAGGAAGAGCGTGATAGTTGCAGTCGCAAGCGGAAAAGGCGGAACAGGCAAGACTTTCATAGCCACCAACCTGGCTGCGCTGAAGGGGGATGTGGACTTCCTGGATTGCGACGTGGAGGGGGCCAACGCACACCTCTTCCTGCGGCCGAGCATCGAGCGCGTCCTCGAAGTTGATGTCGAAGTGCCAGAGCCGGTAGCGGATCTCTGCACCGGTTGCGGCGAGTGCATCAGGCGCTGCCGCTTCAACGCACTCGCTCTGGTCGCGGGGAAGGTGTTGGTTTTCCCGGCGCTTTGCCATTCGTGCGACGTCTGCTTCGCGGTATGTCCTGCGAGCGCGCTGGGCAGGAAAAAGCATTCGCTTGGAACGGTTAGGGTGGGGCAATGGGCCTCAGGGAAGTTCGTTGACGGAGAGCTGGCGATAGGAGAGGTAAGGTCGGCCGAGGTGATCAGGCGGTTGAAAAGGGAGGTGAAGCCGGATCGCGACACAATCCTCGACTGCCCGCCGGGAGCATCCTGCTCCGTGGTGGAGAGTGTGGACGGGGCGGATCTCTGCATCATTGTAACAGAGCCCACCCCCCTCGGACTCCACGACCTGGAGGTGACGCTCGGCGTACTGGACCACCTGGGCATTCCGCGTTGTGTCGTCATAAATCGCTGTGACCTCGGGTTTGCTCCGGTGGAGGAACTCTGCGCAAAGAGGGACGTCCCCATTCTCGCCCATATCCCGTTCGATCCTCTGGTGTCACGGCAGTACTCGAATGGAGAGCTTGTTGTGGGTAGAATGGAAGCGTACGAGCAAATCTTCCAAGATATGGCACGCGCCGTGTTCGAACGCGCTTGGGAGAAGCCGCAGCGCAAACTTATGCTCGCACTCGGCAAAAGTGTGGAGGACGGCGAGGTCCGGCCCGCTTCTGCGGCCGGCAGGCTCCCGAGACAGCTTGCTGTGATATCCGGCAAGGGCGGAACGGGGAAAACGACCTTCAGCTCGGCCCTGGCTCATGTGGCAGAGGGGGACGTCATCTCCGACTGTGACGTGGAGGCATCCAATCTTCACCTTGTCTTGAGGCCGAACATCAGACGAAGCCTGCCGTACGAGGATACCTATGTGGCAGAGATCGATCCGGAGGTCTGCACGGGATGCGGCGTTTGCGCAAGGAGCTGCAGATTCGGCGCGATAGAGATAGACGGCAAGGCAGTCGTTGATCCGGTGAGGTGTGAGGGATGTGGGCTTTGCGAGATCGTCTGCCCGCTTGGCGGAGAGGAGCCGCATCCGGTGACGCTGCGCAGGCGCGTATCCGGCAGTGCTGTGGAGGGGGAGTGGAGGAAGGGGCCGTTCGTTTCGGCTCAGATAGATCCGGGCGGCGAGAACTCCGGAAGGCTGGTGACCGTGCTTCGCGGTATTGCGCAGGAGAGCGCCCCGGACGGCAAGCGGATTTTAATTGACGGTGCGCCGGGCGTCGGCTGTCCCGTTAACGCTTCGCTCGTCTCGACGGACCTCGCGGTCGTTGTGACCGAGCCGACGCCTTCGGGACTGCACGATATGGCGAGGGCGGTGGAGTTGGCGAAATTCCTCGGGGTCGCACCGCTCGTCATCGTGAACAAGGCCGACCTGAATCCGGAGGAGGCGCTTCGGATAGAGAATTTCTGCCGCGATAGCGGCGTCAGGGCGATAGGAAGAATCCCCTTTGACCGCGGCGTGGCCACGGCCCTGTCCGAGGGAAAGTCTCCCGTTGAGACCGACTCGGAGGCGGGCAAGGTCATGGCGGCGCTCGCGAAGGAAGTGCTCAGGTGTCTAGGCCAAAAAGGAAAGGAGTGACGGCCATGCCTAGAGGCGATGGAACCGGCCCGCCTGCGGGCGGCGGCAGAGGGAGGATGGGCGGCTTCGCTGCAGGACCTGGCGGGGATTGTGTGTGTCCCAAGTGTGGAGCCAGGGCTGCGCATCAGCGCGGGGTCCCCTGTACCCAGAGGTCTTGCCCCAAGTGCGGAGCCAAGATGACTAGACAGGTGTGAATTTAGCAGTGCAGAAAAGGAGGTGAGTTATAATGCCACGAGGAGACGGAACTGGACCAGCTGGACTCGGACCCATGACCGGAAGAGCGGCGGGATACTGCGCAGGCTACGGCGTGCCAGGATTTATGAACCTAGTTCCCCAGGCCGGGTATGGCCTCGG
>CAZUUK010000018.1:0-22600 GCA_964622675.1 uncultured Planctomycetota bacterium | reverse complement strand
CTTCGGGTCAATGCCATACGGCGCGGGCTATCCGGCTTGGGGCGCTGGCTTCGGTTACAGGGCCAGGCTCGGGTTTGGCCGTGCCTGGGGCGGGAGAGGCCGCCGCTTTCGGTGGTAGTTCTCTCACAAAGAGCACAACAGAAACGGAGGTGAAAAAGATGCCGGGCGGATACAGGTGGATGTATCAGATGACAGGCCTTCCGGGCTGGATGAGGTTCGGCTTCAGCCCGGGCTGGGTAGGCCGGAGCCCGACGGGGCTGGGGCCGGGTGCGACGTTCTTGACCACCGGGCAGTGGCCCACGCCGCAGGCACAAGCTTCCTGGCAAGGGATGCAGTCGGGGCAGTTCGCTGCGGCTCCCTTCGCCGGAGCCGGTGCACCGGGGTTCGGCGTCCAGCCGGCTGACGAGATGGAGTTCCTGAAGAATCAGGCGGATTTCCTCAAGAATCAGTTGGAAGAGATTCAGAAGAGGATGACCGAGCTGGAAAAGGAAAAGTAGGTTAGAAAAGCAGGCGGCTGCCTTCTTCCGGGCGGCCGCCTGCATCGTTCAAAGGGAGTCGTGCAATGAAAATCGGTGTGTCTTCAACGGGACCGAGCTTGGATTCTGAAGTCGATCCCAGATTCGGAAGGGCGGGTTACATTCTTATTGTCGACGCGGACAGTCTCGAGTTCGAACCTATCCAGAACCCGAGCGTCATGGCGTCGCACGGGGCGGGCATAACGACCGCTCAAATGGTAGCAGACAAGCAGGTAGAGGCGGTTATTACCGGCAACTGCGGCCCTAACGCCTACAACACGCTCGGCGCGGCAGGTATTAGGGTAATAACCGGCGCAAGCGGCACCGTGCGCGAGGCGGTTGAGCGCTACAAGAAGGGTGAGTTGGGTGCGGCCGGTGCCCCGAATGTGGCTGGTCACTTCGGTACGGGAGGGGGCGCAGGTATCCCCGGGGCAGGTGCCGGCGGTGGTGCGGGAATGGGCGGTGGTATGGGAATGGGAGGTGGCATGGGAATGGGACGTGGGATGGGGCGAGGCATGGGTATGGGACGAGGCATGGGCCAAGGCATGATGCCAGGAGGCGGAATGATGCCCCCGCCTCAGCAGCCCCTGTCCAAAGAGCAGGAGCTTGAGATGCTCAAGGCCCAGGCCGAGGCGGTAAGGAAACAGCTCGAGCAGATGGAGCGAAGAATAAAAGAGCTCGGCAACTGAAGAGGTGCGTAGACATGCCCATAGAGCAAAAGGCGCAGCCTGAGCGTGACATTCAGGCGGAGAGGGAAGCCCTTGAGAACGCCGTTCGGCAAAACCTCGTCCGAATAAGGGACAAGTTGATGGTCTTGAGCGGCAAGGGCGGTGTGGGAAAGAGCACAGTGGCGGTAAACCTGGCGATCTCGCTCGGCAAGCGGGGCTACAGGGTTGGGCTGCTGGATGCGGATTTCCACGGCCCATCCGTGCCGAATCTGATGGGATTGATCGGGAGGAAGTTTGAACTCGCGGACGACATGCTGCAGCCGGTGGATTTCGAAGGGCTGGTGCTGGTAGCGTCAATGGGGTTTGCGCTGCGCCGCGATACGGAAGCTGTGATCTGGCGCGGACCGCTCAAAATCGGAGCGCTTAAGCAGCTAATAGGCCAGGTGAACTGGGGGAAGCTCGACTATCTCATCGTTGACGCGCCCCCCGGCACCGGGGATGAGCCGCTGAGTGTTGCCCAGATTGTTCCCGACTCGCGCGGTCTGATCGTGACCACTCCGCAAGAGGTCTGTCTAATTGACGTGCGCAAATCAATAAGCTTCTGCCGCGCCGTGAACATGGACGTGGCAGGGGTCATCGAGAACATGAGCGGCCTTAGCTGCCCTCACTGCGGGAAAGAGATCGAATTGTTCGCCAGAGGCGGCGGGGAGAAAATGGCGAGGGAGATGCGCGTCCCTTTCCTCGGCCGACTCAGGATCGAGCCGGAGCTCGTGAAAGCTTGCGACGAGGGACGCGCATTTGTCTACTACCAGCCTGACGCTCCTCTATCGAAGGACTTCGAGGAAATCGTTGACAAGCTCGTCGCCGGTTAGAGTTGAAAAGCATGCGTTATCAGCTCACTGTGGTGGTGGATAATCACGCGCTCGGCGCGAAGTTGCGGGCTGAGCACGGATTCTCGCTTCTCCTTGAGACTGCCGAAGATCGTCTTTTGATCGATACGGGAGCGAGCGATCTGGCGGTTGCCAATTTGGGCGCGCTGGACGTTCAGCCGCGAACTGTCCGGAAGGTCGTGATAACGCATGGTCACTACGATCATGCGGGCGGGTTGATGCCCCTGATCGGAGCTGGCGCAAGACCGCGTGTCTACATCTCTCGCAGTGCCTTCGCGCGCAAATTTGGCAGGGGGAAATCCGATTGGAGAGAAGCTGGATTTGAATGGTCTGCCGGCGACGCGGCGAAGGCCGGGGCTGAGGTCGTCGAATCCGAAGAGCCTGCCGAGCTCGCTCCAGGTGTTTGGCTCACCGGGCGGATTCCCGAAGCCGAGCCTTTTCCCGCCGGCAAGAGAGACCTCTATGTGGAAACCCCGGCCGGCGAGCGCGTGCCTGACCCTTTCGACGACGAGCGGGCTGTGGTCTTGGATGCGGACGACGGGATCGTCGTGATTTCCGGGTGTGGACACCGCGGGATCGTCAACGCGGTCACGACGGGCAGGGAGCTATTGCCCGGACGGCCGGTGGCGGCGGTTCTGGGTGGCATGCACATGGGCGCCGCGGAGGATATGGAAGTTGAACGCGTCGCGGGTTTTCTTACCGCTCAGCGTATCGGGCTGCTGGGAGCGGCTCACTGCACCGGGTTGAATGCGTGGGCGCTTCTCAGGCGGGTGTTCGGAAAATCCGCGGTGTGGCTCGGGACGGGTAGGAGGTTGGAGTTCTAAGAAACCGTCAGGGGGCATACGCTTCAAGCCCGCTCCATATTCTGCGGAGTTCGTCCAGAGACGAATCGGGCAGCTCTTGCGGGGCGTATGCTGCGACGATGTAGGTCTTCGTTGCTGAGGACGCGAGCGGCGCAATCTGCGCGCCCGAATCCGAGAGCCGCCGCGCGTACTCGTAAGGCGTCTCCTGAGGGAGGCGAGCGCATCCTCGATAATCCGCGTACGCCAGCAGCGCCTGGTACGTGTACCGCGCGATCTCCTTGGGTGACATTTTCTTGAGCAGGCGTGAAGACCTGAACGGATTTACGAAACGCATCGGTTTCACGCTGACCGGGCGCGGTGCTCTGGGCTTTCGGCGGAGCCGCGCCAGAAGGTTCCTCAGCCATGACTTCTTTGGGCGAAGCTTTCGGATGATCTTTGCGAAGCGCGGGAACAGGAAGACCAGCACCGCGATGAGGAGCGCCAGGATTATAAGGACGGCCAGTATCTTCGTCGCAATCTCGGTCACCCCTTGGGCGAGTCGCCCGCCCGGTGGAGTTACAGGGGTGCGCTGAGGCTGGCCGCCTTTGCCCTCCTTTCCTTCTCCCGTTTCCTTCTGTTCCTTTCCCCCTTGAGCCTGTCCTTCTTTGGATTCCTCTTCCGGCTTTTCGCCCTTGGCGCTGTCGGAGGTTCTGTCGAAGATCGCGGCCACCCTTTCGGCGAGGCGGCTGAAAGCGGACTCGCCCTCGCCTTCGCCGGGACGCGGCTGGCGGGTGCCTCCGCGCGGGAGAAAAGGCAGCGAGCGGCCTTCGCCGGGCACCTGTGTGTACCTCTCTCCGCGCAGCATCCCGACGAGGTTGGGTTTGGGAAACACGCGGGCTGCGGCCAAGGCAAACACCGCTATCGCTATCCCAACCAGCAGCCACGAGGCCATTCCATTGGCCGAGACCTCCACTCTTCGTTTGGCGAGGTAGCGCTGCTGCAGCCGCGCGGAAGTGATTGTAAGCAGCGTCAGGGAGAAGAAAATATACGCCGCTGCCGAAATCCAGGCGTCCCTCCTTACTTGCGCGGTCGCACCGGGGAGCAGGTACTGCGAGAGGCCGAACAATACCGCAGCGGGCAGCGCGAGCAGGATGATGAGAAGCCCCGGCCGCTTCACCTTGCGTTTTCGCGGGATTCTTTCCTCAGGCTTGTCCTCCGTGAACAACCCCTCGGCAACCGAATCCTCACTCCAGCCGTCCAGACTGCAATCCGCCGTTACCCGGTCCGTTCCGAACCAGATCACGCCGACGATTACGAGGTTCATAAGAAACGCCAGAGACTGGCTGACGTACTGGCCGGTGAAGGCGCGCGTGCTCCTGCTCGTCGCGGTCAGAAATAGCAGCGTAACCGCTGCCAGAGCCACACTGAGCAGCGCCCACGAAGAACCGTACGCCTTTCGCTTCGCCCGCATGCGGTTAAGAGCGACGGCTGCAAGGAGGAACCAGAAGAGAAGCCACCGCATGTAAAAAACGCCCTGCGGCGAAACCGCCGCCCGCAGGTCTATCAGAAAGTAGACCAGCGCCCCGATCATGCCGAAGACGCAAACCGGTGTTGCGACTTCGGCCAATCGGTCAAACGCTGATTCTCTCTCCGACGGCCAGTGCGAGTATGTCATCTTCCGAGCCGATCTGCTGCATGGGAATGGAATAGTCCCCCAGCTCCGTTCTGGCGGAAAGGAGGTCTTCCTCGTAGGGGGAAACGAGGAATATGTAGACGGTCATACCGGCGCGGCGAAGTGCCGTGATGTTTTCGGCCAGGACCCTTCCGATCTTCGGGGCGACGACAACCAGCGCCGTGTCGCGGGATATACGTCCTTCCTCGTCGAATAGAACCTTTTCGAGAGGCGGGTCATCTACAAGCTCGAGCCGGGCCAGCGTCCTGATTATCCTGAGGCTCTGGGATGCCGACGAGCTGGCCCGTGTGTGAACGGGGCCCACGAGCGGGCGCGGCTCTTCTTCCGCGGCAGCTTCCGTCTCCGTTCGTCTGCGAAATCTCTTCGGTCGCATCTCCTCCTTGACGCGCTCGGCTGCATCTATACCGTTCGTCAGGAAACCAACCTTCAAACGCCGTTTGAGGGAGTCGTAGGCAAGCGACGCTGCGAACGTGACCGCAAGATCGGAGCGCTCCACCACAAACTCCGAATCGGCAAGCGACGCATCGGCAGCGTAATTCGATCGGCTGAAATCCAGCGCCACAGTGATTCCCGTAACCGCCGACGGCTCGTAGACCTTGCTGTAAAGCTTGGCGAGTTTGGCCGAAATCTTCCAGTGGATCCGGTTCAGCGGGTCGCCTTGCATGTACTCGCGAACCCCGCGAATGCGAGAAGGGTCTTCGTATGCGCGATGTGTTATTCTTACCTCCCCGGAGGGGCGCAGGATGGGAAAGGCAAGCCCCCCAAGCGGCAGGATCCTTGGATAGACAGTGACGTAATCCGCGGGGGGAATTCTCCGGAATGACCTGTTGAAACCGAAGGGATCGACCGCTTCCGTGAACAGCGGACCTACTTGATGATAGCCGCGCCTCGTCAGTGTAACTTTGTAAAGGAAACTTTTGGTGCGCCGGGGGAGAAGCGTCAGAAGCTCCCCTCGCTTTCCTTCAACGGGCAGGTTTTTCGCCAGCACGTCGTGTACGGACAGCCACAGTATAGGGAAGGCGCCCATGTTGGCCACTTTTGTGATTACCGCCAGCGTCTCCCCGATATTGGCTTCTTCGAGGCTGAGTTCCCTGGAGACGGAAATCCCCCTCGTTGCGAGGAGGACAATAAGGCGTGAGAGAAGCAGAGCCGCGACGAACGCGTAGAGCGCAAAGGCGAGAATGCTTCCCTTGATGAACAGCGCGATCGCGACGAAAAAAAGCACCACCCCGAGCCAGATGCGAAGCGGCATTACCTCTTCTCCGGCTTTGCCGTGACTATGGGCGCCGGAACCAGATCGATTATCTTCTTCAAGACCTTTAGGGGGCTGACCTTTCTAAGAAGGCTTTCCGGCTTGAGGATGATGCGATGCTGCAGGACGTGAGCCGCGAGCTGTTTGACGTCGTCCGGAATTACGAAATCCCGGTTTCTAATCGCGCCCAGCGCCTGGGAGGCGTGCAGCAGCGCCAGCGAGGCGCGCGGGCTCGCCCCAAGCTGGATCTGCGGACTTTCCCTCGTTCCCCGGACTATGTTCAGTACGTATTCCCTAACTGAGGCGTGCACGTACACTTCCCTTACGGCTTTCTGCGCCCGCAGTACGTCGTCGGGGGAGGCGACCTGCTCGAGCGTCTCTATCGGATGGCGAAGCTGCAGTCGCTCCAGCATCTCCGCTTCCTCTCTGGCACCGGGGTAACCGATGGCGAGGCGGATCAGAAAGCGATCGACCTGCGCCTCCGGAAGGGGAAAGGTGCCTTCGTGCTCGATGGGATTCTGGGTGGCCAGCAGCATGAACGGGCGCGGCACCGGATAAGTCACCCCGTCCACGCTGACCTGCCACTCGGCCATTGCCTCCAGTAGCGCCGACTGCGCTCTTGGCGTGGCGCGGTTTATCTCATCGGCCAGAACGACCTCGGAGAAAATCGGCCCGCGCCTGAATTCAAACTCCGCCGTCTTCTGATTAAAGACCGAGGCGCCGGTAACATCGGTCGGAAGCAGGTCCGGCGTGCACTGTATCCGGCTGAAGGAGCAGCCGGTTGAGATGGCAAGCGAGCGCGCCAGCATCGTTTTCGCCACACCTGGCACGTCCTCGATGAGAACGTGGCCTTCCGAAAGAAGTGTGACGAGGCAGAGCGTGATCTGCGTGCGCTTGCCGACCACCACCTTCTCGACGTTGGCGGTCAGCGACTGCGCCAGCTCGGAGACCTGCTGCAAAGCGCTCTATCTCCCTTCGCGGTCTGCACTTGCTCTCACCTTTAATTATACGAGGGCGGCCTCTATCCATCACAGGAATTTCTGCGTGCGGGGTGAGGCGCCCCGGAATTGGCGCGTTCAGGGAGTGGCCTCCAGCCCTTTGGGGCCGCGCGCGGCGTTGAGCACATCCTAAACCCCGAGTGCTGCCATCAACCCGGCGGCTACTCGCGCTTGCAGGCTAGAAAGTCTTGCTACGACAGCCGCACAAACGCGGCGCAGCATGATGCAGCTTGCCACGCGCTCGGTCCCCCGCTTCCTCCCCGGGCTTACTCGACTAACCTGTCGGCTCCAGCCCCACCACAACTCGGAGTGCATTTATAACGTCGTTCAGGCCTATCTGGCCGTCGCAATTGAAGTCGGCCGCGTCCTGCTGGGCCGGATCGAGCGTGCCCATTCCCACGACATAGCGCAGAATCAGGAGCACGTCGCTCAGACCCACCCCGCCGCCGTCCACATCCATCGTGGTCGCCGGGCCGGCTGCACCTTTAGGCCGACTCCCGTCCAGTACCGTCACGTTGGTCGTCCCTTCCAAATATTCGTACTGGACCATCACCTGGTCAACCACCCCGCCGGTGGGTCCCGCCTGATACAAGCCGGCTCCAGACGATCGGATCCTTCCGCCCGAATCCGCAACAGGCAGGCTCCAGCACACATACCTTGGGTTATCCACCAACCACATTGCTGTGAACCTGAAGTTCACGTACTCTTCCGTGTAAACCACAGGGTTGTCCGGGCTTATCAGAAGGGCTGTGAAGGTCGCAGGCGGTCCGGCCACAAGGGCCACCGCTTCCCCGTCCTGATCCTCTGCCGTGACTGACTCCACAATCAGGTCGTACGTGTCGGGAGTTACCTGGGCCACGTCAAAGTTGACCAGGGCCAGCTCTGCGTGTCTTTCAATCGAGACGTTGTCACCCGAGCTCGATGTCAATTGTACCCGGACCTCTCCAGGCGCGGACGTATCCACCGTCAGCTCCATTCCCTCCACGCCTGTGGAGACATCCTCCTCCGCAGGCGGCAGAAACACCGAGTCGTCGTAGCACAGCGTAAAGCTCATGGCCGCCAGTTCCACACTCTTGGCCGATTCAAGATAGACTTTTACGGGCACGTCTTGCTGTCCGGGGATGCCTGAGGCGCTTTCGGCCTGCACGCAGCCTGCGGGCAGAAACGGCCCGAAGACGCCCGCGAATTCCTGAGGCGAATCGGGCATACAAAACTTCTCGAACACGAAATCGTTGTGCCCGTCTCCATTGAAGTCCTCCGCGGCCCGGGGCTGGTAGCCGCCGCTAAACCTTAAGTCTGCCTCACTGAGGGCCCGCGTTCCCCCAAGACTTGGCCCGCCTGCGAACAGGTAGCTCTTGTACGTTACGATGGGAAGCCATTCCTCAAGTAGCACATCCGCCACTCCGTCATAACCGGCATCGGCTGCCAGTCCTATTCTCAGGTCACTCGCTTCGGATGAGGAGTGGTTGAAGGTCACGTCCGCATCCTCCATGCTCACAACGCGCGGCTCCGTACCGAGCTGGCCGAAAACGATGTAGGCCTCCCCAGCGTATTTGCTGAACAGGGATATGAGCATATCTCCAATTCCGTCCCCGCTGACGTCGCCGCCTCCTCTGATTATTACGTACTTTCCGGCGATCTTTGGAAGAAGTACGATCTGTGCGTCATCTGGGGTCACCGTGATCGGCGCGGAGGTGAGCGTCCGCCCCAGCCATATGCGGGCTTCCCAGGAGGTTCCGTCGTTGCCGATCATGACGATTTCGTCGCAGCCGTCGCCGTTTATGTCAGGCAGCAACTCCGCATACCACCCGGTTATCGCGCCTGAGGGCGTGAGGTCGAGGATGATCTCGGCGGAGTTGACGTCAACCACCCCGGACATGTCAGCGCTGCCGAATAACACAGCGTAGCGATCAGTTGCCACACCGAGGTCACAGTAGTCGTCGCCGTTGATGTCACAGCCGCTCCTCAAGCCCCAGGGCTTCACGCGGCTTCCGCCGGAAACGTCCCTGAGAATGACGTCGGCATCGTCGGGGACAGTCCACATCTCGGGAGGAGCTACCGGCTTTCCGAGAATTAGGTAGGCATCCAGGTCATCTGACGGCTCTGTAGTATAGCGGCCGTATACAACGAGGTCGGAAAGAGAGTCGCCGTTGACGTCGCCTACGGCCGCGCCGAAGTAAGCGGAGTCTGAGGCAATTACTATATCGGCATCGCTCCCCAGGTCTATCGTGCCTTCGAGGTTAGGTGCTCCCAGTATGATGTTGATCCTGTTGGAGTTGCCTCCCCGGAGATACCGGCCTGCAAGGATGTCGGCAGTCCCGTCTCCGTCGAAGTCCGCGAGTGGAGAGACGCTGTGGCCGCCTAGGCCGGTTAGCCAGAACGCCGCCTGCGCTTCGATATCAATTTCGGCCTGGTGACCGGCATGGGAAGGAGAGGGGAAAAGGGCTGCTGCGCAGCAAGCCAGAACCAGACCATATGCGGTAAGGGGCTTCATCGTGTTCCCCTTTCCGCCCTCAGCTCGTGAAGCGGCCCCTGGAATACCGCATTCAGGCAGGTTAAGGCGCGAGAGTTACTCGGAATTCACGCCTGTTCCCGCCTGTAATTACTTCACCACACCCAGCCGCTATTGTCAAGTCAAAATTGCGGAATAAATGATTCGCAGGAGGGACAGAGGATAGGAGGTAGCTGTCGATTCGGATGAACGCCTGGAACCTTTGCAGAGTGAAACTCGGCGGCTGATGGAAGAGGTGGGAATGGCTCCATACGGCGGGGAAGCGCTTCCCCGGAATGGGATAACGCCCAGAAAACCCGCCCCATCGCGCTGGTAGGGACCTGTTTTCAAAGGATGGGTGGCAGCCCTACGACAATCCGCAACGCGTTGATCACGTCTCCCAGGCCAACGGCTCCGTTGACGTCGAAGTCACCCGCCTCGACTTGCTCCGGGGTCGGGATTTCGACGCCCACCACAAATTTGAGCATGTGTATGACATCAGCCAGGCTAAGGCCTCCGCCGTCCACATCCATCGAGGTGGGTGGGCCAACGGTTCCGGGCGGGCGAGGAGTCGTGCTGACCGTAACGGTGGTGGTTGCGGGTCGGCTTCCTGCTGTCGCCATCACTTCGTCAACGGTCGCGCCGACGCCTCCGGCGCGGTAGATACCGTTCGATGGGTTTATTTGTCCGTTGGAAGGCGCGGAGGTAAGCGACCACGTCGGGGTAAGGAGATCAACGTTGATCGTGAAGTGGAGGTATTCCCCCGTTGACACCTCGGGGTCTTGCGGGACTACTTTCCACAAAACGGCAAAAGCTCCGGGAGCCCACGGCGTGGTCGGGATCGGGTCTCCAACGGCATCAAGGACCTGCTCACCGGTTATGGTAAGCTCGCTCGCTAAGGTAGAAGGATCCGGCTGAACCGTGAACGTCACAAACGCGATGGCCTGTCCTTCGCCGATAACTATGGCCGAGACGGCAGTTGCCGTAACCGACACTTCCCCGGCCTGGGTCACGTCAGCGGTGACGCTGTCGAAAAGGGGAGCGGAAATATCCGTCTCCTCAGGCTGCTGAAGAACGCTCTGGTCGAAGCTGAGCGTGAAATCAATTCGCGTAGCTTCGATGGATTCATTGTGGAGGCTGATTCTTACATCGTCTTGTTCTCCGGGCCCTGCTTCCGCGTTCCCGGCGCCTATGGAGACGGGCGAGACAACACCGCCGGAGTAATGAAGGATCGTTCCTCCATCCCCGATCGCGAAGACGTCATCGGGGGCGCGTCCCCAGACTCCACGAAGCGTCTGGCTCACACCGGAGTCCATACTTGACCAGGTATCATCCTTATAATGGAGGATCGCTCCGCCATCGCCAACAGCGAACGCCTCATCTTCCGGAGAAGCCCATACGCCGTAGAGAGGGCCGCAGGTCGGTATGGTCATGGGCCTTCCCGACCACGCGCCCCCCGATCCAAAAAGGGCTAGTCCCTTGGTGGGGGTCTCTTGGCCCACCGCGAAGAAGAAGTCCAGAGAAGCTCCCGAAACACCCAAGAAGTCGTGCGTCGGATACTCGTAAATGGACTGATGCCAGGTCCCGTCGTAATCCAGGAGCGTTCCACTAGTTCCGGCGGCAAAAACCTTACCGGATGGCCCCGCCCAGGCGCCGTTGAGCGTTTCCTCAGTGCCCGTGCCCGTGTCGGTCCACGAATCACCGTCGTAGTGCAGTGCAAGGCCATCCGCTCCAACCGCGTAGACGTCGCTGGCGGATGTGCCCGTAACGTCTTTGAGCGGCGTGCCCTCCCCCGAGTACAGGCTGGTCCACGTGAAGCCATCGTAGTTGAGGATCAACCCTGCTTGCCCGACCATGTACACGTCGGTGGCCGAGCTTCCCCAGACGCCGTAAAGAGCGCTGTCCGTGCCCGGATTGAGCGGGCCCCAGCTTCCCTCGTCGTAGTGCAACACCGTGCCGGCTTCGCCTACTGCAAATACGTCCTCGCTCGCGACAAGCCCCCAGACGGCGCAAAGGTTCTCGCCGGTGCCGGAGGACATTTCCTCCCAATCGGCTGCTGTTGCGCTCCCCATAGCCGCCAATGCCAGAATGACGACCAGAGACGCTCTTGTAAGGAGGCGTGCTTTCGACATATTTCGCTCCACTTTACTTGCCCCTTTCCCCTTTCATGGACTGCGTCGACGTTGGCAGCGGCGCTGATGCGACTCGATTCTACAGAGAATCAACGCGTCAGAGCAATATCGCGCGCGAAAGCTTGCTTACGCTGCCTCGCTTGCGTAGCTGCCCCCCATGCCTCAGCCGCTAGATTCACGCAACTGCAGCCATTTTCCCCGGCGGTATTATAAACGCAATTCAGAGATGTCTCCACGGAATTTCGTGGAGGTTCCTCCAGTCTCGTTTGGGGAGCGGGGCCGGTTGAGCACCTCCGAAGCGACTTCTCGGCTGGGGGTTGGCAGGGTAGGTCCCGCCGAGGGGTGGAGACGAAGGGCTGCGAGTCGGCGGCCGGGGCGAGAGTATCTGGGAAAGCCCTCTGTCGCGAACGCGCTTTCTGACGCTTCGCCGCGCCTTCTCAATTGGCGCTGGGAAGAGGGGGCTCGAAGTCCGCCTAGAAGCTGCCGCCGATATAATCCAGGAACTGCGCCTCCGTCATTACAGCGACCCCGTAGCGGCGGGCGTCGTTTAGCGCGTCGCCGGGCTCTTTGCCGATCACAACGTAGTCCACGTACGGCGTGAGACTGTCGGCTGTTTGAGCCCCGTATTGTCGGACCAACTCGCTTGCTTGCTCGATGGTGAAAGCTTCAAGCGAGCCGGCGAACGCGAGAGTTATGGTTTTCTTCGGGTCGTAAGCTGCATTGGCGACGAAGTCGCCTTCGACGACGGGCACGCGCGGGTTATCTACCCTCAGGTTGACGCGGCTTATCTCCTCCTCTACACGCCTGACCATCGCCTCGCCTATGGCCTCGTAGCCCTTGGTGGTCCGGCGCACGACCCGGAAGCGCCAGCCCGGCTGTACGTTGCTGCGCTGCCCAAGGTTTATGAATCCGAATCCCAACTGCGCATCTACACTAAGTATCTTCCCGTCCGGCTCCAGCTCCGCGACCTTGGCGAAAATGGCTCTAGTCGCCAGTTTGTCCTCGAGATCCAGGATGGTGGCTTCTTTCTCTTCAAGGGTTCCTTGAAGCTCGCTCACCTCGGCGGCAAGCCGGTCTTTCTCTGCGATCTCCTGCGCGAATTTCTCGTTTAGCCCATCGTGGATGCTTTGAATGGCGGCAAGCTGTTCTTTGAGTTGGTCGATCTCCAATCCGAGCTGGCCGCGCACCTGCTGTACCTGATTTTCACGCTCAAGTATTTCGAACTGGCGAGCGGTCTCGGCCACTCGCCGCGCTTCGCTCTGCTTGTCAAGCGCCCCCTTCGCTTCTTGCCAGACCTTTAGGTATCGCTCGCGAAGGTCCAGGAGGAAGTACGTAAGCTCCCTCAAGTTCGCGAACTTGCCGTGCGAGAAGGGCGCAGGCAGCTGATACGGAAAGCTGAGCGGCGCCTCGGCCCCAAGCAGCTGCTTCAGCGCTGCTACGCCTTCCGTCCCCTCAGGCGGAGCCCCGGGCATAGGAGCCTGCAGCGCCTTCATCATCTCCTGTAAGTCCGCCGGCGCTACTTCGGCCCCCTCCGGCATCTGCTCCGCGATGGCCTTCATCATCTCCTCCATCGCCTCCTGCTGCAAAGGGGCCTCCATCTCGCTTCGCTGCTGCGCTACCTGATCGAGCAGACGCTTGGGAACATTCTTGTCCTCCCAGCCGAAGAGCTTCTGGATCTCCAGGTACGCTTTCTCCATCTCCTGGACTTGCGTCTCCATCGAGTCTCGCTGCTCGATGGCAGTTTGAAGCTCCTGCCGCCTCTTGGACATCTGCTGATAGAACACGTACGCGACACCTGAGGCAGCGAGGAATAAGACAATGAAGAAAACGAGGGCCCCTATCGGCACCTGGCCCCGGGCGCGCTTATGAGTCACGGGCATTTTTCTCCTCCTTGTTCCCGCCGCTTTGCTCCAGCCCGATGTCAGAGTATAAGGATGTCCCCGAGTGCTTGTCAAGGAAAACCGCCCGCCGCTGCGAGGCGCGCTGCACGGCTTTGAGGAAACGCTCCCGAGCAATACGCGCCTCCTTGGCAAGCCTTTCGCCTTGAAGCGGGCAAATCGCAAACGATCCCGTGAATTCCGCTTCTCGCAGCGCCCAGACCCAGTCTTCCAGCCGCAGCTCCCCCTCCCCGAGTCGTACTTGCTGAACTTTTTCTCCGCGGCGAACGAAGTCCCTGAATCGTACGTGCGCCAGGATCGGGGAAAGCGGGCTTATTGTATCACCGGCTGCTCTTTCGGCCAGTTGTTGGGCAGCGGCGTCAACGCTGGCCTTCAAATGGCCCGCGCGGCGGCCCGACAACATCTCCCCCAACCCCTCCGGCTCCAGGGATGGGCACTCCAGCGCCAGTGCTATTTCAAATTCACCTGCCATCAGAAGCAGCTCGCTGAGCACGTTCTGGTCGAGGGTCGGCGAGGTCCTCCCGACAACCAGAGGACACTTGAGTTCCGCAGCCAGCGCGAAAAGCGCGGTGAGGTGTTCGACGTTTCTCTGCAGCCGCGAAGGAGCGTCCAGGAGGAGAAACGGGTCAGCTCGAAACGCCGCCACGCGAAGCCCGCAGAGTTCAAGAAGGCGCCGGAGGTGACTCCGCTCGCTTCTTCCCAGAACTTCCGGCCCCAGCTCCGAGCGAGAAGAGAGGCTGATCGACTGAAAGCCGGCTTCTTCGGCTGCATGCAGCGCCTCGCGCGGCCGCGCAGGGAGTTCCTCCAACGATAGACTCATCAGGCTTAGGTCAGGCAACGCCTAGGTCCTTTTGAAATGCTTCTCCAGTTGTTCCTTCCCGAGGATAAGGGTCGTGGGCCGCCCCTGTGGACATGTCGCCTGGAACCGGGTTTCATTTGCGCGCATAAGCAGCGAAGACATCTCCTCTGCGGTCAGCTTTTCGCCCGCCTCCACCGCTGCCTTGCAGGCAAGTCCCTGGAGGATCTCTTCCACCAGAGCGTGGGAGTCCAGGCGTGTAGAGGGGTTTTCGCTGAGGCGCTCCAGGATTCCTTCCAAAAGCTCTCGCGGGTTGGCCCTTGCGACGAGCTGCGGCACGGCGCGGACCACCACCGTCTTGCGAGAAACGCTTTCGAACTTCACCCCAAGCCCTTCGAGCGTTTTCCGGGCCGCCTCGAGCCGCTGCACGTCCTCCTCCAGCAGCTCCATCGGTTCGGGGATCAGAAAAGACTGAATCGGAAGCCTGGAGGAAGTTAGCTGTTCTTTCAGCTCCTCAAAAATTACCCGCTCGTGCAGCGCGTGTTGATCGACGATCACAAGCCCCCCCACACCTTCGCTGACGAGGTAGGAATCGAGCACCTGGAAAACCGGCCGGCCCGCTTCGGAAGCTCTCGGCGCGGCCGCAGGGGGGGCCGCCGGGGACGAAGGCGGCCCGGGCGCCGGTGCCATTGACCTCTGCTCGGGCTTTGGCGAGATCTTTCGTATGAGTTCGTCGGCTATCTCTTCGGCGCTCGGCGAGACGGAGATCCTGCTCGGCGCGCCCGGCGAAAGCCTGGTGCGGACTGCATCCAACACCGCATCGTGGACACGCGCCTGCCGCCGAAACCGGACTTCGATCTTCGTCGGATGAACGTTCACATCCACCTCTTCCGGGTCGATCCGCACGAAGAGGAAGTAGGCGGCATAGCGGCCCTGGGGAATCAGACCCCTATAGGCTTCTGAGACGGCGTGCGCCAGGGCCCTGTCCCTCACGTAGCGCCGGTTGAGGAAAAAGTACTGCAGCCTGCTGTTGGGTCGAGTGAAGCTCGCCGGCGTTATGAAGCCCGTCACGGAAAAGCTTTCGTCGCTCCCGGGCAGTTCGAGCAGCGAATCAGCCAGTTCAGCCCCGAAAACAGCCTGCGCTCGATCCCTCACAGTCCTGCCCGGCGGCAGGTTCAGAACGCTCCTTCCGTTATGCGTCACGGTGAAGTGCACCGCCGGGAAGGAGAGGGTAAAACGGTGGATCGTGTCGAGCGCATGCGAAAGCTCTGTTTTGGCGAACCTCAGGAACTTCCGCCTCACCGGGACGTTGAAAAACAGGTTTGAAACCTCTACCGCTGTTCCCTCGGGCATCCCGCACGCCTTGACCTCGCCCACCTTCCCGCCGGAAACCTCTACTTCGGCCCCTTCCAGACTGCCCGCGGGACGGGACCCAAGCCGCAACTGCGATACCGCCGCTATGGATGCAAGCGCCTCACCCCTGAACCCCAGTGTGGATACCGTGAAAAGGTCGTCAGCCGTCGAGAGCTTGCTCGTCGCGTAGCGCGAAACCGCAAGCTGAAGATCCTCTCGCGGGATCCCCCTCCCGTTATCCGAAACGCGGATGAGTTTCTTTCCCGCATCGGCAAGATCGATCTCGATTTTCGTAGCGTCGGCGTCGAGGCTGTTTTCCAGCAGCTCTTTCACCACTGAAGCAGGCCGCTCCACCACCTCGCCGGCAGCTATCTTCGATATGACTGATTCGGAGAGCGCCTTTATGACACCCACTGAGCCCTCCTGGAGAAGCTGAGAGGTTTCATCGCAGAGATTCTAGCAAAAAGCGGCTCGGTAGGGGAGGGGAGATGTGCCGGAACGCAAGTCCGCAGCGTATTTGAAAAGCGCCGTCGAATAAATCCGCGCTTTCAAGTTCGCCCGCCGAAGCCTAGGCAAGAATTCTCGCCGCAGAGCCGAGAAGCTTCCTGATGGGAAGTCCAGCCCGGCACACACTTTCGCACACGCCGCAGCGGTCGCAGTTTTCAGCTCTTTGCGCGGGAAGCAGCGACCGGTATTCATCATGTGCCATCTCGCGGTAGCCGTATTCCTCGTAATACATCTTGAACCTGAGGATGGAAGCGACGTCCACGCCGCGTGGGCACACAGAGCACCTCCCGCACATCAGGCAGACGCGCCCGCGATCTCTTGCCCGTGCCTCCTTCAGCGCCTGCTTCTCTTCCGCCGTGGCCGCCGGGAGGGAAGCCGCCTCGGCGAAAAGCTCCACCTTCTCCATCGTATCCATAACCGCAAGCATCGAGTCGGCGCCGCCCTTGGTGACGATTTCCACCGTGGCTGCTTTCATCGCTGCGCGGTCCTGCCGAATGCTCCTCGTGAGCCCCTTCATCGCGATTATCCCCATCCCCGAATCACGCGCATTCTTCACCGCCTTTGAAAATTCCTCACTCGGCTCCCGAAATGCCACAAGCGCCGCGTCGTACCAGCCCAATTCCACCGCCTTCGTCAACACCTCCGGCATGAACTTGTGCGTCACTAACCCGAGGTAGCGCGCCTTGCCCTGCTTCTTCGCTTCCTCGAACGTCTCTTTTACCGACTCCTTTCCAACCGTATCGACGTCGTGGCAGGTAGGAAGCAGAAGATCGATCCGATCCGTCCCCGCTTTTTTCAGCCCGTCATCAACCTGCTCCGAGAGCGCCCCCAACCTTCCTCTTCGCGACTGAACAATCGACTTCAGCGCAAACACCAGCTTGTCGCGATGACCCCGCTCGAAAACCTGCCGGTAAGTTTCGATAGTCTTTCCGCCGGCGTAGTTCGGAGCCGTGTGCAGTAGATTAATCCCGCGCTCAATCGCCGCCTCGACGGACGGCAGCGTTACCCGCCCCCCGCCCACACCGACCCGCGAAACCTTCAGGCCCGTGCGGCCAAGGGTCGCGTACGCAACAGGACGCTTCTCTTCAGATGCAAGCAGGTCCGCCAGCCGTCTTGTGTTTCCGGCTCCCAGGCCCAGGCCGAGGGCCCCAAATCCCGCATGCTTCAGAAATCCTCGGCGACTCACGCCCAAATCTTCTCGCTTGCTCATCTGTAACCTCCACTGCTGGTCAGGCCGCTCCTTGCGGAAACTCTCCTCGTAATTCTAGCGGAAGCGCCGCGGCGCAGCCAGCCGGGAAATGGCTAGACGGTCACGGACTATGACCGGTCACCGGTAGGGAAGGCCGCGGGCCATCTCATAATCGGGCATGCTTTCCGTCCGTACCTCGCAACGCCCGACCGAGTCCGAAATTCTCCCACTTAAGCCCCCATAATCATTTCCGTTCAAAGGGCTTCTTGAGACGCTCTTCCACCCACCGTCGGTCTATCTTCATCCCGTATTGATCGTGTCGCATACAGTCCCCGGTATCGAGCTCCAGCGCTTCCCTGTAGTGCTGCAGCGCCTCCTCGCGGCGGCCCAGAAAATCCTTCATGTGTCCCTGCCAAACCGCCGCCGCGAAACCATAAGTAGAGCCCTTCCTTGCTTGACGATTTGTACGTTCGAACGCCTCGAGCGCCTCTTGGTAGTACTCGCCGTCATACAATGTCATTCCGAGCTTGAACCAAAGGGTGACATCGGATAGCTCCGCCTCTTTGGCTTCCTTGAATAGCTCAACGGCCTTATTCCCCGCTCCTGTCCACGCCAGCCTCTCGATTTCCCGGCTGAGCTCTCTTCCCGCCGGAGAAGGCGGCGGAACCACCAGAGGCAGTTCGTGGTCCGGGTCGAGGCGCACGCGCTCCAGCGGCGCACTGCTTACGAATTTCAGCTCGTTCACTTCCAAAAGGCGATCGGTGAATCGAAGCTCGCTTGTCCCATCCTCAAAGGATACCTCAACCGGGACCGGCATCTTCAGTGTGCCCAGACATTCGACTCGCACCTTCGACAAATATTTCCCGTCTTGCTCTCTGCATTCCTTCGACGTGACCTGATACGACAGATATCGGCTTGACCGCACCCACTGCTCGAAGAACCATCCCAGGTCCTGCTGGCTCTCTTCCTCGCAGACAGCCCGAAACCCACTCACGCTCATTCGCCGCCCCGCGTATTCCCTCAGGCAGCGCTGATAGGCGCGGTCAAAGGCCTCACGTCCCAGCAAGCACGCCAGCGCGCTCACTACGCCAAATCCCTTTCCGTGGACAACCACATTGTTGAAATCGAAGTCAATATGGGCGAGTTCTTCCTCAGTGCGATCAATCGTCGTGTCAAGATGCCTCCGCACGCCGGATATGTACCTGGATAGAACCTCCTGATGCTTCTCCAAACCCAGGGCCCTCGCCCGCGCATACTCTCTGTCGGCATAGATCCCGAGCCCGACAAAGAGCCAGTCCGGCGAATCCTTCTCCAGGACATGTTCTCCGCAGTACTGATGCCCGATTTCATGGGCAGTAATCCACCGCCAGTGGATCTCAGGCATTTCGGACATTCGCTCCTGTCCGTGAATCGCCACCATGGCACTTGCCACCGGATAACCGCCGGCCGGCCTGACCATCCCCGGGACAATTGTGAGGCTCTTGTGAGGATAGAAGCCAAACCGTTCGCGATAAAAGTTGATCACATCAACTGTTGTCTGGACCAGCAGCCGGGCGCACTCTTCTCCTTTCTCCGTATGTATCGCGCGGACGACGACGTCCCCCGCATTCTCCTTGATAACCGTCATTCCCTTTCCCAGGAACAAACCAAAGGACCTAACCCCTTTGGCCTCGTAGCGGCCCGAATCCTCCTCCAACCTGCCGCTGGTGCCCAGTGCGTATCCCTCCGGAACCTCTACCTTCACGCTGTAATCGTCATGCGTTTCAAAACCCCACCAAAGCCTGGGGTGCCATCCTGTTAACTTAATATCATCTGGAGTCTCGTCGGCCGACACCGACCCCCTGAACCCTATCTCCAATTCGAGCTTTTGACCCGGAAGGAGAGCTTCTGCAAGTTCAAAAAGAAGCGCCCGAGGCCGGGAGCCCCCCTCACCTGCTCCAAGCACTGGAAGCGACGCACCGCCTGCCTCGATTTCCAGGTTCTCAGGACTCCCGCGCGGGCAGGCCAGTGCCAAGCGAAAGATCGGTCTCTCGGACATATTCGTAAGGCGAATGACCTCAGTCCCTCTAAGGCTCAGGGGTCTCCCTGAAGTCACTACACTGCAATCAATAGTGTAGTGCGTTCGTGGCGGAACAACCGGAGCCCAAAACCCGGTCCCTGAACGCCCGGTACCAACGTCTTCTCCTGCCGCGAAGATGGCAGCAGCAATCCCGCACACGCTAACTGTGGCGACCGATGTCAGCAATAAACTGTTCACCTGAAATCCTCCCTGTAAGAGACGCCCCACTGCGTAAGTTTGATTTCTTGGGCTGCCGCGCGCTCCTTTCCGCTGCGGGTTGTCTTTATTAAGGAACTCGCCGTGCGCCTCACAATGCCTGCCTGTAGCGACGCCTCATTGATCGATGCCTCGAAGCGGCCCACGGTTCCAAGTACCTGTCCATGGCCGCGCTGGCTATCGCGTGCCAGGAACAGGGTGTAGCCGGCCTTCTCGGCGATTAACCCAGCTTGTCGTGGAACTCCTTGGCAATTGGGTCCTCGGGAGGTCTCGCCTGTCCCTCCCGCTTTCGCCGAATCACCGCCTCGTCATGCAGCTTTCCGGCCTCCTTGGGCAACCAATCCTCAGTCCCAGCAAACACAGCGGCCCCATTTGCTTACGTTCCCTACCTCGCAAAGCCCCGGCACACAAAACATCGCCGGATACCCGCTCTTCACTGGTTACCTTCTCCTGGTAATCCGGCACGGTCCCGGCTGAGCGCAAGTTGACAAATCTAGCCGGTTACCTCCCGCAGTCATTCTATCTGAGCGCTTCGGCAAAGCAAAGCGCAGAGCGAGCGCCCGGCGAGTCTCCCCTTGTGGCCGCATCGCTGAAGGGCCCGCCGAGGCCTAGCGGAACAGGCAGTCATAACCCATCGTGGGAACTATCCACCGCGCCAGGGATTACTCCGCCAACTTCAGCGGCGTGGCGCTGCTGTACTTCACTACCCTTCCGTCGGCCAGAACGAATTCGTAAATGTACGCAAGCCTCCCGCCGGGCAGCTCCTTCACCTCGACTAGCTCTCCCTTTCCCTGGGCAACGAGATCCGCCAGTTCAAGTTGCTGCGTCAGCGCGGCGCCGGGATCCGCCAGCGGCTTGGGGCTTCCCACTCGAAACTCCTCACCGTCAGAAAGAATGAACTTGTAGAGGTAGTCCTTCTCCCCCAAAGCCCTCTCAGTAATCTCGAGCTCGTAATCTCCCCTCGCGAAGAGCTCGCGAATTTCCTTTTGCTGCTGTCGGACCTTCTCGGGATCACCGGAACCGGTGTGAAACCAAGCTCCCACATTGTAAACGCCCCCCTCACCCTCCCGCGAAGCCGCCGCCTTTTCCACCGGCCCCGTCTCTTCGACGACGGGGCTCTTCACCACCTTATCCCCGGCTCGGCTAGCATCATCCGAGCCTTTGGCCGGCGCGGGTCGCGCGACGTAATCACTCCCTTCGACTTCTTCCGGCGAGACGACCCTTTCCTCTTTCACTTGTTCATCGTCGGCCGAGGTCTCCAGGGCCTTATGGATACACCAGCCTGTTAGCACGATCACCACCGCCACCAAGCCACAAGCAGCCCACGCAACACCCCTCTTCCATCCAGGCGTTATTACTAGCATCACTCCAGCCTCCTTATGGATTTTGCGGATCAGGTCACATCTCCGCCGGTCGTTACTTGCGCTTTCACCAATCCCTGGTTCAGCATTTCCAGAACGGCCTGCTTGTCCTCATAAGCGGAGCGCGACGGCTTTCTCGCGGGTCCCCTCGGTGTCGCCTTGCCCCTCCTCCTCTTCCTCCGGGAGCTTGATACGCACATTGCTGGCGTAGAACGTGGTGCTCCCGTCGGGTGCGGTGAATTTGTAAACGTACATCTTTTTCCCGCCTTCCAACTCCTTCACTTCGACCAGCTCCCCCTTCGCCCCGGCCATCATCTCCTCCAGCCCTTCCAGTTTAGATGGTTCTGTCGCCTCCTTGCCCTCCTGTCTGTTTATGAAACTGATCAAGCTTTCCGCCTCCTGGGCCGAGGGCGTCAGCGGGTACTCATCAATGATTCGCTGGGCGATCTCGCGCGCTCTATCGAGATCCCCAATCTGGTTCATGTAAGCCGCCGCCATCTGAATCAACGCATGAGGTACCTGTGGGCTCTCCGGGTACTCATCCAGCACGCGCTGGAGGTCGGCCAGCGCCTCCTCCGTCCTTCCGCAGTTCCTCGCATAGAATCCCCGCAAGGCCAGCATCTGCGGAATGCCCGGCTCGTCCGGGAATCTCTGTATCGCCTCTCCCATCAGATCTGCTGCTCCGGCCCAGTCTTGCTGCAGCACCGATGCACTGGCGCTGAGCCGTAGCGCTTCGAGATACTTCTCGTCCCCTTCTCTGCCTTCCGCTTCCATCTGCCGCATGTAGGCCTCGGAGATCTGCTGCGCCATTCGCGGGTCTCCCCCGACCATATAGGCTACCGCAACTTCCCGGAGCATGTCTGCCGAAAGATAGGTGGCGGCTGCTGGATCCTCCGGGTTCTCTAGAAAGGCTCCCAATTGCATCGCATATTCCGCCACCTTTCCTTCCCCGCCGGCCATCTCCTCCAGCCATGTCAGTAGATAACCCGTGTCAGCGCTGCCCTTTATCGCATTCGTGACAATGTCCTTCATGCAATTGCTGAGTTCATCCTCGCTCCAGCCGTCCGACATGACTTGATCGAACACAGCCAGCGCGCTCGCAATATCCTCCCTCGCATACCACCCCGCCAGTTTGAGTCTCGCCTCCCTCTTTATGGATTCGTCCGCCGGCAGCGAAAGTGCCTCCTCCAAGAGCGCTGCGGCTCGACTCATGTCTTGCCACCAGAGAAGGGTCGCGAGCCTCAGCTTGGCCTCCGCGGCAACCGATGGATCCGTTGACTCCATGCCGACCTCGTCAAGCAAGCTGAGCGCCTGGGTTCTATCCACCCTTCGCATCCCCCAGGCCAGGGCCAACCGCGCCATCTGCGCGTCAACGCCCTCGTCTCCTTCCGACACCTCCTTGCATATTTCAAGAAGCTCGGCCATCAGCGTCACGTCCGCCGTCCGCGCTGCCAGTTCAACAAGGTTCCATCTTGCCTTCTTCGTTGCGAAATTGTCCGGGTCCCGCTCAAGCAGGCTTTCAATCCATTCGATCCCCGCTATTACCGATTCGGCCTTGAAGTGGAGTAAGGCAAACGTCTTGGCCGCCTCCCACGCAGCCGACGAGTCGGGGTGCTCCTCGATAACAATCCTCAATTCTGCCAGCGCCGCTTCGTCTTCGCCGAGTTCCCGCAGGCAGATGGCTTTCAGCAGGTGTGCCTGGGCGCACGCATCCGTGCCAGGAAAGCTCGTGATGACCTCATCGAGCATGGCTATCGCGCCCTCGTACTCCTTTCTCGACATGAGCTCCTTTGCGGCGGC